>JBAXOF010000131.1:0-10159 GCA_037133375.1 Verrucomicrobiota bacterium | reverse complement strand
CCCCCGGTTCATAGAGGTCGTCACCGTGATCGCCGGTGATGATGACAATCGTGTTGTCCTCCAACCCGTCGCGCTTGAGCGCCGCCAGCACCCGGCCCACGCAAGCGTCGAACTGCCGGGTGCAGCCGTCGTAGAGCGCGCGGATTTGGGCTACCTCGGGCGGCGCCAGGGCGTTCCATTTGGATTCCAGGTCGGTGCCGCCGATGAAGGCATCGATATCGAAATCCACGCCATTTTTGTTGCGGCCGCGGTAGGCGGGGTCGCTGAAGAGGCTGCAATATGGTTCCTGGCTGCGATACGGCAGATGGTTACAGGAAAAAAACACATGCCAGAAAAACGGCCGCGCTGACGTGGCGGCTTTGGCCAGCCGTTCTTCCACCCGCCCGGTGACCACTTCCGGCGTGACAAACTGGGCGAACGACTTGAGCTGCGGGAATAACCGGTAACCCAGCGCATTGTCGAAATACAACGGCACCACAAAATGCGCCATGACCACCGCTTGGCTCATGTAGATTTTGAAGTTGTCAAAGGTGGACACCGAGATGTCCTCAAAGCCGAGCGGCACCACTTCATAATAGCCGGCACACCAATCGCCGATGACGGCGGTATCGTAGCCGTTTTCACGGAGGATCTTGGCCATGGGCAGCACCTGCTGGGTCGTGGTATCCACGGTTTTGCGGTCCGGATACATTTGCCGGATCCCGTGGGTCTGCGGGTATTGGGAGGCCATCAGCGAAACGCCCGACTCCATGGTCGAGGCAATCGGCGCATAGCAGCGCTCAAATCGGATCGAGCGCGCCGCCAGCACGTCAATCTGCGGCGAAACCCCGGCGGTCGCCGCGCCCGCGCCACGCGCCGGTCGGTAACCGGCGCAGCCGAGTTTGTCGCCGCGCAAGGAATCCGAGGCAAGGATCAGAATGTTAGGCCGGTTGCTTTTAGTCATCGCGCCGGCGGATCCACCAGGTTGGCGCAGCACCATCCCGCAGCCCACGCCCGCCACCACTAGCACGCCCGCTACCTGCCACCCCTTGCGGCCGCGCCGCTGGACTTGCCAGAGGAGCGCGGCGGCAATCACCAGCATTGGCAGCACACTGAACAGACCTTGAAACACCACAGGCTTGGCCGCCGCCGGCAGCATCTCCAACCCGCGGAAATACCAGTTCGCAAAACTCTCCTCGTTGAGAAAATACGGTCGGGTGTCCACCAGGCGCAGCGTGCAGTAGCCATGCACGATGGTGCTCAGCAGCAAGCCGCGTAAGGCGATCACCCCAAAGCTCCGGTAGGTCGAGCGGGCGCTCCACCACGCCACCCACGGCTGCAATAAATACGCGCCGATTAAGGCCACAATGGCATAGGCCAGCAGCATTTGCAGGTTTTGCCCGATGAGAAACCCAAGATGCTCGTCACGCGCCAGCACGCTGAACTTGTTTTCCATGCCCCCTGCCTGATGTGCCAGGTGCCAGAGCGCCGCCGCGTATTGATACGCGAGAAACACGCCAACCCCGGTCACCACCGGCAGATAGCTGGCACTTGGCCCGGCGCTGCGGACTCCTTCGTCGGGTTGGGTTTGTTGGCTCAACGCGCCAACTCTGACACCATCAGACTTGGAAATCAAGGGTCAAAATCCGGAGGGGTCACATATATCCACCGTGAGCTCAGCACCTTGTCGATGACCACGCCGCGCCGCGAGAGCATGCCGGGTGGCAATTTTAGCCGCAAAATTGCGGGGGTCTGGGGTGCCGCGTTTTTCTGGAGGAGTTCCCGTAAGGCGGTGGCCACCGGCCCATCGCGCAGCGCATACCCGAAGAGCGTTTCCTCGCCGCCGGGTGCCGTCAAGCGGAACGATGTCCAGCGGTTGGTATCCCTGAACTCATGGCTGAAGAAATGGTCATCATCCACCAGCACCCGGAAATCCAGCGTCGTGCCCGCAGGTCGTTGCAGCGCGTAGTCGTCCCATTTCATCGGTTGGTATGTCACCACTGACTCCCAATCGACCCGCAGGCTCCCATCCGGCGTCTCTTCTAGCAAAAAAACTTGAGTTTGGCCATCGCCAAGCACCGCGGATAGCTCCCAAAATTTGTCGGTGTTATCCAACACGGTGTTGCGGATATTATTGACCCAGCCGCAGCCCAGCGGGTGTAGTGGATGTTGGCCGTAGTATTGCTCCATCAGGGGGCGGACGCGCTCGGGATCGCGCACTAACGGTTGCATCGCCTCAATCGAGGTCGCTTCACAAAAGGTTTTCACCGTGGTCTCGATGCGTTTGAGCAACTGCGTCATCGTCAGATCACTCGCCGCTGATTCATGGGCCGAATCCACCGCTAGCTGGTGGGCCTCGGCCAGCAGCGGCTCCGCTTGCCGGACATGGCTGACCGACCAAATGACGGCCCAGGTCAGCAGCAGGCCCAGCAAGGCAAACCACCCCCATGGCAACGGCTCGCGCCGGGCCGGGATTCCCCCCCATGTCTCCTCACCCGTGACCGGCCCCGCCAGGTCCAGCTCTAGCAGCACTTCCGGCCCCGGTTCGTGGGTCCGGCGACTTTCCATGGGGGCCTCCACCGCAGGGATTTCCAAGCGCTCCACGGGTTTTTGGCGGGGCACCGGATTCTCAGGCACCAGCCGCACCGGTTGTGGCCCGTCGCCCAAGCGGATCATCTCCAACTTAGGCACCGGATCGTCATCCACTGGCCTCAATTCCATCGGTTTTTTCCCTCGTGCCATGGTCGGCGGGACTAATAACCCAAAATGACCATCGACGCAATGTCACAATCATCCTAAAGTCCCCTCCGAGAACCCCGCCATGTCCAATCCCGCGCGTCTGCTCATCGTCACCGCTGCCTTCGGCGAAGGCCACAACAGCGCCGCGAGAAACCTCGCCTTAGCCCTCACCGGCGCCGGCGCTGAGACCCAAGTCTCCGACCCCTGCCTGCTCGCCACCCCCTGGGTCACCCGGATCCTCAGCCGGCTCTATCGCTTTGCCACCGATTATCTCCCGCACGTCTGGGAGAAAATCTATAATTCGATTGACCGCATTGACTTGAACCACACCGGCTCCTTTATGTCGCGCAAGCCCCAGCGCCTGCTCGTCAAGCTCATTGCCGACTTTCAACCCACCATCATCGTCAGCACGTATCCGCTTTACCCATATCTGTTAGAAAAGATCTTCCGCCAGGCCGGGATAAGAGTTCCCGTCTTCACCGTGGTGACCGACTCCATGGAGATCAACTCCGCGTGGCTGCGGGCACCCAGTGATTACTGGCTGGTCACTGATCCGGCCACGCGGCAATCCATGATTGGCAGCGGGATACCCGCCGCACGCATCATCGACACCGGGTTTCCCGTCAACCCTGAGTTTGCCAGAATCGAACCGCTCGATCCGGTGGATGCCTGTGAGCCGTTCCGCGTGCTGTTTTTCCCCACGGCGCGCCGCCACGCCGTGGTTAGCTGTGGCCGCGCCATTCTCGACGCCTCACCCGCTGTGCGTCTGACCCTGGTGCTCGGGAAAAATGTCAGCCCGCTGCATGCCGCCGCCCGCAAGCTCCAGCAGGCCTATCCGCGCCGCGTCCGGATCATGGGCTGGACCCGCCGCATTCCCTATCTGCTCACCCATCACCACCTCGTCGTTGGCAAGGCTGGTGGTGCCACCGTTCACGAAGCCATTGCCGCCCATTGTCCGATGCTTATCCACCACCTCGTGCCCGGTCAGGAGGAAGGTAACCTCCGCTTGCTAGAGAGGATCGGCTGCGGCGGCCTCGCTGCGGAGTCCCATGTTCTCACTGCCAAAATCAGTGCCATCCTCGCCGCCGGCGCGGCTTCCTGGCGTTTGATGAAACACGCCCTCGCCAGTCACAACCGCAATGCCGGGGCCATCGTCGCCGCCCGCTGCATCCTGGAGAAGACCCAAGACTTGAAGACGCAAGACACAAGAAAAGAGTGATCAGTTATCAGTTATTCGTCCTATGAGTCCCATTCTTCCTCTGGTCTTCTGTCTTCTGTCTCAAACTCTTCAGTCTCTCCCATGACCTTCCTCTTCGATATCGGCCGCGTGTTGCTGGATTTTGATTTCGAGTCGTTGCTGGCCCGCCTGCTGCCACCGGATAGTGAGGCCGCCCATGTCCGGCTGGGGGTGCTGTTGGAGCGTAAGGATGAATTTGAAACCGGTGCCATCGAACCGGATGCTTACATCGCATGGGCCTTGGAGGTGCTCGGCAGCGACGCTAGTCCCGACGAATTCCGCTACGCTTGGTGTCACATTTTCACCCCCAACCTGCCGATGTCGCAAACCGTCCGCGAACTCGCCGCCGCCGGTCACCGGCTCATTCTCTTCTCTAACACCAACGCCCTCCACTGCCCGTGGGTCTTGGAGTTTTTCCCCGGTTTTTCCCTCTTTCACGCCGCCGTCCTCTCGTTCCAAGTTGGTGCTATCAAGCCCGACCCCGCGATCTATCAGCACGCCATCGCCACCCACGGCCTCGACCCTGCCGCCACCTTCTACATCGACGATCTGGCGGAAAATATCGCCACCGGCCGCGCCCACGGTTTCCGCTGCTTCCAATACGACCTCGCCAACCATCCCGCCTTCCGGCAGTGGCTGTGTGAGGAAAATGTTATTTCAATGCCACCAGCCGCCCTGTTCTAACCGACTCTGCTTCGGCTTCGCAGATTTCCACTGCGCTGGCACCGTCGCTGGCGGTGACGATGGCGGGGGGGGTGCTCTCGGTGATGCACTTGAGCATATAGCTGAGTTCGGCGAGGTAGCCGTCGCCGGGCGCGACGCTGAGGGTGCGTGGTGCTTGGCCTTTCTCAAACAGACGCAAGCCTTCGCTGGCTTGCCTGCTGTTGAAGTCGAGCGTGGCGTTCTCGAAAATGACGGTGAAAGCCATTTCAAATCCCTGGCCGTCGCCCATCAACCAACTTCCTTCCGCGGAGACCGCCGCGCCACACGCCACTTGGTATTGCGCCATCACATGGTCAATCGCCCCGCTGTAATGCGCTAACCCCTGGGCAAACACCGCCTGTGGACGCCCAAAGCAGAATTGCACAAAGTCCGCGTCGTGAATGTGCAGATCGAGGATGGCTCCGCCGGACTTCGCGCCGTCGAAAAAATGCTCGCGCCCCCAGGCCGGTGGCTCGGATACGCGGCGCAAGCGCGCGGCCAGCACCCGGCCGTAAGTCCGCGCAGCGATGGCCTGCTTGAGCCAAACATACTCGGGCCAGAAACGGATGCACATCGCCGGCATGAAATACCCTTTGGCGGTGGCCGCCACCTCCGCGATTTCACGCGCCGCAGCGGCGGTGCGAGCCAGCGGTTTCTCACAGATGACGTGCTTGCCGGCCTTGAGCGCGGCTATGGCAAGTTGCGGATGCGCCAGCGTCGGCACGCAGATGTCAATCAAGTCGATGGACGGGTCGGCGAGCAATTCGTCGAGGTGATGGGTTGCCTTCACCTGGGTCATATCGAACGTCAGGCTGTCGTCATTGCCGATGTTGCCACCGGTGGCGGCCAACACGCCATCGACTGGCAGGCGGACGGCATCACAGAGTGCGGCGATGCGGGCGTTAGGGAGAGCGCGGTAGGCTTTAAGGTGGGTGATGCCCATGCAGCCCAGGCCGACGACGGCGACGTTGATCATGATGTTGGTGGGGGGGCTAACAGATGCTCGACAAACTTCCGGCCGGCAGCGATGTCGGCACCACGTGGGCTGCCGGCTTCACGTTCGAAGCAGAAGTAGCCGCGATAGTCGATGTCGGCCATGACGGCGAAGAATGCGGGCCAAGCCACTTGGCCGGTGCCGACGGGCACCTCCTCACCCCAGGTGCCGGGCACTTGGGTGACCTTGGCATCCTTGAGGTGGCAAGACTGCACGCGGTGGCCGATGGTGCGGAGTGCCGCGATGGGATCGCCGTTGTTGTAGAGCAGCATGTTGGCCGGGTCGAAGTTGACCGCCACGTTCGGCTCGGCGAGATGATCAAGGAAGCATACCAACGCCGCCGCAGTTTCCTGACCGGTTTCGCAGCAGAGCGTGAGACCGTGGTCGGCGAACAACCGCGCCACCTGGCGCATCCGCCCGAGCATTGTGTCAAACGCCGGATCGCTCGGCTCATGCGGCAGGAAGCCGGCATGCGTCATCACGATATCCAAACCCAGTTGTTGGGCATGGCTGGCGGTGAGCTGGAGGTTTTCCCAATTCTTGGCCCAGGTGCCATCGGGCACCAAGCCGCCGGTGAGACGGATGGTTTCCAGCGACGTGTAGTCCTCGCCCACCGTGCGAAACATGCCTGAAACCACCGCAATGCCCGCATCGGCAAATACCCTGGGCAAATCGCCCCAGACTGCGGGATTCTCCCGCAGTGGATCGAGGTCCAGCTGCGTGCGGGGGATGCCAATGTCTGACAACTGGCGCGCCAGCCCGGCCGGATCGCCGGGGCGCAGCGACCAACTGCACACCGCCAGGCGGGACAGGACGGATGGATTGGATGCTGGCTGAGTCATGGGGAAAGATGTGTGTGTAAGGTTTCGCTTGCGCAACAAGGTTGTTAGAGCCGGGGTGGAGCCCGCGCCCCATGGGTAGGCACCCCGGCCCCCGTTGGCAAGCCATTTGATACCCGCAGGAAAGGCAAGAAAATCGGGAAAATCCGGCAGCAGAGCAGGGTCGGAGTCTGGGTGACAGGATGTGTGGGACAAATTCTAAGGCTGCGAATTTGGCTGGTATAGCGCGACCACGCGCCCTTATCGCGTGAGCAAGGCGCGGCGCACGGAGACTTCCGGATAGTCTTGAGCCAAGCGGTGGAGTGCGGCCAGGCCGGCGGCATCGGCGAGTTGGCTGGCGGCGATGGCGGCGGCGTAACGGGTGTCGGTGGCATTGTCGAGATTGGCAATGGTTTTGAGCAAGACCGGCAGCGCCCGCGCATCCCCGCTGCGTCCCAACGCCCATGCCAGCTCCGCGCGCCAGCATGGGGTTAGATCGTTGTGCAAAAACAACACGCCCGGTCCGAGGGGATCAGGCCGGCCGGCGGCCGCCTCTGGCGGCGACTTGTCTAACAATTCAACCAAGGTTGCCACCGAGCGTGTGTCGCGGAGGTTGCCCAGGGTGCGGGCAAGGAAGAAGGACACCCAATGGCGGGCTGGCAACCGGGTCACCACCGGGATGCCGGTGTCGAAGACGCGCGGAATATCGACCGGCATTTTCGCATAGCGTTCCAAGGCCTGCCTGAGGCGCGGTTGGTAGGCGGGGTCGCGACAGACGAGCGAGAGGATCTGGGCCGCGCGGTTTTGCGGGTCGGGTGTGCCGGCCCACGACGGGTGGGTGGTGGCAAGCGCCTTTTCAAGGTCGGGTTGGCGGGTCGCCTGTGGATCACCAAGAAGCGCGAGACAGGCTTCGCTGACCGCGGCTTGCTGGCCACTGCGCCGGATCACCCGGCCCACCAAGGTCTCGTAATCATCGTTGCCGGGCAACAGCGCCCGGTCCGGATCGGTCGGCACGGAGCGGATGAGATCCGGCACAATGGAGACTGCGCCGGTGGAACCGTTAGCGTCGAGTGCTTCAATGATAGAGGAATGCACCGGGGACGCGTGGCAGGCCATGAGCGCCTCGTGGTCGCCATACCATTGGGTGTATTTGGGGTAATCCGGCAGTCTTGAAAAAGTATCTATCAATATTGTCATGGCACCGGGCGTGCCGATCCGGCCGAGGGCCTGCACCGCCGCTTCTGCTAGAAACAGGTTGGCTGCATCCGGGGCGGAATTTTGTTCGAGGATTAAGGCGAGTAATGGCAGGGCAGCGGAGGGCGATTGCGGTGAATCCGCCACACAGAGCCATCCCAGGGAGCGGACGGCCGCCTGCAAGGTGCGGGGATTGGCGTCATCTAACGAGTTGAACCGCGCGTTGTCGCCACGATGGGTCTTGGACCATTGCGGATAGGGATTGCGCGTGCTTTCGCGTACCACGTAGTCGCGCAGGCCGGCACCTCCGGCGTTGCCTCCGGTATGGCCCAGCGCGACGGCCGCCTTGCGGACATCATCCCGGTCATCGCCGGAGAGGCGCGTGACCAACGCCTTTTCCAACACATCCCAAGGATTCTGTTGCAGCCAGTCGCGCCATGCGTCCGCCTGGCGGGTTTGCGCGACCTTGTCACCGAAAGGATCGAAGGGTTGCGGATGAGCCGTTAGGTTTTCCAAGGCCATTGCCGCAGCCTGCGCGGCGAGCGGATCGGCATCGAGCAACGTATCTAACAAATGAGGGATCGACTCACGGTTACCGCAAGCCGCGAGGGCCACGGCCGCCGCGACCCGCACCTCGCGGTTGTCATCGCGCAAACAGGTTGCCAGTGCCGGGGCGGCGCTGCGCTGCCGGAAGAGTCCGAGGCGTTGGGCGGCGCTGATTCTGAGGTTGGCGTCGGGGTCTAGCAACCCGGCGCTGAGCGCCGCGACTTCCTGGGCGCCGGTCGCCGAGGGGTCGGCGCTATCGCTGTGGCGGTTGATGCCGGCGACCTCGCGGAAGCGATCGAATTGAACCTCGGTCATGCCGGTGACCGCCGCGTTGTTGCCACGGAAGCGGTGCGGCTGCCCCCGCCCTAACAACTCGAGGGGTTTCACCAGCAGGGCCTGCACGCTTTTGAGCGGGACGGCGGGGGCCGTTTGTCTGGGTTGGTGGCAGCCCACACAGCTGCGGGTTTCTCCGGGCCGGACATAGATCCAGGACATTTCATTAAGTTCCGAACGCCCTTCGGCATCGACGGCCTGGAAGGCGATGGGGGTGTCTGCGGGCACCTCGACGGCAAAGGAGCCATCCGCAGCGAGGGGCACGGTGCCGAGTTCGGTGACTTCACTGCCGGCATGGACGATATAGGAATGGGAAGAACGCAGGGTGAGTCCCTTGCTGGCCAGCACCCGGATGGCGCGGACGTGAGGCCAGCCGGCGTTGGTGTTTTTGGTGAAGCGGGCGTTTTGGCAGACGAAGACGCCGGTGGGATGCGGGCTGGCGGCCTGACGCGGGTCCACCGTGTTAGGCAGGATGGGCGGGCGCGGGCGCGGGCCCAGAAATACCGGCGAATGCACCGGCGCGCTGTTGGAATCAAAGACGGTCACCACCTTGTTGTCGCCTTGAGCGGGATCGGCTATCACGATCTTGGAGTAGCTGGTGGCATGTCTGCCCACGCCGCCGCGCCGACCCGCCGCCGTGTAGGCCAGACGCCCCGGGACCGTGCACAGCAAGCGCCCATCCGGTAGCGCGGCCACATCGCCGGCCGCCACTTGCAAGTGGCGCAGTTGCGCCGCAGTGCATCCGGGAGTGCCGACCGCAATCCCGGATTCTGTTAGGAAGGCAACCCGGCCGTCGGGCATGGGTGCCGGACTGCCGCAGTTAAAGGCGCGCAGGCGGTTGCCGTATTCCGGCCCGAGATCCAATCCGAACTCGGTCAAGCCGGCCGTGCCGTCGGGATGGATGGCGTGCAGCAATGTTTCCACCTTGCCGCGACCGAAGAAATTGTCGGAGCGGATGAAGAGCATCCGTCCGTCCGCCAGCACCTCGGGCTCGTTGTCGAAGATGATGGTGTGGGTTAGAGGGGTGATGTTGCGACCATCGGCTTCCATTTTGAACAGGGCGCGCGAGGGCGTGTTGTGGTATTCCTCAAAAGTCCCGATGCGGGTCGAGGTGAACACGAGCTTGCCGTCAGGCAATTCGCAGGGGTCGATGTCGTGGAACGGTCCGTCTGTGAGTTTTTGTGCCGCTCCGCCCGCGGCGCTGATTTTATAGATATGGAAAAACGGCTCGCCGGCGGGAGCCATGGAGAAATAAATCCAGCGGCCATCGAAGGAGACCGCAGGCGAGCCGAGCGCGCCGGTGCCGGCATCAAGGAGTGGCCGCGGCACCACGCCGGGTTTGGCCGGCTGCAATGCGTAGAGCTTGCGGCCCACTTTCATCGGTGAGGGCAGGTCGTGTTCAGGAAAGGCCCGTGAATCGCGCGGGTTGAAAACCGTGACCGAGAGGCTGTCATAGCTGTTGCCGGTAGGCGCGGCTGGCCGATAGAGACTGCAATCGTCACCCACAAACACCAATGCCTCGGGCCAGACATAAGCGGCGGGCGGCGCGGGCTCGCCACCCCGTTCGCGGTTGCCCGCAGGTTCCGTGGCTGCTGGCAGCGGAAATTTCCCCCACGG
>JBAXOF010000130.1:0-10182 GCA_037133375.1 Verrucomicrobiota bacterium | reverse complement strand
GAGAATGCGGTCCATCAGCCCCCGCGCTGTCACCAGCGCGCCTACGAAGAGCGCGCTCTGCACGTAGGCGCATTCCAAACAGTCGGGCAGATTTCGCTTGCCAGCGGGCACGCGGTCGGCTAATTGCATTCAACCGTCATGAAGCTCCTCCACCACCTGCGTTCCGCCCGCCTGCTCGCTCTCTCCGTGATTGCCGCGAGTCTGGTCCTTCCTCTCGCCATTGGCCAGGACAGCCCGGAGAAAAAGCCGTCATCCAAGGAGGCACTGAGGAATTCCAAAACCGTGAGCACCGGCGAAAATATGATTCGCCCCAATCCCTACGACAAGTTCATCGCGCTGGATTCCGCCCTTGGCGCGGAAACTATCAAATGGAAAGAAGTGATGAACCGCACCGAGGTGAACATCGACCCAGACACGGTTAAGGACACCAAGGTGGCCATCCCGGCGTTGTTAGGTTTCCGTATATGCGACGGGGTCATGGCCATCAAGGCCCGTGATGCGGAAAAGCTCAATGCCTGTGCCGATCACATCGAAAAGCTCGGCAAGAAGCTCGGTGTCACCGATGCGGATTTGCGGCGGGCCAAGATGGTGCGTTCGTTCGCCACTCGCGGTGAGTGGGGCCGCGTGTTCCTTGAACTCGGCTACCTCCAACAGGATATCGAAGCCGTGCTGCAACGCGAGTCGGGAGCCAGCGGTAAAGCCCCGGTGCGCAAAATCCTCTACGCGGCGGGCTGGTTGCAAGGTGCCCGTTACACCTCCAGCTTGGTTAGGGATCACTACAACGAGCGCACCGGCGGCCTGCTCCGCGAACCGCTGCTGGTCAAGGAACTTAAAGCCGACCTGGACGGCACCGGCCTGCCTAACACAGGCATTGTCAAGTTGCTCTCCGACTCGATGACCGAGTTGGAGAAACTCGTCAACGTCGAACTCCGCAAAGCCCTGTCCAAGGACAGCGTCGAGGCGATGGCTAAACTCACCGCGCAGACGGTGGTCGCTTGCGTCAAGGAAGCTAAATAATTCCCATCGCTGCCAACGGGCTTGCCCGGTCCTGCCATGAAACTTCGCCATCATATCCTTGCCCTTGCCATCGGTATGGCTTGCCTGCTGTTGCCGGCCTGCAACTCGGAGGATCCGTCCGCAATGCGTGAAGGGCAAAAGGCACTGGCCGAGGCACTGGCCAAGAACTCCCGCCTCGCAGAGGAAATCGCCAACCTCAAGGGTGCACTCGACACGGAGGTCTCGCGCCTCAAGGCGGAACTCGACGAGGCCAAGGCGAAGGTCAAACAATCCGAGGCGGTCAAGATGCCGAGCGTGAGTGAAATTGAACGCTCGCTCGATCTGGAAGGCTCCAAACTCAAGGAGGCGGCGCGGCAACAGGTTCAAGGTGCCACGGTCGAGAGCTTTAGCACCGCCGATCTAACAATACCGTCGTTTGAGAGGCCGTTCAGTTGCAAAGCCAAGGCGGTGCTCAAGGAGGTCAACGGCACGCGGCGCACGCTGTATTGGACCGGATCCGCCAACCTCAAGGGCGAGTGGAAGTTTGCCAAGTCGGATAATTGGGAACCCAAACCGGTCGCCGTTGAGCCGCCCAAGGTGGCCGCTGGCGATTCGTCCAGGGTCAGTCTCAGCGATCCCGAGCCGCCGGGCGCAAAGGATAATCCGGCACCGCCCCAACCGGTCAAGCCCACCCCGCCGCCAGTGCGGGAAAAACCCAAGCCCGCTTACGATATCCCGCTGGATCGGCCAGTGATGGGCCCGGGCGCGCGCTGAGCATTTTCCCCTCAGCTTATGCAGGCGGAACTCATTATCAGGCAGGCCTCGGGCGTCCGCCGTTTTAGCTTGGAAAAGGGCTCCTACGGGATTTCCGGCCTGGCACAACGGGCTATCGTGTTAGGGTTGGTCGGCGCTCCAGGTCCGGCCCCGGACTTGCTCATCGATTGGGATCCGGCGCTGCGCACCCTGACATGGCGCGAGGCCGGTGCCCCACGCAGCCGCGGCCAAGCGCTGCGACCCGGGGAAGCCTTTGCCCTCGAGGATCTGACTTTCGCGTTCTCCTTGAAGTGGGACTCGCCGGTGCTTGGCAACACGCCGTGTGAGGGGTTTGCCCTCGGCTCCGCTCATGCCTATCTGTTTGGGCGCGGACCGGGCGACGCCGCCGACCCTGCGACCATGCACGTTGCCCTCGACGCCCAAGACCGCACCATCTCCAAACTCCATGCCCGCCTCGAGCTTGAGAATGGCGACTGGATGCTCAGCGACCACAGCTCCACCGAGACGTTGCTCAATGGTGAGCCGTTCACGCGGGCCAAGCTCATTTTCGGCGACCGCTTCAAGATCGGTGACTACGTGTTCGAGTTCCGCGGGGCGCAAATCGAGCGGGTCGATCATTCCGATTCCGGACGCATCGAGGCGGAGCATCTGGCAGTGGTCGTTAAAGACCGCCAAACCGGCAACCCCTTGCGCATCCTCAATGACGTCGGCTTGCGCATCGGCACCGGCGATTTCATCGGCATCCTCGGCGGCTCGGGCTCCGGTAAGTCCACCTTGCTCAACGCCCTCTGCGGCATCCGCCCGGCCGATCAGGGCAAGGTCACCATCGGCGGTATCGAAAACTCGCTGCTCAACAAACTCCGCCCGGGTGCCATCGGCTATGTGCCCCAAGACGACATTGTTCACCCCGAGTTGGTGGTGCGCGACGCGTTCTATCTAGCCGCCCGCCTGCGCTTGCGGCTGGAGAATAAACAACGCAAGGCGCTCGTCGAGCGCACCATCGAGTTGTTGGGTCTAACCGAGCACGCCGACAAGCGCGTCTATCATCTATCCGGCGGCCAGCGCAAGCGCGTCAGCATCGGCATCGAGCTACTGTCCAAACCCTCGGTTATGTTTCTCGATGAGCCGTCTTCCGGGCTTGATCCGGCCACCGAGGAGTCGTTGATGGAGTTGCTGCAATCGCTGACGCTGACGAATCTAACGGTGGTGTGCACGACCCATGTTTTGCAAAAGGCCTATCTGTTTGACCGGCTGGTGTTTGTGCACGGCGGGCGGGTCATTTTTGAGGGCAATTCCGCCCAGGCGCGGGATTTTTTCGTCAAGCGGGCGGCGGACCTCAGCGAGTCACACACCGGCAGCCGGTCGTCGTTAGGCATCACCAAGTCCCCGCTGGAAAAAATCTATTCGGAAGTGTTGCGGGGCACCAAGAGCGCCGCGCAATGGGAAGCGGAATTCAAGGCCTGGCCGGGTCATCAAGCGCCGGGCATCACCGGCATCGGGGAGGATGCGCCGGGCTTGCCGCAAGGCCGGGTAAAACGCGTTTCGGCCGCTGCGCGCTTTGTCACCCTGCTGGTGCGACAGTGGAAAATTCTCGGTGCGGATTGGCTCAACCTGGCCTTTCTGTTTTGCCAGGTCATTCTCATTAGTTTGCTCATTGCCTTGGTCTCCGATGAGTTCGGGTTCCGGATGTTTCTCGGCCTCATCGCCACCATGTGGTTCGGCTGCAGCAACGGGGCGCAGCAAATTATTGGGGAACTTCCCATCGTCAAGCGGGAACAAATCTGCGGGCTTGGGCGCAATGTCTATCTGAGTTCCAAGTTCGCCTTCCAAGGTTTCATTTCCTGTGTCCAGGGCATGTTGTTGTTGCTTATCATCATCCCACTCGGCCACGCCATCCATCCGATTAACTTCGATGCCAAAAATTTCAGCGAGCTGTATGTGATGCGCCTCATCCAGGAAGGTCGTTACCCCAAGCCCCCATCCTTGGATGATGGGGGCGCTGCAGATGCGTTTGTCGCCGTCGGCGACGACGACGCCAAAGCCCCTGCCACCAAGGCCCAAGTCCCGAAGCCCCCCGGGGTGGTCAAATGTTTCTGCGCCGCGCCGCCGGTCTGGCTGGCGGTCACCGCCGCCAAGTGGCTGGTCATGGAGGATAGCTTCATCGAGTCCGGTGCGCGTCCGATCAACAATGCCGAGGGCATGCCTGTGCTCGGAGCGGATGGCCAGGCTCTAACATACCCAGCGATCGCTCCGTGGCGCGTGCTGTTCATAGGTGTGCTGCTCAAGGTGCTGGCGTTTTTCGGCGCGGCATTGGTGGGGGTGAGCCTGGGTCTGGCGGTGTCCGCCTGGGTCCGTTCCCCGACGCAGGCGGTGATGTGGGTGCCGCTGTTGCTTATCCCGCAAATCCTGTTTGGCGGCTATGTGGTCACCCTGCCGAAAATGTCACCCTTGGTGCGCGCGATTTCCGTCGCGTTCCCAAGCCACGCTTGCCAGCGCGTCATCGATGTGTCCAACCTCTACGGCCGGGCCACCCCTTATGTGACTAATCTAACCAAGCAGCCGGTCTTTCTAACAGGCGCGGCGGAGCCCGAGGATATCACCTGGTCCGCCCATGGGTCCAAACTCTCGGAGTCCTTCGACCGCGAATCCTACGTCAACACGTCCTGGCAAAATCTTGCGGTGCGCGCCGAGCGCCTCGGCCAGCACAAGAAAGTTTGGGAAGTCGCGGGCACGGATGCCAGCGGCTCGGAGATCAAGCGCAAGCGCGACACGGTGGAGAGCCGTGGCGACGTCCGTTACAGCAAGGGTACGCCGTTTTTGTTCACATTCCCGGCGGTGGTCGCCGCCTGGATTTTGATCGCTTGGATCGGCTTGTGCTATGGCTTCGCCCTGTTTGGAATCCACCGCAAAACCCACGGTTGATGCATACTCTCCGCCACTTTATGCTTGTTAGAAAACTTCCGGAGTGCCTGTTGCTGGCTGGTGCCGCTGGGTTGTTGTTACGCGCCACTTGGCTACCGGTTATTGAAATCAAAGGTTTTGATACATTCACCCTTGTAACCGTGGCCATGTGGGCCACCCGCGCCGCCCGTGTTATTCTCGGCATCGCCCTAGGGTGCCTGTGGCTCCGGCCATTGACGGTGGCCCGCTGGTGGATGGCCCTTGCCGTGGGCATCCTGCTCAGCCCGCTCGCCGACATGGCCATTCGCGCCGCCGACCTAACCCAGATGATGGAAACCAGCGGCACGGGCGATGTCAGCGGCCTCATCGTCCTGCGCACGGGTGCCTGGGTTTGTCTGGCCGGCCTCGTGTTGTGGTTGCTAGATATTGTCAGAGTGGTTGCGACTGCGTTGACCAAGGCGCGCGGCAGAGTCGGACAGTTAGACTGAAAATAACCGGGATTTCTTCGGGGGGGCGGGGCTGTGTTGGCGTCGGGTGGATGGGGGCATGGCGGTTACAAACCGCCGCCACGGTCAACGTGGCTGCCGCGTCCTGCGGCAGGCCGTGATTGCGGCGTCCCGCCGCGAGGCCTCCTCAGCCCCTCTTGTGGCCGGCACTAGGCTGGTCCCGTTCCATGAGTGCCGGGCATGGCGGTTGAAAACCGCCGCTATCGAAGCGGGAGTTGATAATTTTTGCGCGTGCGCCGAAACGCCAATATGCTACACTGCTGCCCGAACATGGTTCAGCCCGTTCTTTAACCCTAACACCCCCCCATGAAATCCAGATGCGCATTCCGCCTTGTCCGCACCGGCACTCCCGCCGCCCGCCGCCTCGCCATTGCCATCGCCACGCTCATGGCGGCGCCCTCGGCACCAGCCATCATCACCCACGTCTGGGACGCCAGCGGGGTGCTTACCGGCTCCAGTGGCCTGTGGAGCACCGGGCTTAACTGGGCCAACAACAACCCGCAAATCTTTTCCGCGGGCGATACGTTCGACCTCAGCACGCTCAATATCACCGGCAATTCGATCAGCACGGTCGATAGCAACGTCACCTTGGGCATCATCCAAATTGGCGACTCTATCACGAGATCGAATTCCTGGACCCTCAATAGCACGGGTGGCGCGGTCATCACCTTGGACAATGGGGTTGCGAATTCCCAGATCCATCAAACCAGCAGCAGCTTTGGCGACACCCTCGCCGTTCCGCTTGCGCTCATGGGCGGCCTCGACATCACCAACGCATCCGCCACCAAAGCACTCACCATCACCGGCGGGATCACCTCCAGCGCCGTGAGTGATATCCAGACCATTTCCAATCTCGGGTCGGCGGCAGGCGGTCTCATCCTCAGCGGCATCATCGGCAATGGTGACACCGGCGGCACAATCGCCATCACCCAGAATAATGCCAACGGCTCACTCACGCTCGCCGGTGCCAATACCTTCACCGGCACGACGAATATCACCAACGGCATTCTCCAGGCAAACCACGCCACCGCCTTGGGCAATGGCGGCGCCATCACCTTTGGCGGCGGCTCCCTGCAATTCGGCAGCGCCCTCAACAATGCCACCGTGGATTGGGGCGCGCGCATCAATGACAGCACCACCCCCATCAAGCTGGACACCAACGGCCAAGCCGTGACTCTCGCCGGTAGCATCTCTGCCACTAACACCGCCGGCCTAACCAAAACCGGCGCGGGCACCTTGACGCTCAAAGGCGCGGAGGCATACACCGGTGCGACTGCCGTCACCGGCGGCACTCTCCTGTTTTCGGCCGCTTCCGCGCCAAGTTTCCGCTATTACCGGTTCACGGCGACGGCGAACCAGGGCAACCAGGGGTATAACCAATTCAGCGAACTGCACTTCTACAGCAACGGCGTTTGGATACCCGCCACCACCGGCTATGGAGCGCCGGTAAACGGGGGCGGGGAACAAAACTGGGCCAACGCCAACGACAACAACAGGGGCACCAAGTTTGGCCAAAACGGTGTGCCCTACTCCATCACCTTCGACTACGGCGCGGTGACCACCTTGGATGCCTACAACTGGGCCACGGCCAACGACAGCGCGCCGGGCCGCAACCCTATCAAATGGAGCGTCCAGGGCAGCAACGACAATTCCGCCTGGAGTATGATCGACGACCGGACGGCCGTGTCACAAGGCAACGGCCCGGCTGCCACCTACACCTGGGCTGGCGTAACCCCGGCCAATTATATACTCATGCCAGCCTCCGGTGTTCCGCACGACATAGGTGCGGCCAACGCGTGGACGATGGCCACGTATTACAACAATCTGTTGCCGACCTCCACTGCGCTTGCGATTGCCACCGGCGCGACGGTCGACCTCAACGGCAACAGTCAACAACTCGCATCCCTCGGCGACTACGTGACGGGCGTCAGTTACGGCACGCTGCAAAACAGCAACACTGCCGCCGCCTCCACACTCACCCTGAACATCGCCGGCAGCAGCTCCTTCACCGGCCTGATCAGCGGCGTGATCAACCTCGATATGGCCGGTGCCGGCACTCAGGTTCTGGCGGGTGCCAACACCTACACCGGCACGACGAAGATCAGCGCCGGCATCCTGCAACTGGGTAACAACTTAACGCTTCAGAACAGCGCGCTGGATACCACCGGAGCGGGTGTCATGAACATCACAGGTCAGGCCACGCCAACGTTTGGCGGTCTAACAGCGAGTGGTGCCGCCAGAGACCTCGCGGCCGTGATCACCACGGGATACACCGGCACTGTCACCGCGCTGACTCTCAATCCGGCGGCGGGCAGCACATTCACCTATTCCGGCATCATCGCCGACGGTGCCGCCGGCATGACCCTCAGCAAGATTGGCGCGGGCACGCAGGTGCTCTCCGGGGCCAATACCTACACGGGTGCCACCAACATCAGCGCCGGCACCCTGAGTCTCGGCAACGCCGCCACCTTCACCCATACCAGCGCCATCAACTTGTTAGGGACCGGTCGTCTGGACGTGAATGTCGCCAACCAGAGCCTTGCCAAACTCGCCGGCGGCGTCCCTGCGGGCACTTTCCTGCGATATTCCCAGGCTCAGACCACGGGTGCCACCGGCCCCGGCACGATTCTCGGCACGGTCGAGTTGAATGTCACCAACGTCGACCCTAACTACACCCTGGATTTCGGCACGGGCTCATCCCTGACCAACGTGGTGGCCGCCTCCTACAATGTGCCCGTCACCGTATCGGGAGATGCATTCATCACATCCTCCACCGCCGCATTTGCCGGTGGCGCGGGCATGACTCTCAGTGCTTCAACCAGTGGAGCCAAAAATCTAACACTGACCGGCTCCAACACCGGTGCCAACACCCTCGCCGGCATCATCGCGGACGGCAGTGGCTCAATCGGTATCACCAAGAACGGTGCGGGCACTTGGATACTCTCCGGCGCGAACACCTTCACCGGTGGGGTGAGTCTGGGTGCCGGCACGCTGGGCCTCGGCAGCACGACCGCGCTGGGTGCTGCCGCCGGCACGCTGGTCATCAGCGGCGGCACCTTGGACAGCACGGTCGCCGACCTCGTCAATTCTAACCATAACCCCGTGACCCTCAACGGCGATTTCGCATTTGCCGGCACGCAAAACCTCAATCTTGGCACGGGCAATGTGTCGTTGGGCACGGCGGCGGGAATCGCGCGCACACTCACCGTCAACGCCAAAACCCTGACCCTCGGCGGCTCTATCAGCGACGGCACCACCGCCACCGGTCTAACCAAAGCCGGAGCCGGCACCTTGTTGCTGTCCGGGTCTGCCAACTACTCCGGCACGACCACCATTTCCGGCGGCGCGCTCCAGGCCACCCTGGGGTTGCCCAGCGGCGGATTTCTGGCGTTGGATGGCGGCGTGCTGCAAACCAGCGGGACTTTCACCAAAAATCTTGGCACCAGCAGTCCGGCCTTCCAGTTCACCGCCAACGGCGGCGGTTTCTCTGCCAACGGCGGGCAGTTGACCGTCAACATCGGCAATGCCCTAGCCGAGCAGGTGTGGGGCTCCGTCGTGGGCACCGACGTGGTCGGCACGCTCCAGTTCGGATCCGCCAGCGCCAACGCCAAGACCCTGTTTGAAAACGGCATCGACCTCAACGGCGCCACCCGCACGATCAACGTCACCGTCGGCGCGGGCGGCGACTCCGCCGAAATGTCCGGCATCATCCGCACCTCATCCGGCAGCGCCGGCATCATCAAGACCGGTGCCGGCAGCCTGACGCTTTCAGGAGCCAACACCTACAACGGCGGCACGACCCTCACCCAGGGCACCTTGCGGGCCGGAGTTGCGGGCGCGATTCCCGCCGGCAACCTCGTCTTTGATGTGGCCGGCAATACGGCATTGTTAGATATTAACGGCTTCGACACGACGCTCAACGGCCTCACCCAGGGCAGTGCCTCCACGACCAACAAGGTGGTCAACAATGCCGTCGGCACCACCAAGATCCTGACGGTGGGCAATAACGATGCCAGCAGCATCTTTGCCGGTGTTATCGCTAACAACTCAGGCACCGGCGGCACCCTGGCCTTGACCAAGACCGGCGCGGGCACACTGACTCTCGCCAGCCAGAACACCTACACAGGTGCGACGGTCATCAACGGTGGTACGCTAAGGTTGTTAGGAGCGGGCGCGATGCAGGGTGCCTCCGCGATCACGGTGAACACCACCGGGACTTTATTGTTAGATAACAACGCGGCCTCCGCGAGTGTGACCACCCAACCGATCACCCTCAACGGCGGCACGCTCGGTTACTCCACCGTCACCAACTCTAACATCGTGCTGAACAACAACGCCACCAGCACCGTGACGAACCAGTCGGGCGCATCCTCCTTCATCACCATCCAAGCGGGTGGGTTCGGCGCTTCGGGGTTCTTTCTCGATGGGGGGCTGAAAGGCAGCGGCACGCTGACGGTCAACAACGCCACCCCTGGAGTGGGTCTCAACCTGCGCAACACCAACTCCACGTTTGCCGGCGCGCTGATCGTCAATGGCACCGCCAGCACCATCGCCAGCATGGCCAGCGGCATCGGCGTTGGCGGCAACACCACCGGCTTGCAAAATGCCGACATCACCCTGAATGGCACGCTGGAACTGCAGAACCAGGGCCTCGGTTGGTCTAACACCCGCTCGGCGACGCAGACATTCCTGATGGGTGCCTTGAACGGCACAGGCGTCATGATCGGCAACAGCAACACGGCCAACGACACTGTCACCGTCACGCTCGGCAACACCAACACCAACGGAGCATTCTCCGGCGTGATTGCCAACGGCTATAATGACACCCTGAGCCTGGTGAAAACCGGCACCGGCATCCAGAACCTCGCCGGTGCCAATACCTATAGCGGCAACACCACAATCGCGCAGGGGACCTGGCAGGTCGGGTCCAACGGCGCCATCCCCAACGTCCCCGGCAAGGGCAACGTCGTCTTCAGTGTCCCCGCCAATACCGCCATCCTCGACA
>JBAXOF010000129.1:0-10219 GCA_037133375.1 Verrucomicrobiota bacterium | reverse complement strand
CGTCGGATTTGTGCCTCGAACGTATTCGAGGAGGTTGGGCACGCCGTCGCCGTCGGAATCGGTTCCAGCGCCAGAGACTCCGTAGCGATCGGCCCATGTGGCGAAGCGATTTCCGAAGGCGATGGACCCGGGCGAAGGATCCGCCGCCATCCAGTTGATGGGATCGTTGCCGTAGTCTTTCTCGGAAATTTTAGTCAACGAAGGTCCATGACCGTCGGGGGGGGTAGGCCACGGGAGACTGTCGCTATAAACCACCTTGTCCACTCTCACATATTGCTGGACGTTGAGCCCATCCACTGCGCCGGGGCGTACAAGTTGCACCGTCTCGCTGGCATTGCTGAGACTGCCGGAGGTCCACTGAATCACCCTGGTGGCGCCCGGCACCAAAGCGCCGTAGAGACTGTTGAAAACGGAGAGGTTTTTTGTCAGGACGAGGCGTTCACCGGGGGCCATGGTGAGCGGAATGGCGGACGGGAATTCATAAGCTATGCCATCGCTGAATATCCACGGCTTTGCTTTGAGGGAGTCGTAGAGAGTGACGGGGGCATCCGTGACGTTGAGCAACTCAAGGTATTCTGCGTCGCCTGTGCCGGAGCCTGCCGGGTTATACATGATTTCGGAAATGACGATGGGGCCGACGCTGGGACCGCTGTTTGCAGCGCCGGGGGTGGGCGTTTTCAAGGGGATGAAATTATACGAGTCGGTGCTGGGCTTGTAATAGAAGCCAACGGTTTCCCCCTCGATGCTGGGGCCGGCGTCCTCCTTGCTCTGATAGTCGGTAAGCTGGTCGTTGTGCGCAGAACTCAGGTAAACCGTTTCTCCCACATCGCTGAGGGCAAACGGAGTGATTTTGTTAACATCCACGCTGGCAGCGCCAAAGTTGGTGTCCTCGTAGAATACCAAGTAGCCGTGCGCGGGGATGATGGTGTCTACAGGGATGCGATATTTCAAAAGATCCGCCCCGTCGTCGCTGAGAAACCAGCCGCCGATGTCAATGGGGGCGGTGGTGCGGTTGTAGAGCTCGATCCAATCGCTGGCCAACCCGGAGTTCGCGAGGATTTCGTTGATCACGACTCGTTCTCCAATCGTGTATGGATAATCGGCTGGACTGTATGCGTATTGTGCGCCGATGTCCACGCGGGTGCCGTTCGCATCCAGGCTGTGCGCGGGGTCTCCGGCATCAATGGCCGGTGATGTGGGCTTAAGTTGGTAATTCAAGACAGCGGCATCCACAAATTGAGGGTCGACCAGCAGATTGTTTGTGCCGCCAAGGGCGACAGTGTCGCTGAGGCAGTAGGAGGTGCTGATGGTGGAAAAGCTGTCCACCGTCACCGGGGCGATGGCGGCTTTCGAGATGAGGGTATTAGTCATCACGGCGGATCCCCCCCCTTTGCCGAAATTCTTCTCGTAGATTGCCACGCCGTTAGTCGTGCACCCTACAAAGGTGTTTTGATCAATGATGGCATGGGATCCGTAGTCCTTGATGCCGACACCGAGATTGCATCCCACAATCAGATTTTTCCGCAGCGTGACAGTGGACCCCTGGCCGACCGAGATACCCTTGTCGTTGCAGTAGTAGATCGCGTTGGCTTGGAGGAGGATATTGCTGCAGCCCTCGCCCATGTCTAACGCGTCGCTGTTGAATCCTTGAAAACGATAGATGCGGCAATCTTCGATCACGCCGTTCATCACGCCGTCGAAGTCAATGGCGTCAGTGTCCGGCGCGTTGTTTCCCAGCAGCGTGCAGCGCTGGATGAGGGCCGAGCCTTTCTTCACATGGATGCCGTCCCCGGTGTAGGGCGAGTAAAAGACGCTGTCCCGCACCACGCATGAGCCGCCATACATATAGAAGGTGAGTGCGGATTCGTTGATGTCGATGAAATCGGCGACGACCGAGGCGTTGTGGCCCGTGATGGCGTGATCATAGAGCACCGGATCATATCCCCGTGTCGCGCCACGAATGATGAGATGTGCGAGATTCGACGGACCGCTGCCGTCTTCGAGACTGATGCCGCCCCAGCGCTCGCCATTGCGCCCGCTGAGGGTCACCGGTTGCGCCGCAGTGCCAGAGACGTTGAGGGTTCCCTGAACGCGGATGTTGCGCAGTGCCGGCATGTGAATGATCACGCCGGGCTGAATCGTGAGGGTGACTCCGGGGGGGATGATCAGATCGCTGCTCAAACTGTAGGGCGAATTCGCGGTGGTGAGGGTGGTGTTGGCAGCCAAGGTGCCGCCAAGAGTGGTTTCGCCTGAAGCGACGAAGTTTGCGCTGATGGCTGAAGCGCCGCTGAGGGTCACGCTGATATTGCTGGCGCTAGCAACAACACCCGTCCATGAACTGAAAACATATCCGGGTGCCGCCACTGCGGTTAGCGTGAACGGAATGTTAGGAAACATTTTGAAAGTGGCAGACGACACCGGCACACCCTGCACCAAGAAGGTGCCGCCGCCGGGAGTGTTGACGCCGAGCGTGAGATCCACCGCTGTGCCGACACCCAGTTCCGAAGCAACCTCCCCATGAATGTTAGTGGCACGCGCGTTCGCGTAGTCTTTGATGTTTTGGATATTGCTTGCGCGGCCACCCACGCTCATCCCACCCAGGGGCGCCCATAGCGCGGCATGACGCGCCACGAGTGCGGTATTCTCTGCGTCCATGGCAGAGATGGTCGCAATGACACGCGCAGGCGCAAATGTCCCTGCCGCGTGGGCGGCAAATCGCTGGGCGAGGCGTTGTTTAAAGCCGGGGTTCACCTTCAATCGCACGAGCGCGTCCTCGCTGCCCATCAATTGACCGAGTATGCCGGAAAGTGTGCCCGTGTCCCATGTGCGATCCATATCCGGGAGAAACCAGTGCCATTTGCCCCCCGGACTCCGGTCCCTCCAAAACTCACGATTCCACGGCCAACTGGTATTGTTGCTGTAGGACTCTGCGATGATGAAGTCCATGAAGCTGTCCATGTCGATTTTGGATTCGACATAGTCCCAGTTCGCCTGAACGGTCAGGTCGGCAGTGCTCATGAAAGTCATCAGGCTGACCCAGTCGTTGGTGTCGCCGAGTTGTGCCCCAAGCGTGATCTCGGGGCCTGTGACATGCCCGTAGATCAGGTGATCAATTTTGTCCGCCGCGAGATGATAATATTCGGAGAACCAAGTTTCATCCCAGCGCTCACGGATGTTATGAATGCCCCAGTAAACCCCATTGATGAAAACGACGCTGGGCCGGTAATCATAGGTGTCCGCCTTGAGTATACCCTTACCGAGTTTCGGCATGAGGCCGTCGCGCAGCATCTCCCTCTCCCAGTTATCACCCCCATCGCGGAGGGTGAAACTGGTGTGGTTCGACGTCTGATTGCCGGGAAAAAGGTCATAGGTGACCACATCATTGCCGTATTTGCTATCAATGTAGATATTGAGGGCCTTCTGCGCATGAGGCCAATTGTTTTCACCTCCGATGCGGATGCCACAGCTTGTGGCGAAACCGGCGGCGCCTCCGGGAGCAAAGAACTCGAGATTTGCCGGCGCATCCTTGCCTTTGAAAACCGCGTGGTCGCTCCCGACATATGGCTCGTGCTGATTTTTGTAGATTCCAATCGTATTGCCAAACAGCGTCTCCGGGTCGGCGACAACCGATATGTAGGGAACATTGGTGATGGTTTCGCCGAACAGATAGGTGCGGGTGACAATCGCGCCGGGAGCTTTGCCCGATGCAAAACAACGCGCCCGAAGCACGGTGGTGCCGGTAACGTTGAGGGGTGCGGTATATAGCGGCGAGCTGCTCTTCGGATCACTGCCATTGAGTGTGTAGCGAATTTGCCCGGACGGGACACTCAGCGTCACCGTTTGGTTGCCCGCATAGAGACCGGCGGGCAGTGAAACCGTGACGTCATTGCCGGTAATGCGGATATCATCCACCACAGCCGTCGTGTTGGCAGCCCCGGGCGTGGGCTCGGCAAACTGCCTCCAAATGTTGGGATTGGCATTGTCCCTGCCGTAGGAAATGTCAGTGACCTGCTGTCCGAATGTGACTCGGTCAAGCGTGGTGGCACTGGTATGCAGCGTGGCAGCAAGCCCGAGATCAAAACTGATGTCTGAACTGGTGCCAGCCGCCTGGTGAACTTCGACCGCCAGCACATTATCGCCTGCGATAAGACCGGAGGCTGGAAGAATGTATGTGAAAACGGCGGACTCGTCCCCTCCACCCACGGTCACGTTGGCGAGCGTCGTGTAATCCACCTCACCCGCGGCCATGTTGCGTCGCACGACTTCGACGCCATTGAGATACACGACGCAGCCATCATCCACCACGAGGCTCATCGTTAGACCCGAGTAAACCGCTGGATCAACAACCGTGAAATGATGCCGGAAATACGTGGTGTGATATTTATTGTTAGCGTCCGGCCCGTAAGAAACGGTCGTGCTCTCGTCGCCATCCCCATAACCCAATTGCGCAGGCCCGGATGCCCAGCTCGAATCATCAAAATTGCCCGCGCGCCACTGGGTGCTCTGGTCACTGCCGTTGTCCTTGTATTTCCATACCGATCCGGCGCTTACCTGTGTGGCGCTGCTTAGGCCAGTCGCGTTGGTGAGCGTGAGAGTCTGTCCGGTAGCCGCGAGACTGAAATTGCTGTGATATTTCTCCGTGGTGAAATTGAGCCATGGCCAATAGCCGCGCGGAAAACTCTGCCCCGGTGCCGCATCGTGACCATCGGCAATGATCACCAGGTAGCCATTGGCGGGAATCGAAGCGCTGGAAGGAATGGCCCATTTGAATGGAGTCGCCGGGTTGTCGCTGATGAAATACCCATCGAGGCTGACCGCCGCGTTGGTGGTGTTCTTCAACTCAAACCAATCCGGATAATCCTCGAAGTCGACAATGTCCGGGACGGAACGTGCGTTAGAAGCCATGATTTCATTGATCAGAACCTGCGCATCGGCACGGAAGGAACCGACCAAAAAGCAGGCCAGGAGTAGGAGTGGGCGTTTCATAAGGGATAAATGGGCGGCATCAGGGGGGATGATTGTGAGCCCACGGTGCATCAATGCGTGACCGTGACGTTGAGGCGGACGAATTTCTTTGCCTGAGGAGCCATCGGGATGGTGACGGTGGTGCTGCCGTTGCCGCCGAGGCGGCCCGTGCCGGTCACGGTGAGGGTGGTGGTGCCGGTGTTGGCACCGTTGAGCATGAGCGTGCCGGTGTTGACGTTGGTGGTGCCGGTGTAGGTGTTGTTGCCGCTGAGTGTTAGGGTGCCGGTGCCGATCTTGGTGAGTGAACCGGTGCCACTGAGCGCGCCGCTGTATGCCGTGTCCGAGTTGTTATTGCCGCTGCCCAGCGTGATCCCGCGGTTGGCGTTCAAGGTGGTGTTCTGAGGGCCCGTCATCTCACTGAGAGTGGCACCGTTATGGAGGGTGATGTTGTCGGCTTGGGGTGCCGCGGGAATCCCGCCCAGCGAGCCATCACTATAGATGGCGAGCGTGCCGCCGTCTATGACGGTCTTGCCAGTGTGGGTGTTTGTGTTAGATAGGGTCAGCATGCCGGTTCCCGACTTGGTCAACCCGGCCGCGCCGCTGATCTGGCCGCTGCCCGCGAGGGTGTAATTTTTGGTTGAATTATTGACCGTCACACGGGTTGGCAGGACGGTCGTGTTGAGGGTCACCGTGAAGGGGCCGGTGCCCGTCGCGCTGTCATCAAAAATCACCGACATGTCGTTGGTATAGAGAATGGCTGCGCCGCCGGGGCTTTTCCAATTGGCGCTGGCATTGATGTCCCAGCTGCCGGTGCCAGCCGCCCACAACGTGCTGGTAATAATCGACAGGTTGCCATTGACCGCCGTGAACGAGTAGTTGGGTGCCGCCAGCGTGTTGACCGTGCAGGTGATCGGGTAGGTTCCTTCCGGTGAGGCGCTCGTCGCTGCGGTGGCCAATCCCGGCACGCCTGTCACCCCCGCCGTCGCGGCATTTTCTCCGTGTTGGAAACCACTGAGCGTGTAGGTCAACGGTGGGATCGCCATGCCGACGAGGCTGCCAAGGTTGTCAGCTGTGACTGTCAGCACGGCCCGGGTGATGTTTCCTGTTAGGCCAGCCGGTTGGGTCAAGGTGTAGTTGCCGGCTTGGGCGCCGCTGAGGGTGCAGGTGGCGTTCACCGCGATGCCGGTGCCCACACTTGGACTGGCAAAGATCCCATTGCCGACCAGGCTGACCGCGCCCTCGTCGCCGGCCACCACCCCGGTGAGAGTGCCGGTAAGGGTGGCGGCAGTGGTGCCGTCGTAGGTCTTGGGGGTGACGGCGGCAGACGCGACGCTCAACGCCTGTGGCAAGACCCCGACGGTGAACACTCCGGCCACCACCACGCTGGCATAGGTCGCGGTATTGGCGGGAGTGAAGGTGCCCGACGCCACGCAGGGGCCCACCGTGGTCGGCTTGGTGGACGGGATCGTGAAACTGAAGCTGCCCGCCACCGAGGCATTGCCACCGCTGAGGGTGGAGGCACTCAGCGATTGGCCGTAGGTGATGTTAGATGGGGTCGGCCAGGCGGTGATGGTGGGGACGATTTTTGAACTCATCGTCAGGGTGGTGCTGGTGTCCACCGCACCTAACAAGTTTGTGGCATTGCCGTCGTAAGTGTAGGTGATTGGGTAAGGCGTGGCGCTGGCGGGTATCGCCGAGGTGGGGAAAGTGAGGGTGAAAGCCCCGGTGCCTCCGCTGATAGTGGCGTTCTGGGTTACGCCATTGATGGTGACATGCACCACCTCCCCATTGGCAGGATACACCGGGCCGCTGCCACTCACGGTGCCGCCCAAGGTCACATTGGTGGTGCCGCTACTGAGGGTCTTGCTCAGCGGCAGATTGCTGAAGCTGAGCGCCACTTTGGTTGGTGCCGCATAGGTGACGCTGATGGTGCCCGACCAGTTGCCACCGACGCCGGGGCCGCCGTAATCGTTGCCAATGAACACCCCCGCCGTGCTCAGATCGAGGGTGGCGGGGAAATCCGTCGGCGCGGTTTTGGTGTCACTCACCGCGCTGACAGGACCGCTGGTGCCGCCAGCCCAGAGCACGCTGGTGGTTGCTGAAAAAACCGAGTAACCGCCGCCAATTTGAAGCGCAAAATCGCCGCCCGGGGTGCCCGGCGTCGGATCCACCAGCACGGTCAGTTCGTTGGCCCAATTGCCATTGCTGGAACTCTCGAGCGTGGCATTGATCACCACCTTTTTCAACAACGAACCCGCCGACAAAGCCCCCAACGACCAAGAGGAAAACGTGCCCCCTTCGATATACGAGCCGCTGCCACTGGCACCGAGGTTGCGGGTCACGGTGATGTCCGCACGGGCGGGCGGTCCTGCGCCAACCAGTGCCAGCATGCCAAACGCCACCGTTAATGCACAGGATCTGCTGGCAACCCCAAGGATCTTGATGGAAGTGCGCGGGTGATTGACAATTCGGACGATCATTGGATGGCGGCAGTGGGTGCCATGTGCATGAGGCTAATGGCAATACCTCGGAGTGCAATCACCTAAAATGGGCGGGTCTTCGTCGCTCCCCGGAAATTGCTTGATTAGCGAAGGTTTTAAATGCGAGTTTACGGGTCCGCGAGTTGGGCCCACATTCAGGAACCCAACGCCAACCATCATGAATACCCTCTTCACCCTTTGCCGGTTGTGGTTGCTAGACCCAATGAATAGCAATGACTTAGCGGGATAGTAAGGAAAGAATCGAAGATGAAAACTCGCAAACTGAAAAGCCATGTATAAGACCAAAGCCTACTCCGCTGCCAGCGCCACCTCGCTGCTGGCCTCCGCCTCGATCCCGCGCCGTAATCCAACCGATCGCGATGTGCAGATTGAAATCCTGTTTTGCGGTGTCTGTCATTCCGACCTGCATTGTGCCCGCGACGAGTGGCACGACGTGATGCCCACGGTCTATCCGTGTGTGCCCGGTCACGAAATCGTCGGGCGGGTCACCCGGGTGGGTTCCGCCGTCAGCAAGTTCCAGGCGGGTGACCTGGTAGGTGTCGGCTGTCTGGTCGATTCCGACCACACCTGCCCCAATTGCCAGGCCGGCCTCGAGCAGTTCTGCCAGAGTCTGGTGCTTACCTATGGTTCTCCCGACAGACACGCAACGGCACCCGTCACCTACGGCGGTTACTCCGACAGCATCGTCGTGGACGAACGCTTCGTGTTGCGCATCCCGGTCAACCTCAGCCTTGCCGGTGCCGCGCCGCTGCTTTGTGCCGGCATCACCACCTACTCGCCGATGCGGCACTGGGGCGTCACGCAGGGCAAAAAGGTCGGCGTGGTCGGCCTCGGCGGCTTGGGCCACATGGGCGTGAAATTCGCGCATGCCTTTGGCGCGCACACTGTCGTTTTCACCACCTCACCTAACAAGCGGGAAGACGCGCTCCGCCTCGGTGCGGATGAAGTCGTCGTCTCCAGCAACGCCAACGAGATGCAGAAACATGCGGGCAGCTTTGACTTCATCCTCGATTGCGTTGCCGCCGAGCACGACATTAACGCCTACATCAATATGCTCACCCGCGACGGCAATATCACCTTGGTCGGTGCGCCCCAAAGGCCGCTGCCAGTTGCCGCCTTCAGCCTCATCTTCGGCCGCCGCAGCCTGTCCGGTTCGCTCATCGGTGGCATCGCTGAAACCCAGGAAATGCTCGACTTCTGCGGCAAACATAACATCACCGCCGACGTGGAGGTAATCCCGATCCAACAGATCAACGAAGCCTACGAACGGATGCTTCGATCCGACGTGAAGTATCGCTTCTCCATCGATATGGCATCGCTTAAGTCATAGACCACCTCGGCTTTCGCGGATCCAGTGCGCGTCATGGTCGATCACATACAACTCTCCCTGCACTGCGAGGGTTAGTATGTTAGATCTCCTTGTTTCTTCTTTATGGACATAATCGTCAATCGGGATGCTGTCATTGAGGAGAGGCCCGGAGGCGGGACGCCTCCGGCACGGCCTGCGACGAGACGTCGCAGCTACCTGCCCGGCGGTCACTCGCAATTTGGGCAGAGGCCGAAGAACTCCAACTCATGATAGAGGTGGCGATAGCCGGTTTTAACGCGGATTTCGTCCTCCAATTCATGGACCGGGCAGGGCGCGGTGATGGCCTCGATGCTACCGCAACCAGTGCAAATTAGATAGTCGTTGTGTCGGCCGGGCAGCAGCAGGGTGAAATACGCCGCACGTTCGTGCAACCCGAGACGCCGCACGATGCCATGCTCGATGAGGCGCTGCAACAGGCGGAACACCGTCGCCTTGTCGCATTGGTCGGCGAGTCGTGCCGAAGCCGCCAGTTCGGCCAGGGTCATCGGGCGGGCGCTCTCCAATAGGGTGGTGAGCAATTCCTCCAGCGCCTTGGTGCGGCGCAAGCCGGCCTCGCGGCAACGCCCGATGGTTTCCTGAATGAGCGGATTCATTTGGTTTGTCAGGTTGTTAGCCAATCAAAACAAGCTCGCCTGGGGGTCGGGCGGGCGGGTCGGTGGCGGGGCGCCTATTTTCTGATAGGCGGAGGGCATGGCCAGGCGTCCGCGCGGGGTGCGTTGCAGGTAGCCTTGCATGATTAAAAACGGCTCGTGAACTTCCTCGATGGTGGCGGCGTCTTCACCCACCGCCACCGCCAGCGAGTTGAGACCCACTGGTCCGCCGCCAAATTTGTAGATGAGCGATTCCAACAAACGCATGTCCATTTCATCGAGGCCTTGGGCGTCGATCTCGATCATGGCGAGGGCGGCATCGGCCGTTTTCTCATCGATGAAGCCGCCGCCGCGGACTTGGGCGAAGTCGCGGACCCAGCGCAACAGGGCGTTGGCGACGCGGGGGGTGCCGCGGGAGCGTGAGGCGATTTCGAGCGCGCCGCAATGTTCGATCACGACATCTAACAAGCCGGCGGAGCGTTCGATGATGAGGGCCAGCTCGTCTTGGGAGTAATAGTCGAGGCGGTTGATCAGGCCGAAGCGCGAGCGCAACGGGGCGGTGAGCATGCCGGAGCGGGTGGTGGCGCCGACCAAGGTGAAGCGCGGCAGATTGATTTGGATCGAGCGGGCGGCTGGTCCGGAGTCGATGATGATGTCGAGGCGGAAGTCCTCCATGGCCGGATAGAGGTATTCTTCGATGGCGGGGTGAAGGCGGTGGATCTCATCGATAAAGAGGATATCGCCGCGTTGGATGTTGGTGAGGATGCCGGCAAGGTCGCCGGCTTTTTCAATTT
>JBAXOF010000128.1:0-10220 GCA_037133375.1 Verrucomicrobiota bacterium | reverse complement strand
CGATGCTGCCGGCGCTCCCTGTGAGAGAGTCGGTCACGTCGGTCCAGCCGGCGGGGCCGGCGCTCAGATCCGTCGAGACCTGCACCCGGTAGGTGATGTCGGTCCGGGTCGTATTCTTGTCGTAGGACAGCGTCAGATAGTTCGTTCCAGAAACGGTTTCCTTGGCCACCACCGGACGGGCCACGCTCGACGCCAGCGACGGGTTGGTTCCCAGGGCGTATTCGATCAGGTTCGGCACACCGTCGCCGTCGGGGTCGTCCAACGGCCCGCTCAGCGCTCCCACTCCGGGATAGCCGCTGATCCACGACGCGTAGTTGGGAGTGACAGTCAGGCTGAAGCTGCCCGAGGTCGCGAGCGTCCCGTCACTTACCGTGAGGGTAATCGTCGCCGTGCCCGTCTGGTTTGTTGCCGGGGTCACCGTCACCGTCCGACTCGCGGCATTCCCGCCGAAAACGATTTTGACATTGGGCACCAGGCTTTGGTTCGAACTGCTGCCGGTCACCGTCAAACTGCTGGCGGCCGTTTCCGCGTCGCCGATCGTAAACGACAAAGCCCCGGTGCTGGCATTGGCGGCAATCGACTGGTCGGCAATGCTGCTGATCGTGGGCGCGGCATTAACCGGCGCATAGACCATCCCGAGATAGGGTTTGTTCGAGCTCGCTTCCTTCGAGTTAAACAGAAAATACGGGGTGCTGGTATTACTCTTGCGCGTGGTCCTGAAGGTGAATGCGACCGTGTGGCGGCCCGCGGCCTTCTCAAGCTGCACATAGGGGGTCACATCCCATTGGTAATAAGAGCCCGTCCCGTTTCTAACAGTGGCGAATGCGAGGTAATCGCCCCTATAGAGGTTCGAGATCGCAGGTTCGGTGTTCCAGGTCACTCCTGTCGAGCCCGACACCGCCACCGTGCCGTTTCCTTCCGTCCAGGAAGTATCCAAGACGGGGTAGATCTGGACGGTGCCATAATCCATGTTGTTGGAGCCGCTGGAGATGGTGTTTACAGGGGCGTAAAGGCGCACCACGGCTGAGGTCACGGCGGCGGCAGCGCTGGTGTCGAACTTCATCAGGATATGACGTTCTGAGCCGCTCGCGTTGTCCACCCGCAACTCGGGGTCGGCCCCGTAGTTTTGCGCCGCATAAACGGCATCCTGGCGGGTGTGCGTGTCGGCGAGCGGGGAAAAGTTCCCCTCCTGGCCGCTGACCCAGACGGAGGTGGTTCCCGATAGGCCGCTGCTGGTGGCGGTAACCACGAATGGGCCGCCTGGAGTATTGCCCGCGGTGAAATTCCCGCTGGAGTCGATCGTGCCCCCGCCGCTCACGCTCCAGGCAAAGGATGAGGGCTGGGACGTCATCGCCACCCCAAATTGATCGACGAGACGAGCCGTAAACTGCCAGGTGTCATTCGTGACGAGCACAGCACTGGCAGGGGTCACGGAAATCCCGGTGACGGTTTGCAGGACGGTAAAGCTCACGTCGCTGGTGACGCTGCCGCCTTTGGCATCGGTGATGGTCGCCCGCAGCTTGTAACTGCCGGCCGTGGTGAAAGTGGCCGTGGTGTTCTTGGCGGTGTTGGTGCCGTTGTCGCTGAAAGTCACCGGGCCGGGGAAGGCGCCTGTGGTTCCCCAGGTGTAAACGAGGGCCGCCTCGCCGTCGTTGTCCGCCGCGAGCACGCTCAGCGCCGCCGTTGTCCCTGTCACCGGAGTGGGAACGATGGCTGCCGGGGTGACAATGGTGGGAGGCGCCTGGACGGTCGCAAAGTCCTGGGCCGAGGCATCCGCATTGGTCAGGGTGACGCTGCGTGTGGCCGGTGTAAACGAGCTGCTCCCCGCGGTCGGGGTGACGGTATAAGTCCCCGGAACGAGACTGCCAATGTAGTAACCCCCGCTCGAATCCGTGACCGCGCTCGAAGTGCCGGCGGTGACGGTGACTCCCGCGATCGGGCTGGCCGGGCCGGTGACCACGCCGCTGATGGCGTAGGTGGTGGAACCATCGGTCGTGAAGTTGATCCCGTTGCGGGCGCCCGAGACGGCGAGCGGGTTGGTGAACCCGGATGGCGAGAAGCTCAACCCGGCAAGGGAGGCGCGCAGGTTCCACGTTCCAGCCGGCAGATAGAGGGTGTAGGCGTTTGGCGAGCCCCCGGTGCTATAGGTGGAATGCACCCCATCGGTCACGAGAACGGAGGCGGTGCTCCCGGCGATCGTGCCGCTGACGGCGCAGGCCGAGGCGGGCAGAGCGTTGATGCCGGTGCTGCACACGTCCGTGAGGCCGGAGTTATCCGTCACGGTGAGGGTGGCGGTGTAGAGTCCCGGCTGGGTGTAGTTGTGCGAGACGAGCGCCCCGGAGGCGGCGACGCCGTCGCCGAAATCCCAGGCATAGGAGGCGATGGCCCCGCCGTTATCCACCGAAGTCGAGGCGTCGAATTGAATGGTGAACGGCGCGATCGCGGTGAGCGGCGTGGCTGTGAACGAGGCCGTGGGCGCGCCGGTCTGGGTGGCGGCCAGCGCCGTGATCTCGATATAATCGAGGCGGGCGCTGTTGCGTGCGCTGGTCACCGTGAGCTTGCCGTCGGTGACGGTCACGGTGCGAACGCTGTCGGTGAAATAGTCGCCGTTCGCATTCGGCAGGTCCACATCCACGAGCTTCTGGCCTTCGACCAAGATACAGTTCTTGCTGGTGCCTCTGGCCGAACCGCACATGAGGTGGACCGAGTAGGCGCCGTTTGGCACGGCTATTTCCCAGATCTGGCTGGTGCTTTGCCCAATGTAGGTGTCTTTCTCCAGTGTCTTACTTCTTAGCAAATAAAGGTCGATTGCCGTTGTTGTATTCGTGCTGTTCCAGCCATAAGTGAGCCCATTGCCCCGGTCCCCATAGACCGCCCCGCTGTCGGGCACATACCCGAACGGAATTGCGGCGGAGGCAGGCTGGAAGTTGACTCGCGCCCCGAATCGGGCAACCCCGGTGACCGCAAAAGTGCGGGAGGCGCTGCCCGAGAGGGAGCCGAGGGAGGCGGTGACGGAGAGCGTCTTGTCGCCGGGAGTGAGGTAGGTGCGCCAGATTTCCTGGCCGCTCAAGGGCGAAGCGTCGTTGAAAGTCCAGTTGTAGGTGTAATCCGAGGCGTATTGCGGGTCCTCATAGACGGTCACGTTGCGCCAGGCGGCGCTGGGATCAAACTGATATAACAGGCTCTGGGGGCCGTTGTTTGTCTGGACAAATACCAGATGGGTCTGGGTGCCGGTATAGTATTGCCCGATCGGTATCCGGTAATGCTGCCAGCGGGAGACCACGCTGTCGTAGATGTTTTCCACATACGTGTTGTAGGTCAGACGACTGCCCCAGTTCGTGCTGCCGCCCCAGACCTGGAAGATCCGGCTGGCCGTCACGGTATTGTCGTCTTCCATGCCGATGCCGAAGAGCTCATTGCCGTCGGTAGTCTTATAACCGACAAAATCGAACTCGATCACGGTATTGGCGGTGATGGCGTAAGGGAGCGCCACCCGTTTGAAGGCAAAACCGCTCATTTGAAGGGTGGCGCCATCGTCCACCGCGACGGCCTTGCCGATGTCATTGGCGCTGGGGCCGAAGGTGGAAGGCGGGGTGGTGTTGAAGTTGACGATGGGCGAGCCGAATCGCTGGACCAAAGCCCGGTCCCGGGTGACTGCCGGAACGCTCGTCGAGTAATCGGTGGGGTCGATCGTGACGCTGAGGCCGGTCCCGGCGCTCAGGACCCGGACGGGCGACCATGTCTGGGCACCCGAGGCATGGGTGGCAACGGAGGATATTTCGTAACGCCCGGTCGGCACATTGCTCCACACATAGGTGTAATGATTACCGCTACCCGCTGTGGCCGTTCCGAGGAGTTCTGCGCCCTTGTAAAACTGCACCTGTGTTATCGGGTCTGAGTCCCCCTGGGCCTGCACGTCGAGGGTGAAAATGCCTCCGGACGCGACGTTGGCTTGGGCCACTGGCGAGTTCCATGTCAGGCTGTTACCAGTGCCCGACACAACGAGCGTTACCGGAATTTCGATCGGGTTGCCGCCAGCGTCGTTGGAATCGAGCACGATTTTTGTGGTGTAGGTGCCGGGGGCCAGGTTCTTCGCGTCGAAGGTGACGTTCAAAATAGCCGCCCCGCCGTTGGTGGCGAGGGTCGCCTCGGCCTTGTCCAGGCGCAGCCAGGGCGCCCCGACCACCGGACGCATCCGAATCGCCGTGCCGTTATTGGGAATGATCCGTCCGTCGTAAAGGATTGGCATCAGCCCGCGCTGGCCGGTCTGGTCCTGCATGCCCGCGCCAAGATAAATCGGGGTTTCGAAATAATGGGTATAGGGTGTGCCATCCCATCCGCTATAGGGGCCGTATTGGAGCAGGATGGTGCCGTCGCTCTTGAGCACCACCTGGCTGGTGAGCAAGTCCTCGTTCGCGCTCGCCCACTGCTGCTGGGTGATCACGAAGGTCGTCGGGTCCACCTGTTTATAGAAGGTGCGCCGGGCGGTGGCTGGGTAGTTGCTAAAAGTGTAAATGTCCTGATACCAATCCATAGCATCAGCCCAGGCAAAGGCGATCAGGTTCTCCGGAGCACTTGGGTCGGGCAGATCGGTGATGTAAGAACTCTGATCGCTACGATTGGCGCTGGTAAAACTTATCAGGCCTTTGTTCAGGAGACGGAACGAACTGAACCGGTTTTCGTAAAATGGAAACTCCATGCCGAGCGGGTACGGCCCGCAGTTGAAAGGGCTGATATTTCTCCAGGCGACCTCGTTGATGGGAAGTTCGGTGCCGGTGGCCGCGATGTCATACCAGTTGTAGATCGGCCCGCCCGCGCTCAAGTTACTGTCGTATCCGTAGTCCATCTTGCGGACCGCGAAGTTCAGGGGCTGGTTTCCCGGATTGCTCAGGGTAATGGGCATGGTGACTACGCCGTTGGCGCCGGTGGAGGCGTTGAGTCTCCAGGGCTGCGGCACCAATTTCGAGATCCCGAGCACCAGATCGACCCCGGCCGCCGCCGGTGGGGTCTGGACCAAGCGGTGCGCGCTCGCGTTGTATCCGGTCTTGGTCGCCTGCAAGTCGTGCCCTCCGTCCACAACCATGAAGGAATAGAAGCCCTGCGCGTTGGTGGTGCCCGACCCGGGTAAAGGCCCGACATGGGAGACCGTGGCGCCCGCCACGGGTTCGCCGCCCACCCCGCGCACCGTGCCGCTGATCTGCGACTCGGTATAGACCGTCACCTGATAGGGGAAGGTCCAGGTGTTGGGAGTCGGCGTGGCGTTATCGGTGCAGATGATGTTAAAGTTGACGACGTGCGGCGTGGGCGTCGAGGGGGAGACTGTGAACGAAAAGGGAGTGGCATTGGTGCCGGTGGCAAGCGGGGCGATGGTGCCCAGCGCCGCGGTGGTCGAGGTCAGGGTCACGCTGGAATCGGGAGCCGCGAGACTGAAGGTCGCGGTGACGCCCGAGGCCGCGATGTCGCCGACATCCTTGAAGCCGGCTGTCAAGGTCACGGTCTCGCCGGGGTTGACGACGCCGCTCTGGTTGGTGTCGGTCATGGTGGTCGAGACCAGCGCGAGCTTCGGACGATTCAGATTGTTATAGAGCGTGTTATAAGCGTTCAGTCTCCCCCCGGTGCTCACCTTGCCGGAGAGCGCCGGCTTGACATCCACCCCGCTCTTGACCCAGGCGACCGCGTCATCGGCCGTGATGCCGGGTTCGACGGCATAAACCAGCCCGCACACACCGCTCACGTGCGGGGTTGCCATCGAGGTGCCGCTCTTATAACCGTACATTCCGCCGGGGATCGTCGAGTAGATGTCGACTCCAGGCGCCGCGAGATCGACCCAGCCGGTGCCATCGTCGTAGTTCGAGAAATAGGCGATCTGGTCATTGGCATCGGTGGCCGCCACCGAAAGGATATTGGCATTGGCATAGGCCGCCGGATACGACGGGGTGCTGCTGGCGCTGTTGCCCGCTGCCGCGACGAAGACCACATTGGCGGTGTGGGCCTGCTCGATGGCGTCGGCAAGGGCCTGCGAGTAATCGCCTCCGCCCCAGGAATTGCTCAGCACCTTCGCTCCGCGCATGACGGCATAGAGAACCGCGTCGATCGCATCGGAGTCGGCTCCCGAGCCGGCGTCATTGAGAAATTTCACCGGCAGCAGCGAGACCTTCCAGTTCACACCGGCCACACCATTGGCGTTGTTGCCTTCCGCGCCGATGGTGCCCGCGCAATGGGTGCCGTGGCCGAAGCGGTCGATCGGGTCGTTGGTGCCGTAGGCGAAATCCCACCCATGCACGTCGTCAATGAACCCGTTGGCGTCGTTGTCGATTCCGTCCCCCGGAACCTCAGCGGTATTGAGGCACATCTGGGCCTGAAGATCGGGGTGGGTATAATCGATGCCGGTATCGATCACCGCAACGATTACGCTTTTGGAGCCCTGGGTGATGTCCCAGGCCTCGGGCGCATGGATGTCGTCCCGGTTCGTGCCGCCCGTCTGACCGGTATTATAGAGGCCGTAGAGCTTGGAGAAATCGGGGTCGGTCGGGAGCGTTCCGAGCGAATAGACCACGTAATCGGGTTCGGCGGAGCGCACCCCCGGTTGCCCTGCGAGTTTGGCGATGGCATTGGGCACCGAATCGAGTTTGGCCTCGGGCAAGGAAATCAGGAGGTTTTGGGAAAGCGCGGAGCGTTTGAGCACTTTGCCGCCCAGCGCGCCAGCATAAGCCTGCGCCTCGGCTTCACTCAACGCACGTTCGGGATGGAGCAGGATGTGATCGGCGGGCATGGCAATGACCGAGGGCTTCGGATCAAACCCTCCCTTTCCGTCAGGCTTGAAGGTTTCCTCAACCCGCAGCCGCGGGTATTTGAAGCCGTATACTTGGACGATGCGCACCCGGCTCACCCGGCCTTGGGCATCGGGCGGCAGATCGGCGCGTTCGAGTTCCGTGCCTCGGGCCAGCATTTTTTCCAAGGGCGAGGTCATCTGGCCCGGGTCGTTGGAAATGTAACGCGCGTCTGGCGGCGTCTTGGCGGGCGCCCCGGCGCGGGCAGTGGCCGTGGGAGGGGCCGTGGGAGGGGCCGTGGGAGGGGCCGGGGCCGGAGGGCGGGATGCCGGAGTGGGCTGGCTGGAGCGGGTGTCGGCGCTCGATCGGGGCGGGATGCCGGGCCGCCTCAGACCGACGAAGACCAGCAGGGCGACCAGGAGGAATAGGATCAGGAAGAGTGTCTTTTTCATAAAGGAGTCGAGGAGGTTTGATGAGCGAGGATCACATGTAAACGGCGGACGAAAAGTGCAGCAGGCGCCGGCCAAAAAGTGAAGTGAGACACCTTAGAAAATGTAAATGGCATTGCTGCTCTTTGGTCAAGTTTTTATTTGGGGGTGGATTTTCGCTCCGGTTTGGCAGCCGGAGCGTAGCGGAGGCTCACGAACAGGAGCGAGCGCCCGGGGCTGGCGGGTTTACCGTGGCGGAGTCATCGGGGTCTGAGGCGTTTGCCGAGAGCGACTTTAGCTGCCATAGACCGAGGACTACGCACCCCGCCCGGGGGGTTACCCCAAGTTTCTTATTTTTTGGCCGCCACCGGCCTACAGCGCACGATTTCGGCAAAAGGCACTACAAAGTCGTTATGATTTCATTTCCGTTTTCACGGTCGGGAATGCGCTTTTCCAATCGATTCCCAGAATCTTGTAAACCAGCGCCTGCTGGGCATCCGGCACGCTCGGTTTGCGGATGTTGATGATACGCCCGTCGGTCAATGGCAGGGAGGTGGACACCAAACTGTGGGTGCTCAGGAGCCGCCGGATCGTTGTCCACTCTCGCATGTCCCCGCACGATTCAAAACGCTGGCGCACCCAACTCAGCAGGTGGTAGGCGAGCACGCTGATGAAAATATGCCCATCCACGCGACCCTCCAATTGATGATAATTCGGACGCAGTCCCAGCGATCCTTTGAGCATGCAAAACCCGGCTTCGGCTTTTAGCAAAGTCATATAAAGCTCCCACAATTCGGGGGCTCCCAGGGCCTTGTCGGTCTTGAGGACATAGTCGCCACAAAGACTGAGCGCCTCATCTATTTTGTCTTGATTGCGCACAGCCACCAACTCGCCGTCGCGATGGCTGATGGCATAGAAACGTTGGATGCGCGGATGTTTCTTTTGGAGCGATCCGATTTTACGTTCGATGAGGGCCGCTTGCTTGAGTTGGCCATTTTTTACGCGTTTCTCCAGGGCTTTCACGTCGGCCAGAAAACGCGCTTCGGCCTTGGAGACCATCGCCTCCTCTTTGAGGCGTCGCTGCGCGCTGCGGCAGAGCACCAACTGGCTCCCTTCGTCCTCCGGATCGGTGATCTTTTTGACCTCGACCTGTTGTTCCGGGTTGCGTCCGGGCAATGGCTCGAAGGTTTCTTTTTCAAAAGACTCCGCATGCTTGGCGCGGCTTCCCCTCGTAATGTTTATCAAGTAACAATAGCCCCGTTCCTTGAGCCTCTCGATGTTTGACTTCGAGGCGAATCCCGCATCGAGAATCACCACCGGCTTGAGCCCTCCCTCCTTGATCTCAAGCCGATTTAGAAGGATTTCCAGAGTTTTCGTGTCGGCCATGTTTCCTTCGAAAACCTCATGCGCCAGCGGCAATCCCTGTTCGTCAAAGGCGATTCCGACCGCCACCTGCCTACAATCGTTGCGCTTCTGCTTGTTCTTGCCGTGCCGGGCCTTCGGATTTTTCTGGCAGAGTCCTTCAAAGTGGGTGTTGGTGACGTCGTAGAGAATCACACTGCGGCTCAGGGAGAAGAGATCGGCTTCTTTCTCCCGCAGCTTCTCTTCGATAACCTTGCGGTGAATGAGCAGCTCATCGCTGGTGCGATAAAGGCGATCTTTGGAGGTCTTTGTCATCCGCAGGCCCAGCAACTCTGGGAGCGCCGTGCGCTGCGACCAATCGATCAACGCCCACTCGCTCAAGGGCTCAATCAGGCGATTGGCGATCATGAGTTGCGCCGTGGCGATCTGGCTGGCGTTCAAGCCCAGCTCTTCGAGCATCGGCGTGAAGCGCAACTCTTCCCAAGCCTGGCGGGCCACCAATTGAGGCCCCAGTTGAACGACGTTGCTGGTTTGGATTTCATCCAGAAGAACGCCATCCAGGCTGGTGCTTGTCACCGGGGCCGCCGACTTCGAGGATCCAGCCAGTTGAACCAGCCGCGCCACCCAGGAGGCCGCCTCCTCGGACAAGTCCGCCTCAAATAAATTCCGATCCCCCTGCAAGTGTCGTTCAACGGCCTGTGCGATCGACGGTTTTTCCGCGTCTGGGAGCTTTGCGTCACCCAGGGATGCGATCACCCGCTGGCGCGGCAGGCCCTCGGCGTTCCGATAGGACTGGACGAGCTGAACCAGCGGGGTGCCCTTGATTGATTTGGTGCGGAAATACACGCCGGGAAAAATACGGGCGGGCGAAGAAAACAGTCAATGATTATTTTACGAATTAGGCACTACATTTTGAATTCAGAAAACAGTCGTTGATTATCAACGACTTACGAATGCTTTTCCCGAAAAAAGCCGATTTTGGCTCTTTTTTTGAGAAACTTGGGTTACCAATTTCCAAATCCGAAAGTCGGCGTCCGAGCCGATGAACCTAAATAGGAAAATGGGCTCAGTGGTTTGCCGCTGAAGTTGTCCGCAGCGCGACCGTGTTGTTTTGGCGGGATTTTGCAACTGGCATCAGCCGCTGATGCCGGCGCACTCGGCGCCCTCGAACACCAGTTGCTCGGTTCCGGCCGGCACCGGCGCGGCCGGCCCTGGGACCGTTACGTTCGGGACAAAGGCCGGCCACCAGCCGGTTTGCGGGTCACTGGCCGGCTCCGCGGCGCGGGCGACGGAGGCAAGAGAGATGGCAACGCTCCAAGACAGAACGGCCATGGTAATTTTAATTCGAGTCATCCTGTGTGTGTTCCTTTGCTACGAAGAATGTGTTTCGATTCACCAGCATGCCTGACCAGCGATCATCGCCAACCGGCGAGACGTGCAAGTTCAGCATTTAACATCTTCACCGCTGCCTCAACAGCCAGCGGCAGGTGGCTTCCGTGATCTTTTCGCCGGCGTCGGAGCGCCACCAGGCCCCCGCGACATCCTCGCCCAGCGGGGCCAGCGCCAGCAGGGCGACGCGGCCCTTGCCGGCTTTACCCAGGATCAGCGCCGGTTTGCCACCCGCAGTCAGCGCCACCTCCGCGCCGGGCTTGGGTGCCAA
>JBAXOF010000127.1:0-10224 GCA_037133375.1 Verrucomicrobiota bacterium | reverse complement strand
ATTTGATAGAGATCGGCGTGGAGATTCTCAACCCGGTGCAACCGGAGTGCATGGACCCGCGGCGCATGAAGGAATTGTTTGGCGACAAGCTCGCGTTTTGGGGTTGCATCGGCACCCAGACGACCATGCCCTTCGGCACTCCCGCGCAGGTCAAACAAACGGTTGAAAACCTGATTGCCACAGTCGGCAAGGGCGGCGGACTGTTGCTCGCGCCCACTCACACCCTCGAACCCGATGTGCCGTGGGCCAATGTGGAGGCCTTGCTTGCCGCAGTCGCCGCCGGGAAATCATAATTCTTTTGTCTAACACGAATGCAGGGGACAAGTGGCGGCGTCACCGCGCGCCAGCGGGAGATGGGGCAGGGGCGAAGCGGGACCATTGTCCGGGGGCGTTGCCGCTGGCATGGTCGCGGAGGTAGCGTTGGAACGTGAGAGGCAAGCACCCGGCGGTGCCCATCAGCGGGTTGCCGGCGTCACGGCCGGAGTGATGATAGAACTCGTTGGGCTGATAGGTGGAGCGCATGGCGTTGAACACGCCGCGGTTATAGTGACTGGCCAATTGCGCCGCGCGGTCCCATTCACCGTAGCGCAGCAAGCCGTCGAAGGCGTGGAAGACATCGATGGGCCAGACATAGCCATCGCCCCAGTGGCCGACCTTCGGATTGAAGCTCGGATCGTTGAGCGCGATCATGGGCAGCGGGATCGCGGTGAAAAATTGTTGCGGATCGAACATGGCGGCAACCAGCGCGTCTTTCTGCCGGGCGTCGGGAATGCCGGCCCACAACAGCCAGAAAGCGACGTTGGAGCGTTTCATGATTTTGCGGCCGGTGGCGCGCTCGACCGGATAGTAAAAGCGCGTCCCCTCATCCCAGAGGTTTTTGTTAGCCCAGTCGCGCACCCGCTGATACTCGGCGGCGAAGCGGGCGGCGTCCTCGGTCAGGCCAAGTTCCTGTGCCATGAATGAGAGGTCCTCGGCCATGCGGGCCTGGCAGGCGACGATGTCCGGCAGATAGACGCGGTTCGGGCGGGCGCCGATGTCCGTGCTGCGAGTGAGCGGGTTGCAGGTGTCCAGAAAGTCCGGCGCGGCGGGATCGGTGTGGTTGTCCTTGTATTCGCAGATGGCCTCCCACAGGTTTTGCGAGTCGGTGCCGACGGCGATGATCCCGTCCCCCGTGGGATTGCGTTGCGCCAGCCACCACCCATACCAGTTTTTGAGGCGTGGATAGGTGTCGGCCAGAAATCCGCGGTCGTGCGTGAACACATAGTAGTCGCGCAGGCAGGGTGAGATGTTAGGTATTTGCGAGTTGCGCATCCAGTGTTCATGGCTGGAATAGACGCACTGCGGCACGCGCCCGTCGGGTGCCTGTTGCTCGAGCAAGCTGCGCATCGAGTTAGCCCACAGTGCCGGCTCGATCCACAGGGCATAGCGGCAGGCCGGTTGGAAACAAACCCAGACGGCGTCGGCGTTTTGCCACTCGGGTGCATAGAACTCCACCATCGAGGGTGAGCGCAGGAAGCCACCGCCGCGCGCATTGCGCAACACGCGGTTGACACAGGCCGCGATGAGGTTGCGAGTCTCCGGCGTCTCCTTGCCTATCAGGAATGGAGCGATGGCATGGGCTGTGGCCAGTTCCGCCCACAGCCCATCGAAGCGCGCCATTTGCTGCCGGCCCGCGCTGAGCGCGGCGGCAAGTTCCTCGGGCGTGACGGCGTCATTGACGGCAACGATGAGCGCCTCACCCGTGGTCTGGCCGGCAAACAACTCGACGCCGTGCCAACCGCGGGCGTTGCCGACCACCCACGAGTGGGCGGCCAGCGTTTTGCCGGAGTTGCCGGCCTCGGCATCAGGGGTGCTTGCAGCCAAATCCAGGCGCAGGGTGACGGCGGCTTCTCCTGCTAGACGCACGCGCAGCAACAACAAGCGGTGCGAGACGACGATCATCTCCAAGGCGCGTGCCACGGGTTGCGAGGTATCCACCAAGCGCAACAGATTGCCGACCCGATACGCGATCTGGGCTTGCGGGCCGCCGCTGAAAAACGGCAACTGCTTGCCGCCGCTTGCCAACGACAGGCGCAGCGTCGGCTCACAAACATCGAGCGCCTCGTCGAGCGGAAATTTCTTGGCAATGAGCACGCCGGGTTGGTTAGCCTCGACCGGTTCGACGTGGAACCGCGGAAACTTCGGCTGAGGCATGGAAGCATCGCTAGGCCACATGCCTTGGAACCAATCGGTAGTGCCCAAGGCATCAAGCGGATGCGCCTCGGGCGTGATGCGCGCGGTGGCATCGGCGTGCAAGTCGATTTCGAGGATTCCGCGTTGGATTGGCGGCGGCTCCGCGGCGTGCAGCGGGGCTGCCAGCAGCAAGGCGAAGAGTGTGGCGGCAAGTCTCATGGGCGTGATGATGAATTAATGCACCAGCTCCATGATATCGCGGTAGGGCACCACGCCATGGATGATGTCGTCGGTATCGGTCACCGGCAGGGCGCCAAACCCGTAGTGGGTGAACTTGTCCTTAGCCTCGCTGATAGAGTCACCTTCCTCCAGATAGACAACCTGGGTTGTCATGATATCCGCGAGGGGAGTGCGGGGTTCGGCGATGAGCAGCTCATCCAGGCTAACCACTCCCAACAAGCGGTTGTCCGGTGCCACGATGTAGAGATACTTCACGACGTCGGCATCCGCCGCCAGACGGCGGAAATCGGCGATGACCACGGCGGCCGGGATTTCCGGTGCCAGGCGGATGAAATTGATGGTGGTTAGATCGTTGATGGTGTGCTCGGTGTTTTCGAGGAGTGACTCGATTTTTTCCGTTTCGTCATGTTCCATCAGGTTGAGGATTTCCTCGGCATCGCTGGTTGGCAGCACCGCCAGCACGTCGGCGGCCTGCGCCGGGGTCATCTCATCGATCAGATCCGCGACGCGCTCCTTGTCCATGGACGAGATCAGGCTGCGTTGCGCCCGCGGCTCCATCTCCTCGAGGGTATCGGAGGCATGCTCGGTTTTGAGTTCGTTGAAGATGGCCAGGCGTTGTTCCTCGGAGAGTTCCTCCAGAATGTCGGCCAAGTCCACGGGGTGGATTTCCGGCAATGCTTCCTTGAGGATATTGAGTTTCACGTTGCCCTTGAAGCTGCCGATTTTTTCCGGCAGCGGTTGGACATAGGCCCACGAGATGGTCTCCTTCTTGAACATTTCGGCCAGATGATAGACGAAACTCGCCACATAGCGCAGACCCAGCCGTTTGAGCAGGCCATACTTGCTGAAGTCCACATCGGTGGCATAGAGCTTGCCATTGCGCAGCACCAGTTTGACGTCGTAGACGACGTCGATCACGTTGTCGTCCAGGTCGATGACTTTCTTGTCAAGAATATGGTCCTTGAGCAGGACCTGCGCTTCTTCAGGTTCGCCCTCGAAGGGTGCGATGGCGGGGATATCGAGAATGACCTTGTTGTTGCGCAGCTCGGTCACGCGCTCAAACGGCACCAGCAACGCCTTGTGGCCGAACGGACGGCTGACGATGATGTGGGTGACCTCGGGGATTATTTCCTGCTCCCGGATGAGCAGGTCATCGAGTTTGCCGACTTTGCGGCCCTGCACGATGACCTTGGCACCGATGAGGTCACTGAGGAAAAAGCTGGTTTCAGATATGTTAGCGATCGATGTTTTCATGGCGCACCTTGCTTCACAGGAGAGTGATGAACTTATAGAGCAACAGCCCGACCAGCAGGATCAGGTAAAGGCGGAGGAACAACAGGGAGCCCTTCACCCAGCCGGACATCTCGACGTTGGGCTTGGCATATTTTTTGTTAATCTCGCGCACCTTGGCGAAGTTATGTGAAAAGAAATCCCGGATCATGGTGGAGGCCTCCTAGGTGAAAAGGTTGGGGAACAGGGTGCTGATTCCGTAAAGGGTGGAGAGGATGACGATGAGCACCACGATGGTGGAGGTGACGATATTCTGCCACAGGCTGTTGGTGTATTCGCCCATGGTCTTCTTGTTGTTGAGCAACAAGATCAGAAAGACCAGCGCCGCGGGCAACAGGGTGACCGCCACCACTTGCACAAACAGGGTGATCAACACCAGGGGTGCCTTGGGAATCAACACCACCAACCCGGCGGTGATGAGCGTTATAAAGTAGTTGGCATAGAACCATGGGGCCTCGCGGATCTTGTTGTTGAGCGAGTGCGCCCAACCGAAAACCTCGCCAAAGGCCCAGGAACTGGCCAGCGAGATACAGATCGCTCCTAACAAACCGGCGTCAAACAACCCGATCGCCATGAAGGTGCCGGCATATTTCTGGGTTTTCATCAGGATTTGCGACGCTTGGGCCGCGTCGTCGATGGCGACGCCAGGCAGAATGGTGCCGGTGACAATGACGATGAAGATCGCCACACCCACGGTGAGGACCGAACCTAGCAGGGTGTCGAGCCTCCCCCAGGGGATATCCTTTTCCTTCATCCCCTTGTCGACCACCGCGCTCTGTTGGAAAAAGAGCATCCAGGGGGCGATGGTGGTGCCGATGTTGGCCATCAGGAAAAAGAACAGGGTGTTAGTGACGCCCCCCGGCGGCATGTGGGGGATGAATCCGGTGTGAACTATGTCATGCACCGAGGGCTGGACCATGAAGGCGGCCGGGATGTAGATCAAGTTGACCGCACAAAAGACGAGCGCGATTTTTTCCCATGTCCAATAGCGGCCGTTGACCACCATGATGCCCATCAGGACGCAGACCCCGAGCACGGTGAGCCATGGCGGGACGCCGAAGATGCGGAGCGCCGAGGTCATGCCGATGAACTCGGTGACCAGGGTCAACCAGTTGACCAGCATCAGGTCGAGCAGGGAAAACCACCCCCAAAAGGCGCCGAAGCCGGCAAAGATGGCCTCGCCGTGGCCGCGCTTGGTGACGGCCCCCAGCCGGACGGTCATTTCCTGGACGTAGTAAGCGACCGGGATGAGGAAGACCAGAAACCAGATGAGGTGATAGCCATATTTAGCGCCGGTGGCGGCATAGGTGGTGATGCCACCGGCATCGTTGTCGGCCACCATCACCACAATCCCCGGGCCGGAGAGCAGGAAGAAGAGCTTGAGCGCCTTCCAGAAGCGCCGGAAGCCGTAATACATCTGCGAAACATTGAGCATCGGTTTGCTGGAAATTGCCATTTGCGGGGTGCCGCGCACGGGAACGCCGGTCATCCGCTCAATGGGTGGTGAGAAGGGATTCTTTCGCGGCGGTTATGGATGGCATCGCCGCGCCTGTCAAGGGACTGGCGGCATTTTCCGCGACAAATGAACCTAACGAGTGACCCGGCTTGCGGCGGTGTAGATTCGAGGTTCAAGGTTTACCGGGATACCCCCGCATGGGCCTGCTCACGCCAGAGTCTGGCAGAACGGGTCCTTGGCCGTGAGCGAATGGACGAAGGCGCTGAGCAGATCGATGGTGTGGGCGATGTCATCGAGGTGGGCGGTCTCCACCACCGAGTGCATGCAGCGCAGCGGCAATGAGACCAACGCGCTGGGGATGCCCTCGCGACTGGTGAAAATCTTGTCGGTGTCGGTGCCGGTGAAGCGGCTGCTGGCTTCATGTTGGAGGGGGATTTTCCCGGTGGTGGCCACCTCGATGAGGCGTTTGACCACCTTGGGGTGGTTGGCCGTGCCATGGGTGACGGTGGGGCCGCCGCCGAGTTTGACGCTGCCGGTTTTGGCCGGTTCGAGGCCGGGCGTGTCCGTGGCATGGGTGACATCAAGGCAAAGGCACAGATCCGGCTTGATGCGGTAGGCCGCCATCATCGCGCCGTGGCCGCCGATTTCCTCTTGAATGGCGTTGAGGCAAACCAGCGTGAAGACAGGCTTTTTCTTCGCGCCGGCGAGGCGCTTGAGCACCTGGGCGATGATGTAACTGCCAATCCGGTTGTCGAGGGCGCGACCGACGAGGCGTTTGTGCGCGAGTTCGAGCGGGCCATCCTGATAGACTGCGGGATGACCGACGCGCAGGCCAAGAGCCGCGACCTCGGCGGGGTTGGCGGCACCGACATCGACCCATAGGTCATGCACAGCCGGGGCTTTTTCGGTGCCGTGGTCATCGCGGCGCAAGTGGATGGCAGTGTTGCCAATGATGCCAGAGATTGGTCCCTTGTCGCCGAGCAGGGTGAGGCGGCGGCCTCGGGCGGTGGCGGCGTCCGAGCCGCCCACCCGGTCGATACGCAAAAAACCCTTGTCGTCGATGTGTTTGATCATGTAGCCGATCTCATCGGCGTGGGCCGCAAGCATGATCGAGCGCGTGGATTTGCCGGGGAGGGTGGCCCAGGTCGATCCGTAGGCATCACAGGCAACTTCCGCAGCATGGGGCCGGAGCCAATCCGCCCACACCCGCTGGCCGGGCATTTCAAAACCGGTGGGGCTGGGCGTCTCTAGCAGCCGGAACAAAAACTCGCGGTCATCTTTTTGCATAGGGAGAATTGATGCGGATTACTTGAGCGCCTTCTGGGCTTCCTGAACTTTCTTCTTGAACGCGGCGATGGCTTTCTTGTCGCTTTGAAGTTCCGTGCGGGACGCCTCGGCGACGATGGAGGACATGTCCGGCTTGAACACGACGAAGGTGACAGAGGCACCCGTGGTGAAGCCCTGCTTGATGCGTCCTTGCAGCGCTGGCGGGAAGCTGCTGGCGTCCGCCTTGCCGATGGTTTCCGCACGGGCAAACACCTTGACGCCACCGGAACCGATCGCCTTGAGACCGTTTTCCATGGCGGCAGCGCAGTTGGGGCAGGAATCGTTCATGCCCTTGACGACGAGCACCACCAGTTTTTTGCCTTCCGCCTTGGATTGTGCCTCCTTGAGCTCTGCGAGCGGCGTGAAGCCGCGCGGGGCATCATCCTTGGCAGAGAGTGGAAGAATCAGGCAGGAGGCAATGCACAGCAGTGTGGTAATCGATTTCATGGCTTTCAAATAGGTGGCGGAGATTTTTTCTCCACCGCTTCACTAGCGATCTCGGATGGGTGCTTCAAGCACATTCTTTGTTCATGATTGGTGGCGGGCAAGGACCCTGACGAGTATTAATTCATCGGTGTCACATCAATCTCCGGCCATACGATCTCGCCGCGTGTCTGTTCGGCTACGCGGGTGTAGGCCCCGAGTTGGTTGCCATTGCAATCCATCCACAGGGTGATGCGCCGGAACTCGTCTGGGGTGAGGGAGACTCCATAGTGCGACTTGTCCAGATACTTGAGCAAGGGGGAGGCCATGGCTCCAAACTTGCCGGGCACGCTGCGCGAACCGCTGGCCACCAAATCGCCGTTGGCATAGCCGGTCGTCCAGAACGGATAGTGAAACACATATTTCTCAAGACTGTCGTAACTCATGTCCGGCCCCTTGCCTTCCTTGCTGTGGCAGGTGGCGCATTGCTGCTGAAGAGCGGGTTTGGCGAGCCGGTGCCAGTTGAACGGCACCGCCCCGTCGGCCACCTCGACCGTGATCTCCGACGGGGCTCTGCGGAAGGCAATAGGCACAACCGAGGCGGCCTGCGGACTGGCAAAGCGGGATTCGTGGCAGCCGACGCAACTGAGTTTCTCGCCGGGGTGGACATAGGTGCCGGAACGCATCGATCTAACAGCCAAGCCGCGTTCGTTGAGCAGTTGGAAGTAGAGTTCCTTGGCGACCGGGGCATTGAAGTGGGCGCTGCCGTCGGTTTCCACCGGCACAATCCCTAACGGCATTCGCACCAGGCTCTCGCTGGCATAGCCGATCTTCGGCTGGTTCATCACGGGTTGGAGCTGGGGGATGACCTGAATCACCCGCAACCACTTGATGCGGGTGCCCTGCGGCAGTTGCATGTCGCCTTCGTAAACATTCGTCACGCTGATGGTGGCGGCGGGCGCGCCTGCAAGCGCCCGCTCACCTTGGTAGGTTCCCGTCGGAATCACCGGCGGTTGTGGGCGCGGCTGGAACGGGACCGGGTGCACCAGCTTGTCCGCAGGGCCGGGAAGCCGGGACTTCGGGCAGACCAATTCGCGATTGCCGAACCTATCTAACAATATCAAGTCTTCGCGGTAGCTGGCCAGATAATAGTTCTCGTTCAACGGCCAGGCGGTGCCGTAGTCACCCGCCGCGTCGGGCCAATCGCTGCGGTTGACGGTGATGCCCTTGACCTGGCTCATCGCGCCGTCATCGGCGACATTGGTATCGATCATGACGAGTTCCCCAAACGCGTGGGTGTGATGGCCTGCGGCGGTCGCCAGATACTTGCTGGAGCCGGGGATGGCCCGGATGTTCCACTCGCCGTTGGGTCGGGCCTTTCTGCCGTCCCGCTTGTCCTTGGCTTCAAAGGACCATGGCGACGGGTAGTTGCCATGCGGGGAACGCGGGTCGCGGCCATCCGGATAACAGGTCCACAGGTGATGGGCGATGCAGTCGTCGCGGTCCACATAATCCCAACGGGTATAGACGAGCTTGCCGTCATTATCGACGCTGGGGTTCCATTCGTTGGTCTCGTGGTAGCTGATAGGGATGACGTCGGAGCCATCGGCGTGCATCGAATACAAGGTGAAAGTCATCAGCGGGCGCGCACCGCTGCAGCGCAGGTAGCCGCCGCGGCGCTCCGACACAAAGGCGATCCTGCCGCCGGGCAGCCAGCAGGGATCGAAGTCGTTGCAACTGCTATTCATGAGCCCGGGACCGCCGAAGTTGATAGGTCCGTCCGTCAGTTGGGTCAGGTTCGCGCCGTCGGCATCCACCGTGAAAATGTGATAGGCCTTGTCGGTTAGATTATTCCAGGCAAAGGCGATGCGCTTGCCGTCAAACGACAGGTCCTGCCGCAGAAACGCCCCGCCCTGCAAGCGTGTCCCTTTAAGCCGGCCGTTGCCCACTACTGAGTTTTGCAGCACATCGGCCACCTGCGGCAGGCCCTTGAAATTGCGGATCAGATAAAGTCCACCCCCCGTTCTGGCGTTCCACCCGGCATACGGGTCAACCATGTGGTATTCGCCGCCGGGCTTGCTGTAGCCCTGGCAGAGAATGCTCTCAAAGTCCAACAACGGATTGGAAAATGCCAGCCGCCGGGAGGCCAGCCGGAGGTCCAGATAAAGCGCCCGCATCCGTGGCTCATCGGGAGTCTTTCGGATTGCGTCCGCCTGGGCCGCGATTTCGGCCAGTTTTCTAACAAACGTGTCTAGATCCTTCGACCTGGCTGTGTCGGCTTTTTTGAGGTTCTCCAACAACGCCTTGGTCCGGCGCAGTTGGACATCCAGCGGATCACGGTCGGTGGTGAGCAACAATGCCTGCTCGTCGAAAACATAAGGGCTTTTGCCCGGCTCTGAGCGCGGCCCGCTGTGCAACCCCAGCACGGTCCGTGCGTATTCCTGCTCCCAAAAACCGCGCAGCGTTTGCTCCCATGCCTGGGCATCGACGGCGGAATCTGTAGCCATGGCCGGCAGGTTGCAGATTAATAGGGCAGCGAGAGCGGGGGCACAGAGGGGGCTTGGCATGAAAATGGGCAGTGTGACGCGTCCGGTAACGGCCGGTGCAGCGCCAATCTTGCACCCGATAGGCGTTCTGGCGGCCGCACTCTTCGTAGGCTTCGTGACAGCGCGGGGGAGCGGCTCCCGGTCGCTCCAAGACGTTCCATCACCAAGAAGACCTTCATCTTGATGCGCATACGTTGCGGGATGCCCAATTATCGGCTATGCATTGTCGCAGATGACCCCGCCAGCGCCCATGTCCTACTGCCCGGATCTCCTCAGCTACGCGCGCCGCCCGACCCGCGAGGTGCGGATCGGCCACCTCAGCATCGGTGCCCAACACCCGATTCGCGTCCAATCCATGATCACCTCGGACACCCGCGACACCGCGGCCTGTGTCGCGGAAATCCTCACTCTCGCCGCGGCCGGCTGCGAAATTGTGCGCATCACCGCCCAAACCAAAGCCTACGCCGCCAATCTCGAACACATCGCCCGCGAGCTCCGCGCCGCCGCTTGCCAGATTCCGCTCGTCGCCGATATCCATTTCAAGCCCGCCGCCGCCATGGAAGCCGCCAAATGGGTCGAGAAAATCCGCGTCAACCCGGGCAATTATTCGGATCGCAAAAAATTTGCGATGCGTGACTACGACGATGCCCAATACCATGCGGAACTTGAACGCATCCGCGAGGAATTCGCCCCGCTGGTCCGCCGTTGCAAGGAATTCGGCCGCGCCATGCGCATCGGCACCAATCACGGGTCGCTCTCCGACCGCATCAT
>JBAXOF010000126.1:0-10274 GCA_037133375.1 Verrucomicrobiota bacterium | reverse complement strand
CCCCATGAACCTCCTCTTTCTCGCCCACACTGAAGCCGATGGCACCCTCGCCAAGTCCGCGCTCGAAGCCCTCGCCGCCACCATCCAACTTGCTGCCTCGCTCGGCGCACCGTTCCGCGTCGGCCTCATCGGTGACAACCCCGGCCCTGCGGCCGACTCCATCGCCACCTGCGGTGCCGCCGGTTTTCTAACTATTTCGGGCGGGGAATTCGCGCAGGCCCGCTATGCCAGCGATGCTGCTGCCGCCGAGGCCCTCATCCGAGTCGCCGGGGCCACCCTCATCACCGTCCCGGCCACTTCCCGCTGGAACCGCGTGCTCCCCGGCGTGGCCCACCGCCTCGGAGGTCGCGCCGACACCCACATCACCGGCCTCGAGGCTGCCAATGGCCAACCGCAAGTTTCCCGCTGGTTCTATCGCCAGCGCATGGAAGCCGTCTTCACCCGCAGCACCCGCCCGTGGCTGCTCGCGCTGGAAGGCGGCATCGCTCCGGTATGGCAGGGTGCCGCCGGTGCCGCCAACGCGCAAGCCGTCGCCCTAACACTCGCCGCCCAGCGCACCCAGGTTGTCGGTTTTGAGGCGCCCGCCTCGGACCAACAGACGATCCGTCCCGATGCCGACTTGCTGTTTGTCACCGGTGCCGGCTGGACCAAAAAACAGGCGGACGGCCAGGTCAAGGTCGCCGAGGCTGGAACCCTCATCCTCGATTTCCTCCGGCTCTCCCGCTCTTCGTTAGGCAGCACCAAGTCCCTCGTCGATCTCGGCGGCGAAGGCCAAAGCATCCTGCCCTTCCTCAGCCACCTCAATCAAGTCGGCCAGACCGGCTCCACCCCGCGCCATGCCAAAGGCCTGGCCACTTGTTGCCACGGCGAGGAACCCCACACCGTCGGCTGGCGCTTCATCGGCGAGCGCCGCGCTATTTCGTTAGACACCAACTGCGGCTGGTCCCGCGGCAAGGCGGACATCCTGTATGTGGCGGATGCGTTTGCGGTGATGGGCAAGGTGAATGAGCTATTGGGCTGATATCCTATCAGCCATCGGCCTTGCGGGTAAAGCTCACATCGAGCACTTTGCCCTCGTGCTTTTCCGTGTTGTGCATCTTGCCGGACCACACGATCAGGCCGTGCGAGGTGGATTTTTTCAAGGTGATGACCGCGCTCTGGACATCCGCCGCGTATTCGGTCAGGACCAGCTCACCCAATGAGGTGTTCTTGCCCTTGAGCTTGAAGATGACGCCGGAGTTGTCCGGGTGGTAATAGTGGCCCGTGACATTGCCGTCGGGTTGCCAAGTCAGGACAAACACGGCACTGTGGACGCCCACGCTGCCCACGTAGGTTTGGGCGTTGCCGACCGGCGCCGACTCCTCAGTCGCGGGGTGTGAGCGCGAGGATGGCGGATTTAGCGCCCAAATTTCCCCAGTTCGGGGTTGCTTCGGCCGCGTATTTCCGCCAAGTTATGCGCATTCATCCGCGTAGATCACCCGAATACCCTGTCCCAATCATGAACCGCCCCAATCGCCGCAATTTCATCAAGACCAGCCTCGGCGGCAGCGCCGGGATGATCGTTCTGCCTAACATTTTCACCGGCTCCTTGTTTGCAGCCACCTCACCTAACAAGCAACTCCAGGTCGCGCAGATCGGCTGTGGCCGCATGGGCACCGGCGACATGGACGGGATTCTCAGGCAAGCCAAGGCCCGGGTTGTGGCGGTGTGTGATCTGGATTCGAAGCGTGCCGCCGCCGCCCAGGCCCACGCCGAGGAGCATTACAAGAAGAAAGGCGAGGCCTCGGTCAAGATCGGCGTTTATGAGGACTACCGCGAGGTGCTGGCCAATCCGGAGATCGATGCGGTGGTGGTCAGCGTGCCCGACCACTGGCACGGTTTGGTTGCCGTCGCTGCGGCCATCGCAGGCAAACATATTTATGTTCAGAAGCCTCTGGCTTATACCATTGCCGAAGCCATCGCCCTGCGCCAAGCGGTTCTGGCGAAAAAAGTGATTTTGCAAACCGGTTCGCAACAGCGCTCGGAAAACCCGTTTCCCGCGTTTCGACCCGCCAGTGAGGCCGTGCGCAACGGTCGGATCGGCAAACTCCAAACGATCAAAATCGGAGTGGGCATCGACAAGCCCAGCGGCAAGCCACCCGCGCCGATGCCGGTGCCGCCGAACTTGAATTTTGAGCGCTGGCTGGGGCCGGCACCCGAGCAACCCTACATGGAAGGCCGCGTCCACCCGCAACACAACATCGGCCGTCCGGGCTGGATCACCACCGAGGGCTTCGGCCTGGGCATGATCACCAACTGGGGTGCCCACCACATCGACATCGCGCAATGGGCGATGGGCCAGGAACTCGGCGGCCCCATGACCATCGAGGCCAAGGCGGAATTCATGCTCAATGACGTCTGGACCGTGCACACCAAATATCACATCGAAATGATGTTCCCCAATGAGGTGAAGGTCATCCTCGACGACACGTTTGAAAATGGCATCCACTTCGAAGGTTCCGAGGGCTGGGTCTTCTGCACCCGTGGTGCGGCCAAGGTGACCGCCAGTGATCCTAACACTCCGGTCGGCGGCGCCAGCGCCTTGCGCGCCAGCAAGGCCACCATTCTCTCCCAGCTCGGTGCCGATGCCAAACGCTGGCCCGCCAGTTATGACCACTATGACAATTGGATCGACAGCGTGCTGGCTAACAAAGAACCGGTGGCCCCCGTCACCCAATCCGCACGCAGTCTGGAAACCTGTGCCACCGCGTGGATCGGCATGAAGCTCAAACGCAAACTCACCTGGGACGCCGCCAAAGAGGCCTTCGTCGGCGACGACGAGGCCAATGCCCTGCGTGGCCGCACAGCCCGCAAACCCGAATACGATGTCCAAGCACTTCTAACCAAGGCGGGCCTGGCGTGATAAACGCCGCCACGGCGTAAAGTTTTCCTTGGACTGCGGGCCCAATCCCGGCTACGTTGGCCGTGCCGCTCCCCGGACGGTCGCAAGGGCGCGCAAGCGTGCTTGAGGAAAGTCCGGACACCAAAGGGCAACGCGCCTTGTGAAAGCAAGGAACGGCAGTCGCAAGATTGTCGGATGGAAAGTGCAACAGAAAGCATACCGCCGATGGCCCGCAAGGGCACAGGTAAGGGTGAAAGGGTGGAGTAAGAGCCCACCGCGCCAAGGGTAACCAAGGCGGCACGGCAAACCCCGCGTGGTGCAAGACAGAACAGGGGAAGGGCGGCCCGCCCGTTACTCTCCGGGTATTAGTCGCATCCCGCGTCAGCGGGGCGCTTCGCTTCGGCGGAGTGAGAGAAATGACCGTCCAACCCCGCGCGAGCGGGGCGGACAAAATCCGGCTTACAGGGGAGCGGCACTCCTCCTCCTGCCAGCGGCGTGGAAACTGCCCGGGGCGCAGATCGAAGAGGCGTGGGAATCCGGGATTATTGCAACTTCTGCCCTGCTCGGGGTTATAGCTCCGTGAGCGTTGTGACGAGTCCGTGAAAATTTTTATTGTGAACGACTTGCGCGGGATAGTGCTTGATGTCAGACATTCTCCAAGATAAACACAGCCTGCCCTGACTGATGAGCGTCTCCCCCCCTATTGCGGCTTTCGAAGCACCTGATCCTGCGCGTCTTGCGCCACTGTTTCCAGGCTACGAGATTGAATTTCTCATTGCCACCGGTGGCATGGGGGCCGTTTACAAGGCGGTGCAACTGTCCCTGGAGCGCTCGGTGGCGATCAAGATACTGCCGCGTGAGTTTGGACAGGATGAATCTTACCGTGCCAGTTTTGAGGCGGAGGCCAAGGCTATGGCCCGGCTCAATCATCCCAATCTGATAGGGGTCTATGACTTCGGTGAGGTGGATGGGATGTTGTTCATCATCATGGAGTTTGTGCCGGGCAAGACGCTGTTCCACTCGGCGCATGGCATCGCCATTGCGGCGAACGAGGCGGCGCGGATCGTCGCCGACGTGTGCATGGGACTCGCCCATGCCCACGAATACGGCATCCTCCACCGCGATATCAAGCCCGGCAATATCCTGCTCGACCAACAAGCCCGCCCCAAAATCGGCGATTTTGGCCTGGCCCGACCTATTGGCTCTGCCGTCAAGGATGGCGAAACCATCTTCGGCACGCCCCATTATACCGCTCCGGAAGTCCTCAAGTTTCCCAATTCGGTCGGGGTGCGGGCCGATATATTCTCGGTGGGAGTGGTGCTGCATGAGTTGCTGACCGGGCGCTTGCCGGCGGCGGTTTCCCGCCCACCCTCGGCCATTTGTGGCTGCGATCATCGGTTTGATGCGATTGTGCGCCGCGCCACTCATCCCTCCGCTCATCTCCGCTACGCGAGCGCCGCAGAGATGGCCAATGATCTCAGGGCCATTATCCATGCGGTGCCTGCGCCCGCCGTGTCCGCCAAGGTGCGGCCAATTGTGCCACCTGCCAGGCACCAAGCTCCCGTGCGCAAAGCCATTGCCGCTCCGGCAAAAAGCTCCGGCAACATGGTCAGTTTGGCGGTGATCGGAGCAATCGTTGTGGTGGTCGCGGCGTTCTTCATCGCTCCCACCAAGGTGGAGACTTCAAAAACCGACTCCGACTCAGAGACTTCGCCAACGCCAACGCCAACGCCGCCAAAGCCGAGTCCGGTTCCTACTCCTGCGAACAACCCGCCGGTGGTGCCCAAGCCTAAGCCCACCCTACCCAAGCTTGAGCCTCCACCGAAGCCCAAGACGGTCGAGCAAGAACCGCCGCCCAAGCCCGAACCTGCGCCCGTCCTCGCCAAGATCGAACCGGTCACGCCGGTCAGGCCGGTTGTGGCGACGGTGCCCAGTTTTGATGTGGCCGCGTTTGTTGAGCGGGTCCGGGGCGTCATGCAGCAACGCGCCGCTCCCATCTTCGCGGCGCACGAAAAAGCGCTCGAGAAAAACCTCGAATCATGCGAACGGCGCGTCAAACGCGAGATCCGCCAACTCGACAAGGCACGCCGACCACACGTGGAACCGCTGGCCGAAACGAGCTTTCGGCAATGGCGCAATAACGGCAATAGCATCCCCAAATCCCTCGCTGTGCCACCGCCCAAAGATGACAAGGCACCCAAACCTCCGCCGAACCTGGGAAGCGGCGGCAAGGATGAGGACAAGGCGTTTTTCAAAGAGGTCCACGACATTCATGCCAGCTATCTAGCAAAACAGACCAAGCTCGAACAAAAGCTCGAATACGACATTCTCCAATTGTCCCTCACCTACGTCCTCGGGCTCAAACAACAGATGGACAAACTCACCGCTGGCCACGACGTCCCCGCGGCCGAGCAGCTCCAAGCGGAAATCCGCGCCACCCAGGACCGGCCCCATTACTTCAACGCTCTGGTGCGTGGTATCGACCCGAATGCCCCGCCAGCGCCTGCCCCCGAGGTCAAGCCTGAGGGGAAAAAGTGATGGCAGGAAGAGTCGATTCTTCCTCTGGCGAACCTGCGATTCTCGTCTAAGCTCACCGCGTGCCGCGAACTCCGTCTTCACCTCCAAAGCCTGGGAATCATCACCCAGCCAGCCACCCCAACGCGTCGATTTCCATTCACGGCTGTCGTCAGCACAACCTGCAGGGCTTCGATCTGGAGATTCCCCTCGGCAAGCTCACGGTGGTTACCGGTCCTTCCGGTTCAGGTAAATCCTCCCTCGCCTTCCACACTCTCTACGCCGAGGGCCAGCGCCGCTACATCGAGACCTTCTCGCCCTACGTCCGCCAGTTCTTCGACCGCATGGACAAACCCGCCGTCGAGCGCATCGATGGCATCCCGCCAGCCATCGCCATCGAACAAAAAAATCAGGTCCGCTCCACCCGCTCGACGGTCGGCACCCTAACTGAAATAAACGACTATCTCAAACTTCTCTTCGCGCGTCTGGCCGTCGGGCATGACCCGCAGACCGACGAGGAAATCCGGCCGGACTCAGCCGAAACAGCCGCCGCCTGGGCGCTGGCAAACCTTGCCGGTCAAGCGGCCATCATTACCTTTCCGGTGCCCGTCCCGAGCGGCTCCGTGGCGGCTGAGATTTTTCAAATGCTCAACGCCCAAGGTTACCTGCGGGTGCTCATCGACGGTCAAGTCCACCGCACTGACGAACCGCTGCCAAGCCGCCTGCGCAAACTCCCGCCGGTTGTCCACGTCTATCAAGACCGGCTCACTCCCGGCCCGTCCAATCTCCCTCGACTGTTAGAAGCCCTCGAAGCCGCGTTCCGTCTCGGCAAGGGGCATGCCGGCATTTTGGCGGCGGATTCCGGCAACCCGCCCACTACCGTGAGTTCAGTCGATGCAGGCAAGGACCACAAGAAGGCCCGCGCCACCGTGGGCCAGGCATTCTGCCCAGCTCCCTCTGCGGTCAAACCATGTGCCGATCTGACAATATTGAGCGACCCGCCGCAGGCACCAGTAGACACCGGTAAACCCGCCCTTTGGCAAACCTTCACCACGAGTTGGACCAATCCCCGCACCGGTTTCACGCTCCGGCCACCCAGTCCGGCCCTGTTCTCCTTCAATAATCCACTCGGAGCCTGCCCGGTTTGTCGCGGCTTTGGACGCGTCATCGGGATCAATCTGGAAAAAGCCGTTCCCGATCCGTCCCTCACCCTCGCCCAGGGTGCCATCAAACCGTTTCAAGGCGAGCGCGGCGATGAATGCCAGCGCGATCTGCTGCGCAATTGCAAGCGGTGCCTCATCAACATCCACACCCCCTGGCAGGATCTGGCCGCCGCCACCCGCGAATGGATCTACTACGGAGATAGTAAGTCGCCCGGCCTCAGTGACCTGGCAAATTCCGACGAACTCTGGCGTGCCGGCAAATGGTATGGCGTCAAGGGCTTCTTCGATTGGATGGAAAGCAAGGCCTACAAAATGCACGTGCGCATTTTCCTGTCCCGCTATCGGTCCTACACCACCTGCGCTACCTGTCGTGGCAAGCGCCTCCAACCCGAATCCCGCTGCTTCAAAATCAACGGCAAAACCCTCCCCGAGCTTTGGTCACTGACCATCGCGGACCTGCTCACCTGGTTCGCCGCGCTCGATACCACCCACCCCTTGTCCGGCACCACGGGCGATGCCACCCTCAAGCTGGTTCTAACTGAAATAACCTCGCGCCTCACCTACCTGACCGAAGTCGGCCTCGGCTACCTCACCCTGGACCGTTCCACCCGCACGCTTTCCGGCGGGGAAGTCGAACGCGTCAACCTCACAACCTGCCTCGGCGCGTCCCTAACAGGAACACTGTTTGTCCTCGATGAACCCACTGTGGGCCTCCACCCGCGCGACATCCTCAGTCTCGTCGGGGTGATGCGCGGCCTGCGCGACAAAGGCAACACCCTCGTCGTCGTTGAGCATGAGGCGACCGTGATCAGCGCCGCCGATCATCTCGTCGACCTCGGCCCCGGGGCCGGTTCCAGCGGTGGCCACCTCATCTATCAGGGTCCCGTAGCTGCGGCTTCCAGCCGCAGTTCTTCCTGCCGCAAGACCCCTACCCAAATCCAAGCCGCCACGGCACCCCCTGTCGGCACCCTTCCGTGGCTCACCGGGGAGAAATTCATTGCCATTCCTAACAATCGCCGCCGCCCCACCCAGCAGATACTATCAATTCGCGGGGCCTCCAGACACAACCTCAAACACCTCGATGCCGACATTCCCCTCGGCCTGTTTGTCTGCCTCACCGGCGTTTCCGGTTCCGGCAAGTCCACATTTGCCCGCGACGTCCTGTTCCTCAATCTCGCCAAACACTTCGGCCAGGACAGCGAGGGTGATCCCGCCCCGCTCAAACAACTTCTAGGCTCCGCACACCTCCGTGGTGTCGAACTCGTCGACCAATCCCCGGTGGCCCGCACCCCACGGTCCACTCCGGCCGTCATGCTCGGTGCCTTTGAGACCATCCGCCAACTGTTTTGTGCGACGGATGCCGCCAAAGCCGCCGAGCTCAAACCCGGATTTTTCTCGTTCAATTCCGGTGCCGGTCGCTGCGACCGCTGCGCCGGCAATGGCTTTGAAAAAGTCGAGATGCAATTTCTCTCCGACCTCTACGTCACCTGCCCGGATTGCAACGGCTGCCGCTACAAAGCCTCCACCCTCGAATACACCTGGCGCGGTAAGTCCATCGCCGACATCCTCGACCTGACAGTCAGCGACGCCGTCAACTTCTTCACTGCCAACGCCGGAAGCGGCCCGCCCAAGCAGTCCCGCCTTCTGCAACAAACTCTAACATCCCTGCAGCCGCTCCTCGAGGTGGGCCTTGGTTATCTCAAGCTCGGCCAGGCCCTTAACACCCTATCCGGAGGCGAGGCCCAACGCCTCAAACTCTGCCAACTCCTCGCCGCCACCTCTAACGTAGCACCGGCTTCAGCCGGTGCTTCAAATTCCAACCACAAGCTCCTCATCCTCGACGAGCCCACCACCGGCCTGCACTTCTCGGACATTGCTAATTTGTTAGACGTGTTTCAGAAACTGGTGGATTCCGGGCACTCCCTGTTGGTCATCGAGCACAACCTCGACGTCATCAAATGCGCCGATTGGATCCTCGACCTCGGCCCTGAAGCTGGCAATCATGGTGGCCAACTCGTCGCCCAGGGCACGCCCGAAGACGTGGCGAAAACCGGCACGCCCACCGCTTTCTTTTTGCGCCAAGCCTTGGGCATGGCCAAGGAGCACAGGCGTCCCGCCGGTGAGGGCAGACAGGCGTCCCGCCTGTCCCAATCCCCAATCCCCAATCTCCAATCCTCCGTCTCCAACTGCATTTCTCTGCGCGGTGCCCGCCACCACAATCTCAAGAACATCTCGCTGGACATTCCCCGTGACCGATTGGTGGTCATCTCCGGTCTATCCGGATCCGGCAAATCCACCCTGGCCTTTGATATCTTATTTGCCGAAGGCCAGCGCCGGTTTCTCGACTCGATGTCAGCCTATGCCAGGCAGTTTGCCGAACAATTGGAAAAGCCCGAAATCGATCAACTCGCCGGCTTGCCGCCCACGGTTGCCATCGAACAACGCATTTCGCAGGGTGGTGGCAAATCCACTGTCGCCACGGTCACCGAACTCTGGAACTTTATCCGGCTGCTGTATGCGAAGCTCGGCACTCTGCATTGCCCGGATTGCCATGTCCCTGTGGCTAAGCAATCGCTTGCCGCCATTGAAAACACCTTGCGCGCCCAACTCAAACGAGGAGCGGTCTCGATCTTCGCGCCGCTGGTCCGCGCCCGCAAGGGCTACCACACCGAGATCGCCGCATGGGCTGCCAAGCAGGGATTTGCCCAACTCCTCGTCGATGGGACAATTCTAACTACTGAGAACTTCCAGCGTCTCGAGCGCTTCAAGGAACACGACATCGATGTGAAAGTGGCCACTTTCAAAAAGGGGAGCGCCGGCATCCTGCCGGCCGATTGCGGCGTCCCGCCGAAATCCTCTGACAGGCCAAACGGCGCAACTGGCAAGCGTTCCAATTCCACCATCTCCAATCTATCATCCTCGATCCAGCAAGCCTTGGAGATCGGCAAAGGCCTGATCAAACTCCAGACACTAGGGCAGCCACTCCTGTTGCTCTCCACCAAATCGAGTTGCCCGTGCTGCAACCGCTCGTTTGAAGATCTTGATCCGCGCTTGTTCTCCTTCAACTCACCTCACGGGTGGTGCCCCACCTGCCGCGGCCATGGCCGCATTCCCAAACGCAGTCAACACCTGGATGTCTCGCGCTTCGATTCGGTGCTCGCTGCGGAACTCGATGCCGACCGCTCTATCGAACGCATGGAAGACACTGAACTTGTCGCTTGCCCCGCCTGCCATGGCACGCGCCTCAACCCGACCGCGTCCATCGTCACTCTCAAGGACACACCCATTGCCGACCTCTCCCATCTCTCCATCGACCACGCGGCCGGACATTTTCAAGCCCTGACCTTTACTGAAGACCGCAGCAAACTGATTGCCCGCGATATTCTTCCTGAGATCCGTCAACGCCTCGCGTTCCTCCAGGAGGTGGGCCTTGGCTATCTGCAGCTGGACCGCTCCGGCAACACTCTATCCGGCGGCGAATCCCAACGCATCCGCCTGGCCGCACAACTCGGCTCCAACCTGCGCGGTGTCCTTTATGTGTTGGATGAACCCACCATCGGCCTCCACCCCCGCGACAACGCCGCCCTGCTCAAGACCCTCATCAATCTCCGCAACCAAGGCAATTCCCTCGTCATCGTCGAACATGATGAGGATACCATCGCCGCCGCTGATCATCTCATCGACCTCGGCCCCGGCGCCGGACGCTTCGGCGGCCA
>JBAXOF010000125.1:0-10374 GCA_037133375.1 Verrucomicrobiota bacterium | reverse complement strand
CATAACCCTAACCTTCAGGGACAACCGCATAACCCTAACCTCCAGGGACAACCGCATAACCCTAACCTCCAGGGACAACCGCGTAACCCTAACCTTCAGGGACAACCGCATAACCCTAACCTTCAGGGACAACCGCATAACCCTAACCTCCAGGGACAACCGCGTAACTTTAACCTTCAGGGACAACCGCTTAACCCTAACCTCCAGAAAACGGGACAAGGTGGTGCCACTCAGAACAGGCAGGACGTAACCCCGTCAAACCGGAGTCAGAAGAAGAAAGACTCTGACAACCAGTAAACTGATTGGGTCTCTTCGCCCCGTGTTTGTTAGATACAGAGCCGCCGGAACAATAGGTCGAGTGGCAGTTGCATGCCGATGTAGAAATCGCCGAAGTCGGCGTAGCGGGCAGAGACTTCGTCGAAGCGCATTTCATAGACGATGGCCTTGACGTCGCTGCTGTTCTTGGCGAGCAGGGTGACGCCCCATTCGTATTCATCCAGGCCGGTGGAACCGCTGATGACTTGGAGGATGCGGCCGGAATAGGTGCGGCCGACCCGGGCGTGGCCGGCCATCAGCGCGCGGCGGGTCTCGAAGTCCAGCGCATACCAATTGTCATTGCCGCTGCGGCGTTTGGACATCGGATAGAAGCAAATGACAGGCCAGTCCGGTAGCACCGGATAGAGGCGGAACTTGAGGTAGTGCGCCATGCGGACGTCGAAGTCCCTGATGGCGGCGGCGAATTCCGGGCTGTCGGCGGTGAGACCTTTGTCGGCGGTGAGGGTTTCGGCGATGTATTGCTCGCGGGTGGGGGTGTATTCGGAGGCCTCGGTTTGGGAGAGGTAGGAATAGACCGGGCTGAGAATTTCCGGGCCAAGGCTGAGGCTGAGTTGTTTTTCAAAGGCGTTGGCCACATGCAAATCGGCAGTCAGCAGCATAAAGCCCAGATCGGCCTTGGGCGTGGCGATGGCGAAACCTAACAACTGAGTGTCCGGGGTGGCCTGGATTTCCTGCACCAACTCGCTAAGCCGGGTCTTGGCCTGGCGCTGTTCCTCGTCGCTGAAGAGCGACCATTGCGCGTGATCGACTTGATAGAAGAGGTGCATAACGTGCCAGCCTTCACGCGGCACAAGAGGAGGCAGGGCAGGCTCAGACATGGGGGCGACGATGCAGGTCAATGCTTTTCGGTGGAAATAGGGACTTCCAAGAGTTTTATGAAATCCTGTTTGGGGGCGTTGGCGGAGGCTGCCTCAAACAGTTGCAGCGTCCAGGGCTTGGACTGGGCGGTTAGATAAACAGCGTGCATGCTGATATCCTCGAAGCCGTCGGTAGCTGCAAGGGTCAAGGTGGTTTCCCCATCGACCTGCCGGGTGATGGGATCGCCGACCGCCACGCCGCTGTCGTTGTGGACCAGCACGCGGATGGCGGCGGGCCCGCCGCGCAGGGTCAGCTCGGTGACCGGAATGAGCACGACGCCGCGCCGGACGGTTTCCACCTGGCCCTTTTTATTGATAGGTGCGCGCCAGTAAGTGACGACCTTAGTTACCGTGATGAGACGGCCTTGGACGGGGAAGGTGATTTTACGGGTCTGCGTGGCTTGGGTGTGCAGGCGGCTGAGGCTGTTTTGATAGACCCAGAACCCACCCAGCAGCAGCACCAAGGCAAGGGCCGTGAGGCCAAGCATCTCCATTTTGGAGAGGCCGAGTTTGGGGCGCATGAGGAGCGGTGTGGCGGCGGCTTTAAGTTTGGGAGAAAACTCGTCGCGATCCGTGACCGGTGCCGTGGCGACTGCGGCGGTGGCCACGGCGGTGGCGGCGGGCGTGGCGGGCGTGGCGGGTTTCTGCTCCGGGCTCCCTGCGGGCACTGGTTCTGGCAGGGCCATGGGCAGGTCATCGAGGGGGCGGGCAGGCGCTGCTGCAGTAAGCTCATTGGCAAGGTGCCAATCGTCGAGGTGGTGGAAGGCATCTTCGAGCATATCCACCTTTTTGAACGGCGCTAGAGGGGAAGCGGGCTCGGCCGGTGCGGCGGGCGGCAGTGGGGTGGCGTCATAGCCGCGACGCACTAGGCGCGGGCTGTGGATGATGTTGTGGCGTGGCAATAGAGGCACTTCAAGCAAGGTCGGCGGCGTCTCTCCGGTCCCCGGCTGAATCGGGGGTGCCGCAACGGGTCGCGGCGCGGTGGCGCGGGTGGTTTTTATGGTGGCCACCGGAGCGGCTGGGTCTTGGCTGGGCGACTCATCGAGATCCCAAAGATCCTGTTCCGTGGAGTTTTTGACAAGGGTCTTCAAGTCCGGGCGGTGGCGCGGGGAAAGCGAGGATCCTTCGGTAGGAGGTTGAGGCTCGGTCATGAGGGTGTCATGGGGATTGTGATGGCGGACGCTCCGCATGGCCAGACTGAAACACGGATTTTCACTACGGGCTTGAAAAAAATCGAAAAAACCTTGCAAGTTCTGCCACCAGACTGCAAGCAGGGGCCGCAAACTCCTCGAACCACCATGGCAGACAAAGAAGACAAGAACAGTTCCAACGTTGCTGGAAAATTTTACGTGGACAGTCAGTGCATTGATTGCGACCTGTGCCGCGAGACCGCTCCCAACAATTTTTCTCGCGCCGAAGACGAAGGTTATTCCTACGTCCACAAGCAACCCGCGAACGATGAGGAGCTCGCCCAGTGCCGCGAGGCCATGGAAGGTTGCCCGGTCGAGGCGATCGGCGACGACGCTTGAGCGCCGCCCGCGCGATGAAACCGCACGCCGACCCGCGCCGAATCCGTGAGGAAATTCTGGGTGAGTGGCGTGGTTGTGAAGAGGCCGCAGATCTGAATGCGGGCATTCATCTGCCTAACGAATTTGTTGCGGCGATCCTGCGGGGTTTGGCTGCGACGGGTGCGGTGGATGGGTTGGACGAAGAGACGGTGCGGTCGGCTTGGAAGGAACTTGCCGGGGACTTTATTGCCCGGCATGCCGAACCGGTGTCCGTGAAGGGTGGGCATCTGGTGTTGCGCGTGACCCAGCCGGCCATGCGCTTTCATCTCGAACAGATGAAACCACTGCTGCTAGAGCGTATCCGCACGCAGCTTGGCGGGGAGCGCATCCGCTCCGTCAAATTCACTCTCGGCTAAGCCTCCTCACGCCATGTTTCAAAACTTCATTTTTGATTGGTCCGGCACCTTGGTCGATGACCTGGGGCCGGTGATTGAGGCGACCAATGCGGTGTTCGGGAAATACGGCCTCGCCCCGCTGGACCGGGAGGCGTTCCGCCGCAGCTTCCGCCTGCCATACCGCGAGTTCTATGCCGAAGTGTTGCCCGATGTCGCACTGGAGGAAGTGGAGGGACATTTCCGCCAGGCGTTCGCCGCAGCCCTCACGCCCGTCACGGTGCTGCCGCATGCCCGCGAAAAGCTCGAATGGTGCCGCCGTCTGGGACGGCGCGCGTTTGTCCTCACCTCGATGGATGCAACCGCGTTTGAGCGGCAACTCGACGCCTTCGGATGGCGCCATCATTTTGAAGCGACCTATTCCGGGGTGCTCGACAAGCGCGACGTGATTCATCGCATCTTGAACAACCACCAACTGGCACCCCACGAGACCGCCTTTGTCGGCGATATGACTCATGATGTGGAAACCGCCCGCCACGGCGGCATTTTCTCCATCGCGGTGCTCACCGGCTACAATCACGCGGAGCTGCTCGCCACGGTCAGTCCGGACCTCACGGTGCCGGATCTCCGGGCCTTGCGTGAATTGTTAGATGAGCGGTGCAGCTCCCACAACCTGATCTAACAAAAACAAAGCCCGATGAACCTGCCCGACACCATTGAAATCCGCCGCCTCCGGGTGCTCACGCAGATTGGCGTGCCGGACGCGGAACGCGCGACCCCGCAAAGCGTGTCCATCACGTTGCGTCTCACGCCCAGCCAGGGATTCGACGGTCTGGCGGATGAGCTTTCCCGCACCTTGGATTATGCTGCCGTGGCACAGCAGATTGCTGCCATGGCAACGGCCCGTTCCCGCCGCTTGATCGAGACTCTCGCGTTAGATATTGCCGACGGTCTGCTGGCGGCCCATCCGCTGCGGCGGGTTGCCGTGACCGTCGAGAAGCACATCCTGCCCGAGTGCGAGTGCGTGGCGGTCCATCTGGAGCGCGGCCGCTGAGGGCAAGCCGTCGGTGGTGGTGGATTTTCAGCGAGCATTTTGGCTTTCCGACTTTACTTTGGGAGTCGTTGGGGGTCTGCTCCCCGCGATGTTGAAACGCGGTGCTTTGATCCTATGGTTGCCGCTGCTTCTGTCGCTGGCAGCGGAGGAGCGGCCGGTTCTGCCCGGGGCGGGTGAACCGCCACCCGTGGACACCATCACCCCGGTGCCGCTTTCCGCCAATCCGCTCAATGCGCGCGATCCGTTGCGGCCGACGATGCCAAAGGAGTTGAAAATCGACAACCAGGGCACCGTCGAGGGCAGCGTGGAAACGGGCGTCCGCCTGGGAGGACCGGTCAAGATCGACGGTGACAACGGCCTGCAGGCGTTCGCGGATACGGCCGTGCTGGATCTGCAGGAAAAATCCGTCACCCTGGAGGGCAAGGTCAGCGTCTATCAGGGCAACATCCTCCAGCGCGGCCGTCGCGCGGTCTATTATTATGAGCGGAAATACCTCGATAGCCGGGATCTAACCATATCAACCGATCCCATCATCATGGAAGCCGGCAAGTTCACCATGGAAGACCACGGCGGCAAACAGGTTTTCGTCGGCGAAGATGCCAGCGTCACCACAGATGACGTGGAGCATCCGAATTTCTGGGTGCGTGCCGCAGAGACCAAGGTTTATCCCGGCGACAAGGTCACCTTCAAGAACCTGCGCGTGTATGCCGGGGATGTCCCGATTTTCTGGTTGCCTTATCTGAGCCAGCCGATGAATGCGCAACTCGGCTATCACCTCCTGCCGGGTGCACGGTCCAGTTGGGGCCCCTACTTGCTCAACACTTACGGCATCATGCTCGGCGGTAAACTCAAGCCGCAAACCGGCGACAATGAAGACGCCTGGTTGCTATCACAGTGGCACCTCGACCTGCGCGGCCTGCGCGGCGTCGGCACAGGCGTGGACTTGTCCGACACCCGGCTCAAGGATAACAATAATCTGACCGGATTGAGTTTATACTATCTCAATGACCTCGCGCCGGAAACCCGCAACTCGGGCGTGCCGCGCGGCGTGATCGATCCGGATCGCTACCGGATCGAGCTCAAACATCGCGTGCCCTTGGATTTAGCTGATGCCGCCACTTGGTATCTGGACGCGAATCTCACCTTGCTGAGCGATAGCTATTATTTGCAGGACTTCGAGCCCCCGCTCTATCGGAAGGATCCGGAGCCTGACAGCACCCTTGGCGTTTTCCGGAGGGATGAAAAGTCGCTGCTGTCGCTGTTCACGCGCTTGCAGCTCAATGATTTTCAGAGCACCGCCACCCGCCTTCCCGAACTGGCGTATGATCAGGCCCGGGGCCCGTGGTGTGGCCTGCCGGTGCTACATGAGGGCTCGACCTCGCTCGCAGTGTTGGGCGCCCAGGCCGGGGATCTGACCCGCAGCACGATCATCGAGCCGTTGCTGGCGATGCCGCTTGGCGATAGCAGGGAGGCGGGTCTGCTCAGCCGCTTGTCAACTTATGAGCGTGATCTCACCCAGCGCATCCGCAACTTGCTTCCCGGAGACCCCAGGATCGCGGCGCTCAAAAGCCAATTGTTGGACACCGGCTTCACCCGCTTCCATACCTATCATGAATTCTCGCTGCCAATAATGTTAGGCGGGGCGTTCAGCCTGACCCCACAAGCTGGCGTTGGCTTCACCCGCTACATGGCCGTGGAGAGTCCGGCCACCTCGGATGATCGCCTCCTCATGCATGCGGGGGTGGAGGCCGCAGTGAAATTTTCCAGGGATCTGGGGGATTGGAAAAACCACGCCTGGGGCGTGGACGGCCTGCTGCATATCGTGCAGCCTTACGCCACCTGGTCGGTGCTGTCGTCAAATGACGTTGACCCGCTTTATCCCGGCGTCGACCGGCTCACCGATTCGACCCGTCCGCCAACGCTCTCACCGGCACGCTTCACCGCGATTGATGACATGCATGATTGGAACATTCTGCGGCTGGGCGTGCGCAACCGTTTGCTGACCCGGCGCGACGGGCAGACCCATGACTGGCTTTACCTCAACACCTACCTCGACGCCTTCGTCACCGATCCGATATTGCACCGGAGTATTTCCAACCTATACAATGATCTGCGGTTTGAACCGGTGCCGTGGATGTCGGTTGCCGTGGAAACCCAGTTTCCGGTGATCGACGGTGGCTCTGGCTTCAATGAGTTCGCCACCGTGCTGCGGTTTTTGCCCACTTCCAACTTGGAGTTTTCCCTCGGTTATCGTTGGTTGAACAACAACCCGGCAGTGTTGAATTCCGACCAAATCGATCTGCGCGCCTACGCCCGCATCAACGAAAACTGGGGCGTGGGAATGCAGCAAGTCATCGAGCTCGATGATCAAACCATCGAGCTCCAGCAATACACCCTGCACCGGGATCTGGGAAACTGGATCGCCGCGATCGGCCTGACCCGCCGGGATAACCGCGTGCAGCAGGGATACGGCGTCGTGGTCAGCCTCACCCTGAAGGATTTCCCCTCGTTCTCGCTGCCGTTCCGCATCGATTCAAACTGATCGCCGAACCTGCAAGCCGAAGGTGGTTTGTCTAACCGAGCTTACGCTTGAACTTCAGAGTTGGCGCGTGCCTCTATCAAAACGCCTGTTTCCTGGGTTCCGGAATGCCCAGAATGCTGAAAACATCCTTTCTGAGGCGGTTGACAACCTCACCCATCGTGGTCAATTCCTTCACCTTACAATTCAGCCCAATATTGAGGGAGGGGATCTTGCCCACCGGCGAATCCGCTTTGCCAAGCTCCACAAACAGGCGCTTCTCCAGGGCGTTGGCGGCTTCCTCGTCTGAAGCCAGTTTCATCTTCTTGGCTAGGCTCACGTCCTTGCTCACTCGCACCAGCAGCGCATGCTCGCTGAGCTTCTGCTTGAGTAGCTTCACGGTCATGTCCAACCGCTCCGCAGACTGGTCCGGGTTGATCGGCATTGGCAGCCAGACTTGCGTGGATCGATTCTGCTGGTAAGCTCGATGAGCAAACGCGCCACCCACCACCATGAGCCCCAATAAAAAACCGGCTGCGACAATCCACCGTTGCATGGCTGTGTTTTATGCCTCATGCCCTTCTCTCTCCAAGCCTATTTTTCATGGAATACCCGATTTCTTCCGCCTCCGTTGAAACCCTGCCTAACGGTCTCACCCTGATCCTCGATCCGGACTCCGCCGCGCCCGTGGTCAGCACCCAGCTCTGGGTGGCCACCGGCAGCATGCATGAGGACGGCCGTCTCGGTGCCGGCCTCTCCCATTTTCTGGAGCACATGGTCTTCAAAGGCACGCGGGACTTTGATGCCGACTCGCTCGCCGATGCGGTGCAAGCCGCCGGCGGCCACTGGAACGCCTACACCACTTACGACCGCACGGTTTATTTCATCAACGGGCCGACGGATTCCCTCCCGGTTTTCCTCAAAGCCCTCACCGGCTTGGTGTTTTTCCCGTTGCTGCCAGAAACCGAGTTCGATAAGGAAAAAGACGTGATCCGCCGCGAAATCGACATGGGTCTCGATGATCCGGATCACGCGGCCACCCACCTCCTGTTTGCCACTGCCTTTGTCCGCGATCCTCGCCGCCACCCCGTCATCGGCCATCGCCACCTCTTCGACACCCTCCGCTATCAAGACCTCACCGACTACCACCGCCTCCGCTACACCCCTGACCACTCCGTCGTCGTCATCTCCGGTGACTTCGATCCCCAACAGGCACGCGCCGCAGTCACCCAACTCACCGCCGAGTGCCTCTCCCCGTGGGGCCGCGAACCACTCGTGGCCATCGATCCGCCACAACTCGGACCCCGCCGCGCCCGCGAAACGTTCTCCATACCAACCAGTCGGATTTCAATGGCGTGGAAAATCCCGGCCCTTGACCATCCCGATGCGCCCGCCTTTGAGGTGCTGGCGGCCATGTTGGGGCGCGGTCGGGCCTCGTTGTTGCAGCGACGTCTGCGCGAGGAGCGGACCCTTGCGCTTGAAATCTCGGCTTTTGCGTGGACCGTTGCCGGGCGTGAAGGCCTGATCGCGGTGGCAGCGGATGCGGTTCCGGCCAAGCGCGATGCCCTCATTGAAGCGATTTTTGCGGAACTCGCCGACTTTCCCACGCTTGCGCTCGACGCCGATTTGGCCAAAGCCAAACGCCAGATAGCGGCCAGCCAGTTCAGCAGTCTGACCAGCGTGTCGGGCCGTGCCGCCGATCTGGCCTCCAACTGGCACGAAGCCCGTGACCTTGACTTCACCCGCCGCCACCTTGCCGCCATCCAAGCCGTGACGACCGCCGCGATCCGCTGTGCCGCCGCCACCCTTAGCGACCCACGACTCACCCTGACCCTTCTCGATCCGCTGGATGCGCCGGCACCTCCCCGCATTGTCAAGGCTGCCCGCCGTCGCGAGGAAATCGAGGTTCACACCTTGCCCAACGGTCTTACTCTCGCGCTGGTGCCGGATCATCGGGTCCCGCTCGTCCACTTGCATGCGGCCGTGCGGGCCGGCCTGCCGTCGGAAACGCCTGTGAGCAATGGCCTCAACCAACTCCTCGCTGCCACCCTCACCAAAGGCACTGCCACCCGCAGCGCCCGGCAACTCGCCGTGACCTTGGAGTCGCTCGGTGCCTCCATCGGCGCTAACACCGGCAACAATGCGCTCCTCGTCCATGCCGGCGGCCTGGCCCCGGATTTTGCCACTATCGCCGACGTCTTTGCCGAGGTGCTTCACACGCCGGCGTTTGCGGCCGATGCCATGGCCCTGGAAAAGGCCAGCCAACTCGCCATGCTCGAAGAAGCGTTGCAAGACCCGCTGCACACCGGCTTCCGCACGCTTCGCCACACTCTCTTCGGCGGCACCGGCTATGGCTTGGACCCGCTGGGCAAAATCGCCAGTCTAACCGAACTGGAACGCGCCGCGCTGGTCGCCCACCACGCGCGCCATTTCACCGCCGCCAATCTCACCCTGGCCATCGCCGGTGATTTCGATCCCGCCGCCGCCCTTGCTATACTAACGGAAAAGTTGGCACCCCTGCCGGCGGGCAGCGCGTGGGTCGCCCCGGCCAGCGTGCTGCGCCCAGGCGGCACCCACGGTGCCAGCCTACCGAAAAAGCAGGCCGTTTTAACCATCGGGTTCCCCGGTGCCACTGTCGGCGGCAGTGACCGTCATGCCCTCGCCATGATCCAGGAATACGCGTCGGACATGGCGGGTCCGTTGTTCAAGCGCATCCGCGAAGATCTCGGCCTCGCCTATCAAGTGGGTGCCACCCAGTTCCTCGGCTTCGATGCCGGGCTCCTCACCTTCTATCTGGCCACCGCCCCCGGGCAGATCGATCTTGCCCGCGCCGAACTCCTCGCCGAGATTGGAAAAATCGCCGCCGCCGGCATTCCCGCCGCCGCTTTTGAGCGCGTCCGCGCCGCCGTCCTCAGCGGCCTCGCCCTTCAGCAGCAATCCCCGTCGGCCATTGCCCAACACGTAGCTCTCGATATTCTCTTCGGTTTCCCCGCCGATGCCCACCGCCACCTGCCGGAAATCTACAAGGCCCTGACCCCTGAAATTGTTAGGGATGTTACCGCCCGTGTCCTTGCCCAACCCGCCACCGTCGTCACCATCCTGCCGGACGCGGGAGAGACCACCGCATAGGCTTTTAAGGCGCCACACCTCGCACGCCCGTGGTATCCTGAATGGCGGATTCTGCGGCACTGTCCAGGCCTCCCGGACCGCAATCGCTGAAATACACCGCCAAACATTCTGAGCTCGCCGGCCTGCTGAGCTAGCGGCGCACCTATATGCTCGGCGGCATCGGCCGGTCCATAACAAACAATCAGAAGGCCACCCTCGCCATGCTGTGCACCGGGCTGGATGAGCACCAGCGGTCTTATCTAACCGAAATGCGGACATCCATATGTAGACGTTCAAAGCTAGCCGGTGAGTTATGTCATATATAACATATAACATATAACATAAGCGCCCAATGCTCATGGACGAGAAAGCAGGACAGCGGACCTGTGGCCACGCGCTAACATACCAACAGCCACAGCCCGCCACGCGGCGTTGGCTCTGACCGGATGAGCCCCGGAGCTCCCCGGCATGCGGTCCGTCTCGCAGTCAAGCATGGCACCCGCGTAGCAATCCCGGATATCCGTCACAGACCGGACAGTATTTTCGGCCGCAGGGAATGCCGGAATTGCGCCACAGGGGGTGTCGCACTGGCGCTGGCTTA
>JBAXOF010000124.1:0-10422 GCA_037133375.1 Verrucomicrobiota bacterium | reverse complement strand
TATGTATGCTCCCTATGCCCCCGCGTGGCTAGTGGCCGCCTATTGAGCGCTTACCACACTCCCTGAGTTACTCAGGAAAAATCCAGCGGCTGTCGAAGTCTGGGATGGCCTCGCCATGTTGGATTTTCCAGTAGCGCTCGGCGTAGCGCTCCACGCCGGTGCGGTAGCTCAGGTCCGGCTTGGCATTGCGGGTCCACTGCAAATCCACCTGTTTGGCATCCGCCGGCAAATCCAACATCCTATCCTTGGCTTCGACCACACGTCCATCCACCTTCGCTGAGCGCAGGTTGATAAACCACGGAATGTGAAACCGCAGGGATCGGGGTGCCTTGCGCCATTGCGCGTCGAGCCTAACGGTCGCGCCATCGGCGGTGGCGTCAATGGTGTAGGAGAGCAAGCCGAAATCGGTCGGGGCCTTGGCCACCCGCACGCGACGCCCGGCCTCCAGCCAGGTGGGCGCGAGGGCCGACGCGAGGTGCAGGACGGGGTCCTGCATGTCCTCGCGCACCAGCATGTTGCGCAGGCACTCGTTGAAGCGTGCGGCGCACCAGCCGTGAGGCGGATAGTTGTTATGGAAATCGCGGTCGCGCCACGCCCAGATATCATATTCGAAGCCGGTGTGGGTGCTGCCGGTGTGGACGAGGAACGAATAGAAGTCGGTGACCACCTCGCGGTCCATGCCGAGGGCCAGCAGGGTTTGCAGCACCTGGAAGGTTTCGTAGTGGTGGATGACGGTGTGCTCGGGCTGCGACCAATCAGGCTTCTGCGCCTCTTTGGCCTTGCGCACCTTGAAGGCGTTGTGCTCGTAGGTCATGATCCCTTCCTGATAGGCATAATCGCGCACGGTCTTGACCGTGTTTTTCACCATCGGGTCGGCGGCGGCGATCACACCGAACGGATAGACACCGCCCGAGGCATTCTCCCAGTCCATGCCGGCGAGCGGATCATCCAGTCCCGGCGGAATGTAGCCGCCGGTCTTATCGGTGATGGCCGTGAGCCTAACCATGAACTTGGCCTTGTAGTCATCATATAACTTCTGAAAACGGCGGGCATCCTCATCCTTGCCAACCGCGGTGGCCAACTCGGCGGCATCCGCCAAGCCGCGCAACACCCAGAAACTGTGGCCGGTGTAGTGGCCGTCGATGCGTTCGTTGTCATAGGGCCCCGCGGCCGGCCACAAGCCCCATGAATCCTTGGCGGTCTCCGCCTCGAGTTTGGCGATGTGGCCGGGCACGGTCGGATAGACACGCTCCACAAACGCGCGGTCGCCGGTGATCCGGTAATGCGCGGCAAGGGTCCACAGCGCCTGACCCCAGGCATCCGGATGGGTCGCACGCAGGCCGCTTAGCTTGCCATTCTCGTCCTTGACCAACACGTGCTCCAGGCATTCCGCCGCGACTTTCGGCAATCCTAACATGTCATAGGTATGGATGATAAACGCGGCATCGCGCGAGAAGAACCGGTTGTATTGGACGTCACTGACCGTCTGGATAACCGACTTGCGGTCCGCCTGCATGTCACGGGCCATGAGGTCATACATCAGCGAGGATTTTTGCATGTCCATCACCTTCTGCTCCGGCACTTCGAAGACGCATTCCGGATTCAATTGTTGCCGCCAGAATTGACTGCTGCGTTGCAGGTAATGGTCAAACTTGGCGTCAGCCACCGCCTTGACTTGCTCGGCCCGCGCGTCAGCCACCGGCACCCATGGCACAATCACATCGACTGATGCCGATTGCCCCGGCGCCAATTGGATCACAAACTCAAAGGGCTCGACGTTGGAGGGGGCCGTTATGACTTTCCAACCGGACTTGTCCGGCTGATAGTTGAAGATCAGGTGCTTGCTGTCGGTGCGGTGGACCTCGCCGCCGTTGCGCACGTCAGTGGCATCCCACAACTTCCATGGCTTCCACGCGGCCTTGTCGATGAAGCGCTCGGCCCACCACAGCGGCTCGGTGTGATCGAAAAACGGTTGCCGCCATGCCGCCTCGTGGTCGTATACCCGCGCCCCCACCGCCGCCCGTTGCGCGGTCTTGCCGGGATTGGTGGCGGTGATGCGCACAAACCCTAACAAGTTAGCCAGCGGGTCGAGCCCGATCGGCGCGGCAAACGCCATGACCCGGTATTCGATGCCGTCGAGCAACGAGCCGTAATTGATCACCGGCAGGCAGCCACCGTCGAGCGTGCGCACCCGGCTGTTGAGCCGCTTGAGCGGCGTGCCCGCCGTCAACGTCAACTCGCCCCAGTGCGCGCTGTAGGCCCCGTCGCCGGTGAGTTGAAACGCCTTGGGCGCGTCCATGAAGCCGAGCGCGTCACTGGGTGTTAGAAAATAATTGAACGGCCCTTGCAGGTCATGAGTGCGCTCGTCAACCCGCGCGTCGTGAATATACGTCTGTGCTGGCAATTCCATGGGGACAATGGTGAGTAGGGCCGCGATCACCGCCTGGCAACTACAGCATTGAGGTGGAGAGTATTTTCTCATGAATAGGCTTGGTGATCTGGAATCCGCGGTTTGAACAAAGTATTTCATGATTATTCTATAATGATGTCTTCAGGGTTGATAGTTTGTCTTTTCATCCTCTAATAGAAGTGGCTGGTGATATTGCTCCATGTCGAAAGAAATGACTTTCTTTATCTTGCCTGGCTGCGCCCAATTGCATTTTCCAGCGCCATTTAATTCGGTTAAGATTTGTGCCACCCTGGGGTTTTTCAACCCTGCTGTGATTTTCTGTGCATCTTCCAGGTTCCAACAAGGAATAAATGCTTGCATCGCTTGGTTAGCTTGCCATTCCATACCCTCATGCTGCCCAAGAATTACGGGAGAGAAATTACTATTCCCGTACGCCTGCCATATCACTTTGTATGGCGCAAATGAATACGGGCCAACACCTAGCAATGCCCACCAAATGCCTTTTTGTACTGCCGACTGTATGAGCGTTCCTTTGCGACATTCGAGTTCACTCTTGTGAGCAGATAAATACTTCCATAAATCGGCGTAAGATTGTATTTGTGCAATATTCAATGGCCGGCACGACTGTTTGTCGTACGGTAACAGAATCCACTTACACGGCATTACTGCTATATCTTTCCAGAGATCTTTCGTTACAAGCGGAAATAAAAAAATATCCGGGACAAACTCCGGCTTGTCATCAAAAATAAAAATCGAGTTAGCTCCACATGTGTTTATACCTTGTCGGGGTTTCTGCGCGGGAGCAAGGCAAATATCTATATTATCATAAGCATTATCCTGAGAATCTTGGTCAGAGGTGATTCTCCACTGATCATTTGATGCCTTGAGGGGTGATGCATACTTCAAAACCCATGTTCCTTTGACTTCACGATAATAGGGCACCGGAAACACTTGCTTCTTTGCCTTGGTGAAGTGAGCACATGCGTACGAGGTGCCGACACCTTCAAATACTTTTGAAGTTACAAACTCAAGCACTTCTTCGACACAGAAATCCTGGCCGTTTGCCTTGTAGTCCCGAAAACCTCTATGCGCGTCATCGCCTGAAAAGAGTGATAGCGGAACAAAAAAATACCCTGCCCCCGAGCTATTAAGCATTCTTCCGATTACCCGCTTCAGCACCAGAGCAGCAATGTCTGTCCTGGCAGATCCTAGCAAGACAGCCTTCCTGTCGGGCACAAGTCCCTCTGCAACAAATATTGACTTCAAGGATTCTTTATAGAGTGTAGGCAACTCTGTGAAGTTTGCCCATGGCGGATTGCCTACTAGAATATCGAAGGATATGGATGGAGTATCTATAATTACGTCACAACAAAGACATATTGACTGCAAGTCCCTAATTCCGTATTCTGCTTCTGCCGCTGCTCTAAAATAACGCAGGTTCTCAGAGTTTATCTCAATAAGCCTCAATCTTGACAGCAATTCGGGAGTAACCTTGACGTTTCTTCTTCGCGCCTCGTCAAATAGTGCTAATGCAAAAACGCCACGGCCAGCAGTCGGATCACAGACTGAGACGCCGTTAAGCCAACGGTCAAAAACCCCCCATCTTTGGATGAGCCATGTTGCCCATATCAAAGGCGTAAAGACCTCGCCGATTTTATTGTTTGCCGAAAGTAAAGCGTTGGTATCCATTTTGGCGGAATTTCTCGAGTGCCTCGATCCGCTTAAACGCGTCACGACTCACTCTTTGGTAATGGGTGATGGCAAGATCAACAAAGAGATCATAGAATGACTTGATGTCCCTATCCCATTCGATTTCATCCCACACTTGATTCAGGGTGTAGTTCATGCGAACCTGTCCGGTTCCAAGATTTTCAATTCTGTAGGCATTGGGGGGAAGCATAATGAACGGGGCCACACGGATATATTCAATATCACGTTCTTCCGTTCTCGCAAATGCCTTATTGTGACCGAACTCAGCGATTAAGAAAACCCCATTATCGTTAGCCAGGAACTTCAGGAGATTGCCCACGGCGCAGATTCCACCATCGGAATATTTTGTGGAATCCAAGTCCTTGGTTTTGACGTCGATTCCGACAACTTGGGCGTCATGAGTGAAGGCGAAGTCAAATATCGTCCTGCGCCCTGGTTTGTCTAATGGCGCATATCCCATTTCAACACATACTTGCTGCCAAGTGTCGGTAATTCTCCTCTCAATCATGGCGCCGAATGCTCTAGAATCCTCCCTCTCAGACATACCGGATCGAAGCTCCTCAAACAATTGGGCTATCTTCTCTTCGATCTGGTTGGACACTTGTTGCAGGTTCATAAATAGTTAGAATGATTGTTCATCACCTGCCGCAGTGGCTTGCGCCCCGCGTTTCCGGGATTGGGCGAGCACGCGGATCCAGCGCCCGTAGGCCCAAATCAGCGCGGCGGAGATCACGCCGATGCAGGCGAAAAAATACCAGGTGGAACCGACGTGGTGCGTCTGATAGAGCGTGCGCGTCAGGGCCTCCGGGGTCTGGCCGGTGATCTCGACCAGCTTTTTGAACGCCTCGCCGACCGGCAGCACGTCGGTGCTGACCTGGGACGCGCTCTGCCCCAGCTTCACCAACATTTCACGCGCGATCACATCCTTGTCCGACCACATGTGATAGAGTTGCGGGCCGACCTTGCCCTCGACCGTGGCGCCAATGAGCATCGGCCCCTGCGAGAAGCCGATCCACATCGCCTTCTTGTCTGGCGGCGCGATGTTGCCGAGGAACTCGCTGTATTTCGGGCTGGCGAGCATTTCGCCCAAGCTGAAGATGATCATGGCCGCGACGCACATCCAGGCCAGGGAGGAGCAGCCAAAGAGGGTGAGGGCGGCCACCACCAGAATGGTACCTAACAGCAGGCTGCTGGTCGCGCGCATCCGGGCGCTGATGCCGGCGACCATGAAGCAGGTGAGCATGATGAGGCCCGAGTTGATGTTGACGATGCCTTCGGGTTCGATTTTCATGCCGCCCTTGCCCATGCCGAGCAAGAAGTGGACCACGCTGCTGCGGGTGCCATCCGCACCAAACAACGAGCGCACGATCTCACTGGTATCGACCCAATCCTCGATGTACTTCGGCAGCACGTCCCACAGCATCGGAAACATGAACCACCACAACGAGAAAATGAGCAGATAGAGATGCAAGTGGGGTTTCTTGAGTTCCTGCAACGACTCCCGCAACAGGCTGGTTTCCCTAACATGTCCGGCCTTGACCTGGGCGCGCCGCTCCAAGCGTTCCTCCTTGCCGGGTTCCTTGTAGGTGAGCAGCAGCAGGAAATTCAGGCAGATGAAGGCGGCATTGGTGAAGAAGACGTATTCCCAGGCCATCTGGCGCATTTGCATGGCGATGAGGGGCCCGATCCAGCCGCCGATGTTCACCGTTTGATAGAAAACGCCCCAGGCGACCGAGCTGTTGCGGCGGGTGCAACTGCGGATGAGGGTGCCCTGAATGCCCGGCTTGAACACGGCAGTGCCGAAGGCGAGGCACATCGCCCCGGCGAAAAACCCCGCATAACTGTGGAAAAAGGCCATGATCAGATAGCCGCAGCACTGGATGATGGTAGCCGCAAAAATCGTCTGCTTGTAGCCATAGCGGTCGGAGAGCCCACCGGTGAACACCGAGCCCCCGGACTGGACCAGGCTCCAAATGGCCAGCAGCGTGCCATAGGTGGCCATGTCCTCACCCAGCCCGCCGGCGGACTTGGCGCGGGTCACATACAGGGTCGAGACCGTGCGCACGCCGTAATACGCGAGACGCTCGATCATTTCCATGCCGCCGACGATCCAGAACACGTAGCCCAAGCTGCCCAACGCGGCCCACAGGCCGAGCTGTTTCACGTCATCCAGGGTGGTCTCGTGGTGGCTGTCTTCAGAATCGGGAGCAGGGCTCATGCGCGATGAATCGGTGAAAGGGCGCGTTTGATCAAGTCCAAATCACGCCGTCATTTTTTCGCGTCCACGCGCCGGATCTCCAACAACCCGGACGGCGGCACTTCCCACGCCTGCACCCCGGCACCGAGCACCTGCTCTTGCTCGCTGATCTGGGTGCCCTGGCAATCGCGGATCCGCACCTTGGCCGGACCGAATGCCTGCGCAAAGCGCAGCACCACCGCCGCCCCGGGCTTGGCATTGACCACGTCAATCTGCGGCGGTGCCTGCGGCCCGGCCGCCACCACCATATCCTGATAGACTGCGGCCACCAGCTTGTCCGGGGTCCGCGCGGCCACCAGCGGGTAGTTGGCGGCGGGCGACACCGGTTGGAACTCGCCATCTAGCAGAACTCTGCGGTTATCCTTCCAATAGCGGAGCCAGAAGCCGATCATTTTGCGGTGCTCAGGTGAGACTTCGGCCAGCCGCACCGACAATTGCGGCACGCTGAACAACACGTTCAAAATCTGCAACGCGGCGCTTGCCACCGGCTCGTTAGGGTGCCACACGATCATGTCGCTATGGACCGCGGTGTGGTCGGCGAGCAGGCGCAGATCGACGGTTTCCTTGCGGTTGAGCGGCCCGGCGTTCGCGCAATCGACGCCGCGGAGCATGTTGCCGTATTTGCGCATCAGCGGGCCGTTGTAGGGTTGGCGGAATTCGATGGCGATGTCCGGTTTGAGTTGGCGCAGGCGGGCCATGATATCGGTGAACAGGCGGTCCACGGCCTCATCCACCGAGGCGAAATCGCGCCCGTTCTCGGCTGTTAGGACGGTGTTGCCCTGGGGCGCGAAGAGTTCAATAAAATCGAGCTTAAGACCGTCAATGCCCCACTCGCGCACGGCGTTTTCATAGAGGCCGATGAGATACTCGCGCACTTCCGGGTAGCGCGGGTCGAGAATGTGCGCATGCAGACCTGTGCTGAACGCGAGCATCTTGCCCTCAAAGCGCTTGGCGGCAGCCGATTTCTCGCCAGCCATCGGCACGGCATACCACAGCATGAATTTCTGTTTGAGGGCATGCACCTGATCGACGAAGCCTTTCATGTCCGCGATGCGTTCCGGCTTCCAATCACCGGTGAACGCGTAGGTGCGACTGCTATCAAGTGTCTGCCACCCATCATCGACGATCACGCCCTCCAGGCCGAGTTCCGCGCCCAGACGGCACTCGTTGATAATGGCGGCAGGATCTACGCTCTGGTGATAGCTATACCACGTCGAGTAGAGTGGCACACGCGCGGCCTCGGGTGCCAGTGCCGGTTGATAGCCGTCCTGCGCGGCCCACCACCGCGCGGCATCACGCAGGACCTGGTAAAACGGCTGCGGGCGGGTATCGATGCGGAAGGTGATCCGGTAATCCTTGAGCGGCGGTTGCTTGCCAGCGAACAATTTCACCGAGGCATACATGTTCACATCCTCCTCCTTGACCCCGGCGCCCATGCTGACCGGGCGCAAGGCATCGGACACGGCGATGGTTATCCGGTTGCCGTCATCCGGCCCTAGCAACATCATCAAGGGCGCACGCAACACCGCCCGCGACTCGACGCCCACCCCCTGGCTATCATTGTTAGCCTTGGTATTGTCGGGCACCCACGTTCCCGCGATATCCACCGCCGGAAATTTCCATTTCACTTCCAGCGGCGGCGGGCTGGCCGCCTGATTGGATGTAAGAATAAGGGTGGCCAGCAGCAGGTTGGCCTCGGGGCGTTGCACCTCCCATGAAGTGCGGAACGGCCCGGGATTGCCCTCGATGACAAGGTCATTATCGGCAATGACCAGCGGCGGGGCCGCGGCGGCGCTGGTCCGCAAAACGCAGGCCAGGCAAACCACCGCCCCCATGGCAACAGCGGCAGTTCTGATTGATAGATGATGGATCATGAAATGGATGGATGATTCGCCCCCGCCCTGTCCGGCAGGCTGCCGGGTGAGTCGTGTCGGGTGGACTGAGCCTATTACGTCGACCACCCTGCGACTGTTTCAACCTGGAATCGGTGCTTAATCTAACTAACTAATGAGACCAAACTGCGGTTTTCAGGTTCAAGCCAATGCGTCGAAAGCCGCATGAAATCAAGGCATGCGTGTGGGGACCGCCCGACGCCCCAACCGGCGATAGATCTTGAAGTCGGAGTCCGTGGTGAACAGGAAAACGTTGTGCAATACCTCTGTGAGTCGAACCAAGCAGGCATCGGCGATGCTCATCGGCACGTCCGCATACTTGTCGAGCAAGTCAAGGACCGGGAGGAACGCATCCCCTTCCATGGCCGCAACCCGCAATGCGCCACGCCGGCAGGCGAGGCGGAGGGTGGCGCAACCATCGGGCGCGAGAAGGTGATCGGCCTCGGAAAGCACGGATTCACAGGTGACCCATGGCGGAGGATGGATGCGGGCTTGATGGACCGCCCATAGGTGGTTCTGGTCATTCTTGCGCCATAACGCGACGAGAAACGACGCGTCAACGAGGACGACGGGACTTGCCATAGCCGTGTGTTTTCAAGTAGTGCTTTTTCTTGCTGCTCATATCCGCAGGCCCTGCTTCCACGGTTCCGATCAAATCGGCGATGAGTTCAAAGCCCGAGCCAGGGCGCGGTCTTTGGGCGCCTGCGGCGATCAAGCGCCTGCGTGCAATTTCCGATTTTGTGAGATGGGATTCCCGCGCCTCGGCTTCCATCTCTCTCGCCAAGTCATCAGGGATTCGCAGCACGAGGGTTTGCATGCGGGATTTGTAATACACAATCGCCGGTAGCGCAATACAAAAAATGGATGCAAATCCATCGCTGCCTGCCCTCTTCCGGGATTTCAGCCGCTCCTTGCGCCAAATCGGCGCCGATCCTGGCCGCAAACAGCGTACTGTGCAGTCCCTGAGTTGGCATGCATTCAGTTAGTCGCAAAGAGGCACAGAAATCGCAAAGAATATATGCTAGCAGGCTTTCTTGCGTGGTTTGCGCCTTCCTTGCTCAAAAACTCCTGTAAGATAAACCAAGCACTCATGAGTATACACCGCGGCAACAATAATCCGCGCCGTAGATCCCCCGCCCTGCCACTGATCCCTGATAACTGACAACCGCCCCCCCATGAACCGTAGAAGCTCCATGCGCCTGTCTCTCGTCGTCCTAACCGGATTGGCACTCTCGTCCCTCGCGCCGCCATGCCCGGCGGCTGACGCACCTAACAAAATCAAGGTGTTGATTGTCACCGGCGACGACGTCGGCGTGCATCCGTGGCATGACGTGTCGCAGGCCATCCGCGAGACCCTGCTGACCTCTGGCAAGTTCGACGTGAAAGTGAGCGAAGATCCCGGTATCTTTGAGTCGGCCGGAGCCCTCAAAGCCTACGATGTGGTGTTCTTGCACCTCTACAATGCCACGCTGCCGACGCTCACCGCAACGGCCAAGCAGAACTTGCTCGACTACGTGAAGGGCGGCAAGGGCCTGTGCGTTTCCCATCTCTCCAGCGCGTCGTTCAAGGAGTGGAGTGAATTCCAAAAACTCTGCGGCCGCAACTGGGTCATGGGCAAATCCGGGCATGGCCCGCGCGGTCTGTTCAAGGCGCAGATTGCGGACAAGGATCATCCGATCACCAAAGGCTTGCCTGACTTTGAAACCGACGACGAACTCTATGCCAAGCTGCAAGGCGACGCCCCCGTGCATGTGCTGGTGACCGCCAACTCGGATTGGAGCAAGTCCGTGGAACCCCTCGCCTTCATCATGGATTACGGCCAAGGGCGCGTCTTCCACGAAACCTTCGGCCACGACGCCAAGGCGCTCACGACCCCCACCGTGTTGACGCTCATCCAGCGCGGCACCGAGTGGGCCGCCACCGGCAAGGTCGAGTAAGCGCGCACGCAGCCGACACCACAAATTTTGCCCACGCCTGCGCTTTGGCCTTGCCATTGGTTCCGTATTTTCTATCTTTTTATTGTCTCCGCAGATTTGGACATCGATTTCAATCACGCCGACCGGGAGACTTGAATCTTACCCATCGCCTTATGAAAAGCCTCGAACGAATCGCCCTGCTGACGCTGACCACCGCGTATGCCGGTTACTTCATCC
>JBAXOF010000123.1:0-10428 GCA_037133375.1 Verrucomicrobiota bacterium | reverse complement strand
GTCGTCACCGAATCGGTCTTCAGCATGGATGGCGACCTCTGCCCGTTGCGCGAAATCGTCGAGCTTGCCGAGGCGCACAATGCCCTATTATTGTTAGATGAGGCGCATGCGATCGGTGTGTTAGGCGAACACGGCATGGGCTTGGCCGAGGCACTCGGGTTGCAACACCGCATCGCCTTCCAAATGGGCACCCTCAGCAAAGCCGTGGGCCTCACCGGCGGCTACCTCGCCGCCTCGCGCGACTGGATCGATCTGTTCATCAACCGTGCCCGCTCGTTCATCTACTCGACGGCGCCGCCGCCGGCTCTCGCGCATGCCGCGCTTACTTCGTTGCAACTCATTGGCTCATCCCAAGGCGTGGCCCGGCGTGCCGCACTCCGCGCCAACATCGCCACCTTCCAACAAGCGACCGGTTTTCTAACATCACACACCACGCCCATCCTGCCGCTGGTGCTCGGCAGCAACGAAGCCGCCCTGAACGCCGCAGCGACCTTGGAAGCCCGAGGCTTGCTGGTTCCCGCCATCCGTTTTCCCACCGTCCCGCGCGGCACCGCCCGCCTCCGCATCAGCCTCTCCGCCGCCCACTCCCCCGCCTCTATCCAGCGCCTCGCGCATGCCATTGGGGAGATTCAAATCAAATAATCCGACCGATCCGACCGATCCTCTCCCCAATAACTTCTAACCTCTAACTGATAACCACTCCTCCCCTCATGGCCGGTTTCTTCAAATCACTCTTCAACAAAATCACCAATCGCGCCGAAATCGATTGGGATGATATCGAGGCCGACCTGATCGCCTCCGATCTGGGTATCCAACTTACCACCCGCATCATTGACGAGTTGCGCGGCCTCGGCCGCACGATTTCCGCAGACGATGTGGTGGACACCACCCGCCGTCATTTGTTAGACAGGCTGCCAGACGATTCGCTGCCGCCTGAGCCACGAGCCGATGGCATGCCCTTTGTCATTTTGATCGTCGGCGTTAATGGCACGGGCAAGACCACCTCCTCGGCCAAGCTCGGCTTGTGGTTCAAGCAGCGCGGTCGCTCGATTGTGTTAGCCGCGGCCGACACCTTCCGGGCCGCCGCCGTCGAGCAACTCCAGCGGTGGGGCGAGCGTCTGGAGTTGCCGGTGGTCACGGGCAACCCGAATGCCGACCCGTCATCGGTGTGTTATCACGCCCACCAGAAGGCCATCGCGGGGCACGGTGACTTTCTCATCTGCGACACCGCCGGGCGCATCCACACCCGCCATAACCTGATGGAGGAGTTGGGGAAAATCCGCCGCACCCTGGCCAAACAAGATCCGTCCGCGCCTCACCTCACGCTGCTGGTGGTCGATGCCACCACCGGGGCCAACGCGCTCAACCAGGCCAGGGAGTTCCACAAGGCCTGTGCGTTGGACGGGCTCATTGTCACCAAGCTAGATGGCTCCGGCAAAGGCGGCATCGCGGTGACCATTCACGATCAACTCGGTATTCCGCCCCGCTTCATTGGCACCGGCGAGGAACCCGGCGCCTTTGCCATTTTCCAGAAGCAACCTTTTGTGCGGGAAATCCTCTAGGGTGAAGGCTCCCAAAATCCGCCGCCCGCAGATTTTTCGGAAGAATCCTTGGCAAAGCGCGGCGGATGGGCATTCTCCACGGCATACGGATTCCGTCGCGAATCGCGCCACAACCCCATCAGAAACATATGAAATTCACCCTCCTTGTTAGTGCCATTGGTCTTGGTTTTATCAGCTCCCTGGGAGCTGAGGAAGCGCCGCCAGTCGAACCGAAACCCGCACCGCAGATGTTTTTCTTCCTTGGCGACAGCATCACCAAGGCCGGCGGATATGTGCGGATCATCAAGGATACGCTGATCAAGCAGAACCCCACCAATCCGCCACAGGTCCACAACTTCGGGCATATGAGCGAAACTGTCTCGAACCTGAGCGAGGCCTATCATCCCGGCCGCCGGCCCTGCGTGCTCAACTGGGTTGGTGCCGTGTTTGCCGAAAAGCCCAACTGGGTCGTCTGCTGCTATGGCATCAATGACGGCATCTATCATCCGTTCAACGAAAAGCGCTTTGCGGCCTATCAAGCCGGCATCCAATCCCTCATCAAGCAATCCAACGCCGTCGGTTGCCACCTCATCATCCTCACGCCGCCGCCGTATGCCAACCCGGGCCCGCCATTCCCTCCGGGCACCGACGCTGCGGCCCAGGAGGCACTTTTCGTCAAGGACAACGCGGAAGCGGATGCGGAAGCGGAAAAAGATCCCAAAAAGTTTGGTTATCGCTCGGCCTATAAATACTACGATCACGTGCTCTCTATCTACTGCAAGTGGTTGCTCACGCTGGATGGCAAGGACGGAGTGAGTGTGGTTGACATCCGCACGCCGATGCTTGCCAGAATCAAGGAAACCCACGGCGGCGATGCGATCCATCCCAACGGCACCGGTCACGCCATCATGGCCGATACCTTCCTCAAGCAATGGCCGGCGATCCAAGCCAGAGCTGCGGCCAAGTAACCATCGGCATGGTCGTTGCACTCCGCCGCCACCGGGGCGCTCAGCGCAGCCAGGTGGCGGCTTGTTTGGCAAAATAAGTTAGAATCATGTCGGCCCCGGCGCGTTTGATGCCGGTGAGGGATTCCAGGACGATGGCCCGCTCGTCGAGCCAACCAGCGGCGGCGGCGCTCTTGAGCATGAGATACTCGCCGCTGACCTGATAGGCCGCGACCGGCAGGGTGGTGGTGTCCCGGACGCGTGCGATGATGTCCAGATACGGTCCGGCAGGCTTGACCATGAGCATGTCGGCGCCCTCCGCCTCATCCAGCAGGGTTTCCCGCACCGCCTCGCGGGAATTCGCCGGATCCATCTGATAGGTTTGCTTGTCGCCATCCTTGGGTGCGGAATCCAGCGCGCCGCGGAACGGTCCGTAAAACGCGGAGGCGTATTTCGCGGTGTAACTCATGATGGCGACGTTCTGGAAATCATTGGCGTCGAGCGCCTCGCGGATGGCCGCGACCCGTCCGTCCATCATGTCCGAGGGGGCGACGATGTCGGCTCCGGCGCGGGCATGGCAGAGTGCCTGCTCGCAGAGGATGGCCACGGTTTCGTCATTGAGAACGCTCACTTCACCGCGCTCGTCGCGCCACACCACGCCGTCGTGGCCATCCGAGTTGTAGGGATCGAGGGCGACGTCGGTGATGACGCAAAGGGCCGGGTGGGCGGCCTTGAGGGCGCGGATGGCCCGCGGCACCAGGCCGTCATCGTTGTAACATTCCTCGGCCAGCGGGGATTTGAGAGCCTCTTCGATCTTGGGAAACAAGACGACTGCCGGGATGCCCAACGCATGCGCCGCGCCGGCCTCGCGCAGCAAGCCGTCCAACGACCAGCGGGTGACCCCGGGCATCGAGGCAATGGGCGTGTCCTCCGCATCTTCATGCAAAAACATCGGCAGAATGAAATCGGCGGGTGAGAGCGAGGTCTCACGCACCATCGAACGGATGGCGAGGCTGCGGCGGTTGCGGCGGGGACGGATCATGGGGTAGGGGAGTTGTTGGTTAGATGTTAGGAGTTATTGGGGAAGAATATCCGTCGGCTCCGACCGATCCGTCGGATTTCTTATCTTGCGTCTTCAAGTCTGCTGTCTTGGGTCTATCACCGCCACCGCATTGGCGGCGGCGTAGGCTTTGGAGTGGGTGAGGCTGATGGGGATGGAGGTGATGCCATGGGCGGTGGCATAGGCAGCGGCTTGGCCATGGAGCAGGAGCTTGGGGGCACCGGCGGCGTCATGGGAAATTTCCAGATCGAGCCAGTTGGCATGGGCGCCGATGCCGGTGCCTAGGGCTTTGGCAACCGCCTCCTTGGCGGCAAAGCGTGCGGCGTAGTGGAGTGCCGGAGATTTTCTCGAGTCACAGTAAGAGCGCTCGGCGGGAGTGAAGAGCCGGGCCAGAAATGCTTCGCCATGACGTTCAATGGCCGCGGCAATGCGCTCCACTTCCGCCACGTCGATGCCTATGCCGTGAAGGGTCATGGGGGAGGGGGGATGTTGGAGGCGGGAGATTCGTTGATAGAAGAACTGCGGCTGGAAGTCTCAGTTACGGAAGAACTGCGGCTGGAAGCCTCAGTTACAGAAGAACAGCTGGAAGCCGCAGCCACGGCAGGATAGGCGGCCATGAGATTCTTCATCTCGCGGACTGCCTGGGTGAGGCCGACGCGCACGGCACGGGCGACGATGCTATGGCCGATGTTCAGCTCGATCAGATGCGGGACGGTCCACAGGTGGGTGATGTTAGAGTAATTGATGCCATGGCCGGCATTGACCTGGAGGCCGGCTTGCTGGCCGGCGTGGGCGGCGGCGGCCAAGCGGATGATTTCGGTTTCTCTATCAGAATCCACGGCGTTGGCGAAGCACCCGGTGTGGAGTTCGATCATGCGGGCACCGCTGCGGGCGGCGGCCTCGACTTGGGGCAGGTCGGGGTCGATGAACAAGCTCACCCGGATGCCGGCGTCTTGGAGTTGGGTCACGGCACTTTGGGTTTGGGCAAAGCGGGCCACCACATCGAGGCCGCCCTCGGTGGTGAGTTCCTCGCGGGATTCCGGCACCAGGCAGGCGAAGTCGGGTTTCAGTTGTAGGGCGATGGCGATCATTTCTGCAGTGACGCCCATTTCAAAATTGAGCGGCAGCGGCACCTCGGCACGGATCTGGAACGCATCCGCATCCTGCATGTGGCGGCGGTCGCTGCGGACGTGGACGGTGAGCGAATCGGCCCCGCCCGCAAGCGCATCCCAGGCGGCCATCAGCGGCGAGGGCTCGGCATGGGGCACCTCAGGAGTGCGGGCGTAGCGCGCCTGGCGCAGGGTGGCGATGTGGTCGATGTTAACGCCGAGAAGCAGTGGCATGGCGAGGGTATAGCGTAGGGGAAGGGCTCCGGCAAGGGCGGCGATGACAGTTTGACACCATTGTGCGTCCACCATCTGGATAATGAGAGTCAACACATTCGTTCGGAATCTACAAGGCCAGCATCTTCGTTGGAGATCCAGCGCCAAACCATGACATAGGCACCATCCTGAGAAATGGACACCACGGGCTGGTCATCCGCGGAAAAATCATTTTCGTCCAAGGGTGGCAATGCCTTGATGAATTGCCTATCCATGGGTGTTCGCTGGGCTTTTGAAGCGAGCATGGTTGCAAGAGCCTTATGACCGGAGGTGACAAGCGCGTCGTAAATGCTCCTAACTTGTCTTTCGCCGAGGATAGCCTGATGAAATGTCATGTTCTTTGTCATACGGGTATTGTTTGAAATCTTAAGCTACATCCAGAGCAAGTTGCATGGCCACAATGGCAAAACGATGCCCATCGATTAATGATATTGGAAGCAAATTGGGCCGATCCGCTTCAACTAGTGCAGACCGAGCGTAATTGCCCGTGGTAATCAGGACGCCCAGAGCGCGTGGAATAAGGCTGCCGCGAAGTTCAGCCACCTCTCGACGTCCTACCGGACGCAACCAGCGCTTAGCTTGCACTTGAATAATTTGTCCTTCCACCGGCCATAGTGAAAAAGGCATGCGTGCAATCACATCCACACCACCATCGGACGATTTCTTCGTCACCCGCACATCTCGAAAACGTGATGAAATCAAGGCGTTCTTCACAAAACGTTCGAACGCTGTCGGTTCAAGACCGTTCATCTTGCCAACCGTTGCCAGGATGTCATTTGCTGAGAAACTTGTGGTTTCGCCAAGTAATGCTTTGGAGCTGAGCGACGGATCTGCATAGGCCTGTGCTATGGCCTTAGTGATACTGACTTCCAACTCAGGATGCGCATTCCTAATCTCAAGCCGCAGGAGCTTGAATATCCATGCGTTACGATCTGATCCCAACAAATCAACCTGGTTTTCAAACGAATGATCCAGATACTTGTATATCCCTGAAAACCTCCACCGCTTGTCTGGTGATCCAGCAGATTTGCGGTGATGGAGAAGCGAGAAAACGTAAATTGGAAAATAATCAGTTCCTTGCTGCGTTATCCTCAAATTCTGCCCTGAAAGGTTTTGATGACCAATCTTCCCTGTTCCGGTGTATGTGAGTATCGACCCTTCTGCAAAATCATTATATGGGTTTTCTTGTGGATTGCATTCTTGCTCCGAGGTGGAAAATAATACCACTCGCGCAACCTTTGACCTGGAATTTGTGGAAACACGAATACCTCCAGAATTGCCAATCTTCAATTCTTTCATTATTACGTCGTGCGCGTAAAGATCACCCAAGGTGAAAACGGCTGAATTCATAGTCAGTGTGGCCAGGCAAGGGTAATAATTGCTGTTAGTTCATTGGTCATTTTGCCACTCGAATTTTTCAAGGTGTGGTGCTGATAGTCCAGCCAGCGGCATGTAGCCCCAAGGCAAGTCCACCCGCTCCCGAGAACAGTTCGATTGAGTGCAGTGCATTCATGGTGTTACAATGAACACTGCTTGATGCCGATGTCAAGTGGTTGGCGGAAATATTTTTGTCACGACCTTTTTTTTTGACGCAGCTCGGGTCGGCGTTTTTTGTGGATGTCTTTGAAGAACTGCGAGGAGTCACGGTCATGAGAAAGAGGGCCTGATTGGGACAGTTTTGCGGGTTGGAAGTCTATTTAGCGGGGACGTGCTGGAAGTCAAGCCGTAAGCTGGAGGTTCGCCGGGAGGGGGAGAGAATTTTCCTTGTATTAATCTTGAAATCAGTGGTTTCAGTGGGTCTCAGTGCCTTCAGTGGTCAAGGATTGGTCGTCATAATCACCGGTCTTGTCCTTAGGTTGATGCGAATGAGAAAGGGCGCAGACAGCACGCAGACCGTGGGGTTCACATGTTAGAATTTCCAATCGTGCTGGTCGAGGTCGCAGACGCAGGCGGCCAGCAGGAGGATGCAGGCAGCGAGGTCTTGTTTGTGGCAGGACTCGATGCTTTGGTGGATGTGACGGGTGGGGATGGAAACCGCACCGGCAATCGAACCGCCGCCAACCATGCGCTGGAGACTCGCGGTGTCGGTGCCGCCACCAGCGAGAATTTCCGGCTGCCACTTGATTTTGTGCCGTTTGGCCGCGGCTTTCATGAACTCGATCATGCGGTAATCGCAGATCACGGACGAATCCATGAGCTTGATGGCCGCTCCCTCGCCCAGGGCCGTGCAGCGCTCCTGCGGCGTGGAGCCCGGTATGTCGTAGGCGATGGTGGTGTCCAGACCAAAGCTGAAATCCGGTTGGATTTGCAGGGCAGACGCTTGGGCACCGCGCAACCCAACCTCTTCCTGCACGGTGAACACCGCGTGAAAATCATAGGCGGGTTTGCGCTTGGATTTTTTCAATTCGCGCAGCGTTTCCAGCAGAACGAAGACCGAGGCCCGGTTGTCGAGGGATTTGACGTTGACGCATTCGCCAAGCTCCATGAGCGGCGAGTGGCGGGTGACGAAATCCCCCACCGCGACGATCTTCTCGACGTCCTTTTTGGGCATGCCCACATCAATGAAATAGTCCTTGATCTTCGGGACCTTGTTCTTCTCATCGTTGGACATGAGGTGGATCGGCTTGGATCCCATCACGCCAAAAATATCCTTGCGCCCGTGAATGATCACGCGCTGGGCGGTGAGCGTCTTGGGATCGAAGCCACCCACCGGATTGAAGCGGATGAACCCCTTGTCATCCACATGGGTGACGATGAAGCCGATCTCATCCATGTGGGCCGCAGCCATGGTTTTCTTGGCTGACGAGCGGCCCTTGATCAGGGCGATGACGCTGCCCATGTTGTCAATCCGTACGTCCGTGGCCAGCCCCTTGAGCTCGGCCAGCACTAGGCGGCGGATTTCCTTCTCGGATCCCGGTGCGCCGGGGGCTTCACAAATGCGGCTCAGCAAGGCAAGGTCGATGGACATGGTGGGCACCAACCTAACGTTCGCAACGCGGCTGGCGAGCCGGAAATCCGGAAATATCCGCCAATTTGCGGGTTGCCGGGCGGCAGCGGCCGGGTTAGGGTCGGCCCATGAAGAAGCGTTTGAGTATCGACTTGGCGAGCTTGCCAGAAGACGGAATGAGCATCGCAGGCGAATTGGCACCGGGGATGTTCGATCTGCCGACGGGGGATGCGCAACCCGCAGGACCGCTGGTTTATGAGTTGTGGGCCCAGCGCTATGGCTCCGAATTGTTGCTGATAGGCACGCTGGTGGCCCCCTTCGAGTTCACCTGCGTGCGAACCCTCCATCCGTTCGTCCAGACCATCCGAGTGGATAATGCCGCCATTTCCTTGGAAATCGCCCAAGAGGGGGTGCTGGACGCCACCGATGCCTTGCGCGAAGAGGTATTGATCCACTTTCCCATCGACCCGAAATGCGAGCTCGGAGACGTCCCGCAGGAGTGTAAAATAGATTCCCGATATTTAGCAGTGGACAAAGCAGTGGAAAGTGGGCAAGAGACTGCGCCCCGCGCCGAGGGTGACGACCGTTGGTCGGCTCTCGACACCCTCAAGGACCTTAAGGACCAACCCTAAACATACTAAAATACTATGGCCGTTCCAAAGCGCCGCCAATCCAAAAGCCGACAGAAAATGCGCCGTGGCGCAACCCGTTGGCGTGCCCCCATCTTTAAGAGCTGCCCCGAGTGCGGAAGTCGCGTGCCCTCGCACATCGCCTGTCCCTCCTGTGGCTACTACCGCGACCGCCAAGTGCTGGACGTGGAGGCCCTCTGAAGTGCCCATAGGTGAGACATCTTGCAATTGCCTCGCCGGGTCTGCCCCTGCGCGTCGTAGCCTTGCAATTTGAAATCCGCTGTCGTATTTGCCCATCTGTATGAAACTAGCCTTGGACGCCATGGGCGGGGACTTCGCCCCGTCGATCAACATCGGGGGTGCCATCGATGCGTTGCGCCTTTACCCCAAACTCAAGCATTTGTTTTTGGTGGGGGATCAGACCGCGCTGAAAGAAGAATGCGCAAGACAGGGCCTCGATCTGCGTGATCCACGGGTGAGTCTCGTCCATGCCCCAGAGGTGATCGAAATGTGCGAACCCGGCGCGAAAACCGTGCGCCGCAAAAAACTTTCATCCATCAATGTCGCGATGGATCTGGTCAAAGACGGCCATGCCGATGCCTTCGTTTCCGCAGGCAATACCGGTGCTGTCGTGGCCTCGGCCACCTTGAAGTTGCGCACCCTCAAAGGGGTGGACAGGGCAGGCATCTCCACCGCCATTCCTAACGAGTATGGTCTGTGCTGTATCCTGGATGCCGGGGCCAACCCGGAGGCGAAGCCCGAGCACCTCGTCGCCTATGCGGTGATGGGCACGGCTTTTGCCCGCCACGTGTTGGGCGTGAAGGCACCGCGGGTGGGCCTCATGTCCAATGGTGAGGAAGATGAAAAAGGCACCGCCTTCACCAAGGAAACTTTCAAACTATTGAAGGCGACCCCTGGTATCCACTTTATCGGCAACGTCGAGGGCACCGATCTTTTCGAAACGGAACTCGATGTCGTCCTCTGCGATGGATTCACCGGCAACGTCATGCTCAAAACCGTGGAATCCACCGCCAAAGCGGTCTCCAAGTGGTTGAAAGCCGAAATTATTGCCAGCCCGCTGCGGATGTTAGGCGCGCTTATTGCCAAAGGCGCTTTCACCGCGCTCAAGGAAAAAAGCAGCTACGAAACTTACGGTGGCAGCCCGCTGCTGGGGGTCAACGGCGTGGTCATCATTGCCCACGGCTCCTCCTCCGCGCTGGCCGTGCGCAACGCTATCCGCGTCAGCATCGAAACCGTGGCCCATCGCGTCAACCCGCGCATTGAGGAAGCGTTGGCGGCTATCTGCAAACCGACGGCTGTTGGCAAATGAAAATTGATCGGCTGCGAAGCACTTCGCGCTTGTGAGATCGGTCTTGGCGTTTCAGTCTTCCGCCGCATGAGTCAACCGATGATGTTCCACCCCGTCTGCATTGCAGGCACCGGCAGTTATGTTCCTGAGAAAATTCTGACCAACGCCGAGTTGGCAGCACGCGTGGATACCAGCGAAGAGTGGATCCTCACCCGCACCGGTATCCGGGAGCGCCGCATCGCCGCTGACGACGAAACCACCTCCCACATGGCCACCCATGCGGCCCGCCGCGCCCTCGAACAGGCGGGCCTGGCCGCCGATGAGTTAGAGCTCATCATCGTGGCCACCATCACGCCGGACACTCCCACTCCCGCCACGGCCTGCTATATCCAACAGAACCTTGGCGCGTCGCGGGCGGTCGCCTTCGATATCTCCGCCGCCTGTTCCGGGTTTCTCTATGCGATGAAAATCGCCAAACGCCTGATTGCTTCGGGGGCGTTCAAGAATGCCATCATCATTGGCGCCGAAAAACTCTCTTCTGTCACCAACTGGGAGGATCGTTCCACCTGTGTGTTGTTCGGTGATGGCGCGGGTGCGGCCGTGTTGCGCATCGCCG
>JBAXOF010000122.1:0-10469 GCA_037133375.1 Verrucomicrobiota bacterium | reverse complement strand
CTTGGGCTGTTCTAACATGCATCAGCGCGTGCAGCACGTGCAGCAAGCCTATCAGCTCGAGCGCCAGCCACGCCAGCAAGCTGAGCATGGGCATGAGTTCCGGACTGATCAACGCCATGGGGCAGAGTCTAGCGGGTTTGGTGGCGCACACAAGCATTCCCCAGCGCGGCTCAATTGGCGTTGACTCGCGGCAGGGCCACTCGCAGGCTGGGCTGGAGATGACCCTATTTTCATGGCTTGATTCCGGCCAATGGCTGGCGACGTCCGACACTGCCATTGCGCTCCAAAGTGTGGATATTGCGATCCTGCTGATTTATGTGCTGGTGGTGGTCGCCATCGGCTTCGCCTTGAAACGGCACATGAAATCCTCGGCGGACTTCCTGACGTCCGGGCGTTCGATTCCCGCGTGGGTCACCGGTCTGGCTTTCATGTCCGCCAATCTCGGGGCCCTTGAATTGGTGGGCATGACCGCCTGCGGCGCGAAATACGGCATGGCCACCTGCCATTTCTACTGGGTGGGGGCGATTTCCGCGATGGTGTTTTTGGCGGTGTTCATGATGCCGTTTTATTACGGGTCGAAGGCCCGTTCAGTGCCTGAATACCTGAAACTCCGCTTTGACGAACGGGTCCGCTGCTTGAACTCAATCACCTTTGCCGTAATGACCGTGTTTGCCTCCGGCATTTCCATGAACGCCCTGGCCAAGCTGCTCCATCAGTTGTTAGGCTGGGATTACAACGTCAGCTTGTGGCTGTGCTCGGTCGTCGTTCTCATCTATGTGCTCAAGGGCGGCCTCACCTCCGCGATCTACACGGAAGTCCTGCAATTTTTCATGATCGTCCTGGGTTTCTCGCCGGTGGTCTATCTGGGCATGCGGGACATCGGCGGCTGGCCTCGGCTCAAGGAAATTCTCGGGCATGTGGCGCAGAATCCGTCCGCCATCGGGCTCAAGCCGGAGGGCGTTCACTATGCAGCCAACGCCTGGACCAGCGTCTGGGCGCCGCTGCTCGGAGGGGGCCAAGCCAACCCGATGGGGGTCGATTGGTTTGCCATGTTTTTCGGTCTCGGCTTCGTGCTCGCCTTTGGCTATTGGTGCACCAATTTCCTTGTCATCCAACGCGCCATGGCGGCCAGAAACATGACGGCCGCCCGCAACACCCCACTCATCGCCGCCGTGCCGAAGATGTTTCTGCCACTGCTCGTCATTCTTCCAGGAATGCTTGCCGCCGGCCTCGCCTATCGCGCCAAGGACGCCGACAACGGCTACCGCCTGCCACCCAAAGCCATCGAACCGGCGGCCTATGCCGCCATGCGGCCCGTGGTGAAACGCGCCGCGGCTAACAACCTAACCGCCCCAGCCGCCCTGGCGGCAATCAACCACGCACTCGGCTCCACCGCCAACGATCTGAAACTCAGCGAGGAAAAAATCGGCAAGCTGGTGGCCGCGGTGGCCGCCAATCCTGCCTTGCCCGCGGCCGCGATTGAAGCATCGCTGCAGAATGCGGTGAAGGAAACCGACTTCGACGGCGTGATTCTCTCGTTGGTGAAGCGGTATTGTCCGCCGGGAATGCTCGGACTGGCGCTCACCGCGCTGCTGGCGTCCTTCATGTCCGGCATGGCGGGCAACGTCACCGCCTTCAACACGGTGTGGACCTATGACCTCTATCAAGCCTATATCGCTCCGGACAGGAGTGACGCCCACTACATGTGGATGGGGCGTTGTGTCACCGTAGTCGGCATTTTGCTGAGCATCGCCTGCGCCTATTTTGCGGCGAACTTCAACAACGCCATGGACATCTGCCAGTTGGTGTTCAGCTTTGTGAACGCGCCGCTGTTCGCCACATTTCTGTTAGGCATGTTCTGGGCGCGCACCACCGGCACCGGGGCTTTCTACGGCTTGCTTGGCGGCACGGCCACTTCCGGGTTGTTTCACGGCATGACGCTGGCCGCGGGCAATGTTCCCGGCGTGAAGGGTGGCTACTTCGGACTGCAGCACACCTTCCCGTCGGAGATGGCACAGAACTTCTGGCTGGCAACCTTTGCCTTCACCATCTGCCTGGCCCTAACCGCCGTGTTGTCGCTGGCCACCCGCCGCACCAAGACCGATGAGGAACTCAAGGGCCTGGTCTATTCGATGACGCCGCGGCTTGTTGTTGAAAACCAGCCGTTCTATCAGCGCCCGGCGGTGCTGGGCGGCGTCCTGTTTGCCATCTGCATCGTCCTCAACATCATCTTCTGGTAAGTTTGGGGCGTCGATGCCGTCCCGGCGGGAATAGGTGGGTTCAGGGCCACCGCGGCTGTGCGTATTGATTCAGATGCTTTGCATGGGTTGCTCAATGCTTGCGGCGGCAGCGGCGTTGCAGACGCTCCGGGATCCGCACGCGACAAGACTCCCGGCATGCTCCGGATCTTCCGCCCACCCCATCTATCATATTCCTATCCAGATTCATGACTTCTTCTCCCATCTCCATCGCCTGCCTTTGGCTGGGCCTCGGCCTGGCCAGTGCCGCCACCGCCACCGCCACCGCCACCGCGCCGACCGCCACCGCCAGCGAACCCACCGGACTCCTCATCGGCAAACTCGCGGACGGCTCCGCCTATGACACCTTGTGGTCGGTGCCACTGCTCTACAAGAATGAGGCCAACCCGCTGCTGCAGGAGTTGGCGCTTCAAGGCCACTTGCAGACCCAATATGCCTCCGGCTCCAATGGCAGGGGCAATTTCGGCACCTATGACTTGTCGGACCAATGCACATGGGACGACGTGGATGTCCGCCGGTTCCGACTGGGGCTCAGGGCGCGGGTGCTGGGGAACTGGAAACTGCACACGTTGTTTGATATCTATCCGGATTGGGACCAGCGCATGTACAAGGGCATCGCGGAAACCTATATCAGCTATGCCCCCAGCGACGCCTTCAACATTTCGCTAGGCAAGGCCGAGTTGAAATTCACCCGCGAGCAGGAGTATTCATCGCGCGACTATCTGACTTTCGAGCGTTCGCAGATTGTCAACCAGTTCTATGGCGGCGAACTGACCGGCATGTGGGTTTCCGGCAAGGGTCTTGGCGGCGGCTGGCTCTACGAGTTGGGTGCCTACGGCAACGACCGTCGCGACGAATTCAGCGAGTTCAACGCTGGCACCATCGTTCTCGCCAAACTCGGCTACAACTACAGCAAGGCATCCGGCTTGGATTTTGCCCAGGCCGCCATCCATTACCTGCACAACACCGAGCCCGGTTACTTCGGGCACGGCTGCTCCGTGCCATCCCCGTCCTACTCGGACTGCATCGCCTTGTCTAACGATCTGACAAGCGGTCGCTTCTCCCTGGTGACCGAGTTGTTCTGGGGTGATGGCGCCGTGGGCCGCCCTGATGTTTATGCCTTCACCGCCATGCCCACCTACTATCTGATTCCCACCAAGCTGCAACTCATCACCACCTTGCAGTTTGCCGGCAGCCATGACCCTAACGGGATGTGCCTGCCCGCCCGCTATGAGGCTCTGGCACCGGGCACCGGCGACAAGGCGGGCGACGCCTACTTCGCGGGCTACGCCGGCTTGAACTATTATTTCTACGGCCAGAAACTCAAGGTGATGTCCGGCGTCAAATACACCCACCTCGACGGCGGCCCCGGCGGCGGCAACTCCAACGGCTGGACCTGGCTGGCCGGCTTCCGCACCGCGTTCTAGCCCGCATTACGCGTTGACAACACGGGTGGCGCAATGCCTATGGTCGCGCGGCCGCGCCGCGGCTGCATACCCATCCGCAAGACCATGACCAGCAAACGCACCCTCCGCTTTCTATCCGCTGCCGACGTGCGGCGCGCCCTGCCGATGAACCAGGCCGTTGAGGCAATGAAGTGCGCCTTCCTGGAACTGTCCGAAAACCGGGCGGTCGTGCCGATGCGCACGCATGTTTCCATGCCCGCTCACAAGGGTGAGGTGCTCGTCATGCCCGCCTATTGTCCTGCCACGGCGCGGTTTGGCTTGAAAGTCATCACGCTCTTCGAGAACAACCCGGCGCTCAACCTGCCCTTCATCCAAGCCATGGTGATGGTGTTCGACACCGCCACGGGCAGCCCCGTGGCGATCATGGAGGGCACCGCGCTCACGGCCATCCGCTCCGGCGCGGCATCCGGCGCGGCGACCGATCTGTTAGCCAGGACCGATGCCCGCACCGTCGCCATTTTCGGTGCCGGGATTCAAGCCCGCACGCAACTGGAAGCGGTGTGCGCCGTGAGGTCCATCAGCTCCGCCAAAGTATTTGACCATGACCGGGAACGTGCCGTCATCTTTGCCCGGGAAGCCAGCGAGCAACTCGGCATCAGCGTGTCGCCAGCCGTCAGTCCCGCCGAAGCCCTCGCCGGCGCCGATATCATCTGCACCGCGACCACCTCCGGCACCCCGGTCTTTGCGGACCATGAGCTGGCCAGTGGCAGTCACATCAATGCCATCGGCTGTTACAAGCCGCATCTGCGCGAAATTCCGCCGGAAACCGTCGTGCGCTCACACGTCGTCGTTGATCAGTTAGATGCGGCCTGGCAAGAAGCCGGCGACCTGATCCTGCCGCGCCAAGCCGGGTTGATTCAGACCGACCATATCCGGGCCGAGCTCGGGGAAATCGTCGGCGGGACCAAACCGGGGCGGACCGACCCGGCGACTGTGACATTTTTCAAATCGGTGGGAATTGCCATCCAGGATCTGGCTGCGGCCAGTTGTGTGCTAGCCAATGCGCAGCAACTTGGCCTCGGCACCGAAGTGCAAATGTGAGAGGGTCATGGCGAGGGCACCTGCGCAAATGAGCCACGGGCAGAGCCAGCCGACGCGGGTGAAGAAGGTAAGGTTGTGGCGCAGATGGAGCGTTGTGCTCAATACGCCGTCACGCAGGATGGGGATTTGGGCGATGCGGTTGCCGTGCGGGTCGATGAGTTGGGTGAGGCCGGAAGTGGCGCATACCACCATCCAGCGGTCGTTTTCAAGGGCACGATGGCGGAACAACTCGGCATGTTGCAGATGCTGGGTGGCCGACCAGCGTGCGGCATCCATGCTGGGCACCGCGAACGCCTCCGCCCCTGCCGCCGTCATCCGGCGCACCGGTCCGGCAAAATCGCAGTCAAAGCAAATCGGCGTGCCGATCTTGCCAAACCGCGTGGGCACCGGCACGGATGTTAGGCCCGGCAGGCCATCGCTGAACAAGGGCACCGGATGGTTCTTGTGATGGGCACCCACCGGACCGGCCGCTTCCAGAACCAATGCCGTATTGAAGTAGTCACCGCCCGCGGCGGGTTGCTGGGTGCCCAGAATCAGGGTGGCGTTGCGGTCTTGCGCCAACTTGAGCGCCAGGGCCAAACTGCGGGCATCCTCCTGGAGGTCAAAACCCGCGGCATATTCCGGCCACAAAATTATGCCGTCGGCAAAGGTCTGCGCCGCGGTCAAGTCGTGACAGCCAAAGAAATCACAATTTTCATTCTGCACGGCGAGCACCGGAATCCCCGGCCCGGTGGGGGTCACCGGCGGCGGGCGGAAGATTCCCAGTGCGGCCAACACGAGTGTTAGAAAAGCCCCTGCGTAGCGCTGGGTTCCGGCTCCTAACACTAACAGACCGGCCGCCAGCAACAGCAAAAAACCCGCCCCATAGACGCCAATCCATGGCGCCAGCCAGGTCGGCCCGAGCCCCAGCCCCGCCGTCAGCCATGGAAAGGCCAACCAGAAGACTTCTGATCTAACAAATTCGAGCGCGCTCCACGTCAAGGCGGCATACAGCGGCAACCACGACCAGCGCGCATAACGCAGCGAGGACCAGCCAATCAAGCCCCCGGCCAGCGCACCAAACCCCGCAGGGATCAACCACAAGGCGGGGGCGACCCAATCGAAAATAAGCAACATCCACGACCAGCCTACCCCATAACACGCGAGTCCATGCACCAGCCCGAGATAGCAGCCGTGGCGCAGTCCGGCCCCGCGCAGCGCCACAAACAACAGCGGCCACACCAGCAATATCACCGGCCACCACCCCACGGGCGGAAATGCCAGCGCCGCCAACAACCCGGCCACCCCGGCAAGCACATAACGAACAACCGTCGACATGGCGTGGTTCTAGCAGATTTTGAGATCCTGGCAATCGCGCATGCAAAAGGCGCATTCAAAAGGGGCTGAATTTGGAGAATGCAGTTGCAGCGGGCTCCTGCCCTCACTATGAAGCATCCTCATGCGACGCCTGCTTATCGGAGTGTTGTGCTTGGTGCCGTTGCTCGGCCGCGCGGCCGACGACTGGCGCACCTTCACCGACGCCAGTGGCCGCCAGATGGTGGCCAGGATTGTGAGTGTGGAAGCCGGCCGGGTGATCGTCGAGCTCAAGTCCAACGGCCGGCAAGTGCCGCTTGCGCTGGATAAATTGAGCCCGGTGGACGTGTTGGTGGTCATGCAACACAAGGCGGCTCCGGTGGTCACCAAACCGGAGCCAGCCAAGAGCGAAACCCCTGTCAGCGCCGGGGCCGCGGTATCTAACAGCTTGTATCCGCGCACCCGCAAGGAAATTGAAGCGGGCATCCACGAGATTACCAAACGCGGCAGGCCGGACGATCTGGGCCGGGACGTCCATGAGGCAACCAAGAGACTCAACATCTATCGATTCCTGTGCGGCGTGCCGTCCAACGTGAAGGGCGATCCGGAATGCTCGAAGCGCGCCGAAGACGCCGCCCTCACCCTCAAGAAAAACGGCGGTCTCTCCCACAGCCTCGGCCATTCCACCGGGAACTGCAATATCTCCACCATCGGCAATGTCGTCGCCAGCGTCGGCCAATACATGGAGGACGGCGGCGCCAACAACCGCGACGCCCGCGGCCACCGTGCCTGGTGCCTCAATCATGCCATGGGCAAGGTCGGCTTCGGGTCCGGCGGCGAAAGCTATTCCGCGATGTGGTGCATGGATGGGAGCGGCACTCCGGCCAAGGGTCCATGGGCCTATCCCGGGATGGGCTTGTTTCCCATCGAATACCTCCACGGCAATGCCTGGTCACTCTACGGCTCGGGCATCAAGAACAAGCCGACAGTGGAAATCTTCCGCTTGTCAAAGCGGCCGGAGCAGACGTTGCCGGCCGAGGGGGAGATTCAGGGCAAGGGGCTGAAGGTGGGCTATGTCTCGACCGGCATGAATGCCATCAACTTCGAACTCGGGGATGGCGTTAAACGCGGCATCTATTGGGTCAGGGTCAGCGGCGATGGCCAGCACGTGGGTTACCTCGTCGAACTCTATTGACTCTAACTACTTCCAGGCCACCGCGACTTCCGCAATGCGGCCGTTGCGGTCGTCGTATTTGACGAGCCCGTGTTGCAGCGCGTATTCGTGGACGCCTTTGGTGACCTTCACATCGTAGGCGCAATATTCGGCGATCTTCCGCAGCGGTGCAAACTCGCCCGTCTTCTTGTGTTCCTGCCACCAGCGCAACGCGTCAAGGCCATCAGCGGTCTTGCCGGTGCCGAGCGTGGCGGAGGCGACCGAGTCGAGCTTGAGCCGGAAGCCGAGGATTTTTTCCAAGTCGAGCATCATGTCGAGGTTGAGCGTTTGCTCGGCAAGAGTGTGGAAGATGTAAGGCTGGAGGACAGGGTAATCAAATTGCAGGTGATTCCATCCCACCACGAGGTCGGCCCGCACCAACTCCTCACCGAGGCGCTCCATTTCATTCTCCGGATAGATTTCGTAGCTGCCGCGGGCGGTGCTGTAGGTGACCCCCACCGAGATGCCCATTTTTGATTTGTTAGAAAAACCGCCGACGTCGCCGAAGCTGCGTTGGGTTTCCAGATCGAAATAGACAATGTTTTTGACGGCCACGCCGCAGCTTAGACAGCGCGGGCCGCAGTCGGCAAGCCTGCGCTTGGCGCTTCGTCCCGACCCTGTTAGGGATTGGGCGAGTGACTCCGGGCAGGCTGCGGGGGGAGGTCCGCATGTCCGATGCCGCCGCCATTACCCCCAATGCGTTGAGACCAACGCACCTCCGGCGACGCGGGCTTTTTCTTGGACCTTGCCTGGCAGGCTGCTAAACCGGGCTTGCCCTGTCGTGTTGGTGCGCTAGTCTCGCGGGCGTGAACGATGACTTTCCGGTTTCGCCTCCCCGGGCATGGGCGGAGATTAATTTGGCGGCACTGCGCGCAAATCTGACCGTGGCGCGGCAGGCATGCGGGGTGGCCGTCATGGCGGTGGTCAAGGCCGGTGCCTACGGCCACGGGTTGGAGGAAATCGCCAAATCCCTGGCCGCCGAGGACATCGCTTTTTTCGGCGTCGCCAATGTGCGGGAGGCCCGCCAAATCCGCCATGCGGGGGTGGCCACGCGGATATATTTGTTAGGTCCGACCTGGTCTGCGGAGCGCGAGGAAATCGTGGCGCGGGAGTGGACGCCGTGCCTGTCCTCGCTTGAGGAAGCGCACGAATTCAGCCGGTTGGCGGTGGCGCGCGGCGTGCGGCTCAAGGTGCATTTGGCGGTGGATACCGGGATGGGGCGGGGTGGGTTTGTGGCCGAAGGCTTGCCGACCTTGCTGCCGGCCTTGGAGCGGCTGGAGGGTTTGGAAATCGAGGGCATCGGTTCGCATTTGCCATCGGCGGATGAGGATGAGGAATTCACCCGGCGGCAGATGGCACGGTTTGAGGCCATCATCGACGAGTTGGGTGGCGCAGCGCGATTCCGCTGGCGGCATTTATCTAACAGCGCAGGGATTCTCGGCTACCCCAACGGCGTGTGCAACCTCTCCCGTCCGGGCTTGATGCTTTACGGGATTTCGCCGCTGCCGGGGTTCGAGTCGCATCTCCGCACTGTGATGACGCTCAAATCGCGCGTGACCTTGGTGCGCACCTTGCCAACCGGCCACGGCGTGTCCTATGGCCGGGCGTTTGTCACCACCCGCCCGACCCGGGTGGCCACCGTGGGCATCGGCTATGGCGATGGCTACCCGCGGCACGTGTCCGGGCATGGCGCGCAGGTGTGGATTGATGGCCAACGCTATCCGCTTCTCGGCCGCGTGACCATGGACCAGATGATGGTCGATGTCACCGACGGCCCGGACGTCCTTGAAGGCGCTGAAGTGGAGCTTTTCGGGCCACACCTGCCGGTGGCGGAGGTTGCCGCCAACGCCCAAACCATTGTCTGGGAAATTCTCACCGGCATCACGCCGCGGGTCCAGCGTTGTTATCGGACTGACGGCTGAGGGTGGCTCTAACGCACGGAGGGGCGATCTCCGAATCGCCCATGCCTATGGTCTGTCATAGCAACGCACTTGCACACCTCATGCACCCGGCGGTTCGGAGACCGCCGCTCCTTGAGAGAATGGCAGCACCCAAGGAGGGGCAATTTGCCTGATGAATTCCAATGAGTCAGTCAGGCTATCTGCGCTGCGCTCCGGTTCCCAATCGCCCATATACTTGAATCGCCCGCCGGGTGAAGTGGCTAGAATCCCCGCCAACACTGGAAAACTCACTTTTTTGTTCAACCGAACATCTTTTTTCTTGCGTTGGGCGCGGCTTGGCTGTAATTCTCTTGCCAACACCCCACACCACCATGGCCGCCAAACCAACCTCCGAAGAATCCGCCGCTGAAAAACACGCCGAAGCCCGCAAGCGCAACCTCGACCTCGCCATCTCCTCGATCCAGAAGGAATTCGGCGAGGCCGCTATCATGCGCATGGGAGATGGCCACCGCGTCGATGTGGACGTCATTCCCACCGGTAATCTGCTGATCGACCGCGCCCTTGGGGTTGGCGGCTTCCCACGCGGCCGCATGGTCGAGGTGTTCGGTCCGGAGTCATCCGGCAAGACCACGCTCACGCTCACCGTGATTGCCCAAGCTCAGAAACGCGGCGGCATTGCCGCCTTCATTGACGTCGAGCACGCGCTCGACCCGCAATATGCCAAAAAACTTGGCGTCAACATGGACGACCTGTTGGTTTCCCAGCCGTCGTCCGGTGAGGAAGCACTGCAAATCTGCGAGGCGCTGGTGCGTTCCAATGCCATTGACGTCATCGTGTTGGATTCGGTGGCCGCCCTCGTCACCAAGCAGGAGCTCGACGGTGAGATCGGCGATTCCACCGTGGGTGCCCAAGCCCGGCTGATGAGTGCCGCCATGCGCAAGCTCACCGCACTCATCGCCAAAGCCCGCACCGTGTGCATCTTCACTAACCAGATCCGTGAGAAAATCGGCGTCATGTTCGGCAACCCGGAAACCACCCCCGGCGGCCGCGCCCTCAAGTTCTTCTCCTCATTGCGCATCGACATCCGCCGCATCGGCCAGATCAAGGCTTCCGACGGCACCGTCACCGGCAGCCGCACCAAGGTCAAGGTGGTCAAAAACAAGGTGGCCCCTCCATTCACCGAGGCCGAGTTCGACATCATGTATAACGAGGGGATTTCCTCCACCGGTTCGTTGCTGGATCTGGCCTTGGAAATGGAAATCGTGCAAAAACGCGGGTCCTGGTTCAGCTACAACGG
>JBAXOF010000121.1:0-10570 GCA_037133375.1 Verrucomicrobiota bacterium | reverse complement strand
TATGACGATCACCGGCCCAGCCGGATCACGATGGCACCGATGGGCGACATGGACATGACACCGATGGGCGGAATGGATCACCGGCATGGACATGGAGCGAGGGTACCGGGGCACTGGGGGCACCGGGGGCAAGGCACCGGATGAATGCGAAAAGGGATTATTTTCCCTTGGTCCAACACGGGTATTGCCGTGCATCCCGGCGTGCATACCTGAGCCCGAAAAAGTATGCATTTTGACCCTTTTTGGACCGTTTTCCAACATTTACAATCCGCGTAAAGCGTTGAATTTGTAAGCAGTTGCGACAGATTGCAAAAGCTCCAGACCTGATTATGAGTCCCCTGCTCTAACCGCTGAGCTACAGGCCCCGAATCATACCGGCGCGGCACGAACGATAGCAATCCTAGCACCAACAGCAAGCACCAAGAAGTACCAGCCGCATGCTCGCAAACGCACGCAATGCAAATTTATAATGCCAATATAATGCCAGGCATTATATTGTTGACATTGGTGGTGCGTTTGGTCATTCATGTGCCATGAACACGATGTGCTGCTGTGAAGTATTGAGTCCGGCGTCCGATTCTGGGGGGCTGGGGAGAACGTGGAGGGGGCGGAAGCGACCGCAGTTGGCCGCCGACGGCGGCCTGTTCACAGCCCGCCAGTTGGCGGTGAGAGTGGTGACCTGAAGCTCAGCACTCGATAGCATTTCATCCCACGGCTATCCTCCCGATTTCTGCCGCGTCAGTTCGAGTCTCGAACGCAATCCATTTCACACTTGCCCACGGGCCTGTTCCCATTTACCCATCACTCCGGAGACACTTTGGGCCTACATCTATCTGCACAGCAACTCGATTGCCGCATCTGATTGCCTGGTTTGCAACCGCCCTCTTCCGTTTTTCCTGCACCCACATCTGAAATTTCACCCATGAGCACGGTTCTTGAAACCATTGAAGGCGGAACCCGCTACTTGGAAAAACGCGGGGTGGCGGATGCGCGACGCAACATGCAGTGGTTGGTCGCCCACCAACTCAAGTGCACGCGGATGGAAATCTATCAGCAATTCGACCGTCCACTCAATGAGATGGAATTGCAACCGCTCCGGGACAGTCTGAAACAACGCGGCGAAGGCGTGCCGCTGCAACATCTGCTCGGCCACGTGCCGTTTCACCACCGCGAGTTCAAAACTGACGCCCGCGCCCTGATCCCGCGCCCGGAAACCGAGGAACTTGCCGAGTGGTTGCTCAGCCTCGAATTGCCGGCAACACGAGACCTGCTGGACATGGGCTGCGGGTCCGGAGTGCTGGGCCTGACGCTGGCCGCCGAACGCCCGTCCTGGCAGGTCACCCTTGCGGATATTTCGCCCGCCGCCCTTGCCTTGGCAAAGGAAAATGCCGCGCAACTCGACATCACCAACCTGCAATGGTGCGCCAGCGATTTATTCGCCGCGATTGATGGCACTTTTGATGGCATTGTGGCCAATCTTCCCTATGTGCCCGAGTCCGAGCGGGCCAGTTTGGGTCGCGAGGTGCTGCACGACCCGGCGCTGGCGTTGTTCAGCGGGGCGGACGGAATGGACCTGATCCGGCGTTTCATTCCGGAAGCCTTTGCGCATCTCCGGCCCGGCGGGTGGCTGGCCATGGAAATCGGTCACGATCAGGCTTCACAAGTCACGGAAATTCTCCAACACTCCGGGTTCAGTCCAATCGAAGTCAAAACCGACCTCTCCGGCGTGCCACGTTTTCCCTTTGCCCGGCGCACGGCCTAAGTCGCGCCATCCCACACCCCTCATCCCCCAAGAAACTTTCCACCTTTTCGACCATGGATAAACTGCTTGTTCACGGTGGTGCCACCCTGCGGGGGACCATCAACATCTCGGGTTCCAAGAATGCTTCGCTGCCGATTCTGGCCGCCGCCATTCTAACCGGTGAAGACTGCATCATCGGGCGCGTCCCCGATGTCTCGGACACCAACTACATGATTCAGATCCTCAGCGCGCTGGGGGCCAATGTGGAACGCTCGTCGGGCACCGTGCGCATCTCGTGCACCGACATCTCAGCCGAAGCCCCTTATGAACTGGTCCGCCGCATGCGCGCCTCCATCTGCGTCATGGGCCCGTTGCTAGCGCGCAAGGGCCGCGCCGTGGTGTCCCTGCCCGGCGGTTGCGTCATCGGTGACCGCCCGGTGGACCTGCACCTCCGCGGCTTGCAAGCACTCGGTGCCAAGGTTGAATTCGAAGGTGGCAACATCATCCTAACAGCCAAGGACGGTCTGCGGGGGGCTGAAATCGACCTGCGGGGCACGCATGGTCCAACGGTGTTAGGCACGGACAACGTGATGATGGCGGCCACGCTCGCCGACGGGATCACCATCATTGAATCCGCCGCCGCCGAACCGGAAGTGCAGGACCTCGCCAATTTTCTCAACGCGATGGGGGCCAAAATCGAGGGAGCCGGCACCAGTCGGATTGTCATTGAAGGCGTCAAGGCCCTCCATGCCGTGCAGCACACCGTCATTCCGGACCGCATTGAGGCGGGCACTTTCATGGCCGCCGCGGCGCTGGCGGGCGAAGGAGTGACCCTGCGCCGGGTCTGCCGCGACCATCTCAAGGCCATCACGGCCGCGCTAGTCAAAGCCGGCCACTGCGTGGACTTCAATGAAGCCGGTGACACCTGCACCATCTTTCGCGGAGCGGATCCCAAGGGCTGCGATCTGGTCACGGCCCCCTACCCCGGTTTTCCCACCGACATGCAGGCACAAATGACTGCGGTGTTGGCCACCACGCCGGGCACCAGCGTGATCAAGGACACGATTTTCGCGCAACGCTTCATGCACTGCGCGGAGTTGAAGCGGATGGGTGCGGACATCACCGTGGACAATGGCACGGCTGTGGTGCGAGGCGTGGAGCAACTCTCGGCCGCGCCGGTGATGGCCTCGGACTTGCGGGCCTCCGCCGCGTTGGTGCTGGCTGCTCTAACAGCCAAAGGCACCACCGCCATCAACCGCCTCTATCACATCGACCGCGGCTACGAACATATCGACGAAAAACTCTCCATGCTCGGCGCCGATCTCCAGCGCGTCAGGGAATGACCCCTTGAAATCGTCCTCTTGATGAACGCTTCCGCCATCATTGTTGCCGCCGGTTCGAGCCAGCGCATGGGCTTTGACAAGCTCGCTGCGCCATTGGCTGGCATGTCTGTGTTAGAGCGGACACTTGAGGCGTTTCTGGCGGCTGAGTGCATCCGCGAGATCATCGTGGTCTGCCCTCTATCACGTTGGGATGACCTCAGGCACGGCACATTTGGCAAACCTGTGCGCCGCGTGGATGGCGGCACCCAGCGCCAGGATTCCGTGGCCAATGGTCTGGCCGCCTTGGCCGCCGATGCGTCATTGGTGGCCGTCCATGACGGTGCCCGGCCGCTGGTCAGTCCGCACGACATTGCGCGCTGCGTGGCGGCCGCCGGCGAGTATCGCGCCGCGAGTCTGGCGCGCCGCGTCACTGAAACCTTGAAGCGCGCCGATGCCGGGGCTTTCTGCATTGAAGCCGTGGCGCGCGAGCAACTGTGGTTCATGGAAACCCCGCAGGTGTTTGAAGTGGAGCTCCTGCGTGAAGCCTACGCGAGGGTTAGGGCCAAGCATCTGGAGGTGACCGATGAAGTGTCCGCCGTGCAGGTCACCGGGGCACGCGTCAAGTTCGTTGAATCGATCCACCCGAATCCCAAGATCACCCGCCCGGCCGATCTGTTGCTGGCCGCGGCCATTCTAACCAACCAATGAGCAAGCCCATCTACGCATGGCGGCAAATCCCCGGCGGCCCGCGTTTGGCGGTGGCCACGCTGGCGGATGCCGAGTGTGCCGCGCTCTCGATCTATGTGCCCGCCGGCAGCCGCGATGAATCCGCGTTGCCTGCGGGCCTGGCGCACTTTGTCGAGCATCTGGTGTTCAAGGGCACGGCCCGCCGCAGCGCCCGCGAGCTGAGTTTTGAAATCGAGAACGGCGGCGGCCAACTCAACGCCTGCACCACCGAGGATCACACCGTTTACGAGGGCCGCGGCGAGGCCGGCCTGATGCCTGTTCTAACCGATGTGCTGGCAGACATGGTCTGGCACGCGACGTTTGCGGAAACGGAAATCGCGCTTGAGCGCGAAGTCATCGGCGAGGAGATCACGATGTATCGCGAAGCTCCGGCCGACCACATCGGGGATTTGATATCGGGTGCGCTGTGGGCGCCTCATCCGTTAGGCAACCCGATTTCTGGAACCCTCCCCTCCATCGCCGCAATCCAGCGCAAGCAATTGGTTGAGTTTCGCAACATCCATCATTTCCGCGACGATCTGGTGATTGCCGCCGCGGGGCCGTTCACGCTCGACGAGTTGCAATGGATGTTAGATCCGCACCTGCCGCAAAATTTCCACCGTGGCCGGCGTGCTTTGCCGTTTGTCGTGCCCGCGAGCCCGTCCAAGCGCATTTGTGAGACGCGCGAAACCGACCAACTGCAACTCTCGCTGGCCTGGCACACCCCCGGCCGCCACCACCCGCTGCGCCACGCGTTGCGGCTACTCAGCCTGATGCTGGGGGAAAGCGCCAGTTCCCGGTTGTTTTTGGAACTGCGCGAGGAACGCGGCCTGTGCTATCAGATTGCCAGTGATGTCACTCTGTTCGATGATACCGGGGCCTTCGAAGTCAGTGCCGGGCTCGACCCGGAATCCCATGATGAAGCCATTGCCTGCATCTTGCACGAGATCCATGACCTCGTCGCCAAGGGCCCCCGCCCGGGCGAACTCGACCGTGCCAAGCGCCTTGTCATTGCCCAAAGCAAACTAGCATTTGAAGCGACCTCCGCGCACGCGGCATGGGCGGGTGAGGGCGTGTTGGATTTCAATGAGATCCCCTCCCCGGCCGACTGGCGCGCGCGGATTGTGGGCGTGACGGATGCCGACATTCAACAGGCGGCGAGCGAGGTTTTCCACAACCGGCAACCCGCCCACGCGGAGATTGGCGCTTGATTTCACAGAAAAATGTTGCGGGGCAGCGGTCGGGCCGGTAATCATCCCCACACAATGAAACAGCACTCATTCTCACGTCGTCGCTTCATCGCCAGTTCCGTCCTTAGTGCCGCTGCGGTGGCTGTGGGACGGGGCATAGCCGCACCGGTCGCCACCGGCAAAATCCCGATCTCCGTGCAATTGTATTCGGTGCGCGGCGATATCGGCAAGGACTTCAATGGCACGCTGGCCGGGCTGGCCAAGATGGGCTTTGCCGGAGTCGAGTTCGCGGGCTATGGCATGTACAACGGCAAGCCCAAGGAATTGCGCGCCAAGCTCGATGAGCTCGGCCTCAAGGCGGCGGCCACCCACATCGGCTCCAACACGATGCGCGGCGACGCCTTGCAGAAAACCATCGAGTTCCATCAGGAAATCGGCTGCAAGTTCTTGATAGTGCCAGGCGACGGAGCCTTCACCCATCCGGAAAAGAGCAAGGAGCTGGCGGAGTTCTTCAACCAGACCGCCGAAAAACTTAAACCTTTAGGGATGGCCTGCGGCTATCACAACCATACTAACGAATTTGCCAAGATCGGCGACAGCAACCACTGGGAATTGTTTGCCACCCGCACCAGCAAGGACGTCATCCTGCAGGTCGATTTCGGTTGGGCGGCCGATGCCGGCCAGGATTGCCCCGACCTGATGAAGCGCCACCCCGGACGCATGAGAGTGGTGCATATCAAGCCGACCGTCATCAAAAACGAAGCCGGCAAGAAGGCGATCTTCGGTCAGGACTCGGTGAATTGGGGACCCATCCTCACCGCCTGCCGCGAAGTGGGCGGCACCGAATGGCTCACCCTCGAACAGGAAGCCTATCCGGATGGCAAATCGCCGATGGAGTGCACCGCCATGTCGCTCGAGGCGCTGACCAAGATGCTGTGAGCATCGGCAACAATTCGGAACATTGGGATTGACGCCGCAAGCGGGGTTGCCTTTCTTAGCCGGAGGCCTCCAGCGGAGGTTTATTCGTAGTTTTACCCCCAGACAATCTTATGCAAATTCACGTATTGAATGCTGACGACGTCGCTCGTATCCACGAAGCCACCCTGGAAATTCTGGAAACCCATGGTGTGTGGTTTCAGGACAGCCCACAGGCAGAGACCCTATTCCGCAGCCATGGCTGCCGGGTGGAGGACGGCCGGGTGTTTATTCCGCGCCAGTTGTTTGCCGAATGTCTGCGCCTGCTGCCGGATCGCAACGCCTTGAATATCTGCGTCACCAAGCTCGGTTTCTCCGATTCGTTAGGGCTGCGGCAGGGCGAATCCCACGTCGGGCTCATCGGCAACCCCTACTACATCTACGACCACGACCAAGGTGAGCGCAGCCTCACGGAGGCCGATGCCGATGACAAGTATCTGGTTCTCGATAGCCTGCCGGGTTTGGAATACGATTGTTGCTGCACGATCAACGCCAGCCAGCGGGCGGCCAACGCCAGCTTTCCGGACTATCAGAAAACCGAGGTCTGTGTGGATTACCTGCGGCGGCGCCTCGGCAGCCGCGCCCGCAAGACCGGCAAACCAGGGGCCATACACTCTAACATTATGCACGGCCAGGAGGACAATCCGCGGATTCACAGCCCGCTGACGCTCAAGCCGCTGGAAAAAATGGAGGTATTGCGCCATGCCATCGTGCATGGTCCGCAAGCCACTGAAGCGTTGCTGGCCAAGGACACGCCGTTGATCTGGTGCAACCCGATCAGTCCGCTGCAATATCATCCGGATCAGGTGGAGGAAATCATTCAGGGGCTCAAGACCCACGGCTCCAAATGTTATGTCATGTTTTCGCCGGAAGTCATGCTCGGCGGCACCGGCCCGGTGACCATGGCCGGCGCCCTCGCCCAACATAATGCCGAAGTCATGAGCGGCATCATTCTAACACAATTGATCGCGCCAGGCACGCGGGCCATTTACGGCTCGGTCTCCGGCGTGATGGACCTGCGCAGTGCGGACATCTCGCTCGGCAGCTTGGAATCCATCATGTTCAACGGCTGCGTCGTGCAGATGGCCGATTTCTACGGCTTGCCATCCCGCGTCCAATTCGGCAATTCCAGCGCCCGCCGCCCCGGCATCCGCGCGGCCGTCGAGACCGCCTGGGGGTTACAAATGGGCATCATGGCCGGCGCCAACCTGGTCAACTCAGGATTGCTAGACTCAACGCTCATGCTCAGCCTAGAGCACCTGGTGCTGGTCGAGGAATTGGCCAACCAAGTAAAGAGCGCCAAGGCCGCCACCGCCATCGACGCGGAGCATCTGGCGATGGAGGTGATCCGCCAGGAAGGCCGCCCGTCCACCAACTACATGGGCCACGACCACACGTTGGACAACATGAAAGAGGCGATGTATTACTCGGATTACACCGGCCGCACCGCCAAGTCCTATGAGGATTGGTATGAGATCGCCCACCAGAAGGTCCAAACCATTCTGCGCGACGGCCGCGAGCAGGCGGCGGCGGATCCAACCCTCGCCACACGCGCCACCGCAGTGGCGGCACGTCTGCAGGAAGACGACCGCACGTGGCGGGCCGGCCAAGACGGTTGGTGGCGCGGCTACACTCAGGATTTGGCATGACATCGCGGATCTAACATAAAACTCCCGATGCCCAAGATCAAGCCGCTGGTGTTTCTGCCGCCCTGTCTGCTGTTGCTGCCGGCGGTCATTCTCAACTTTGTCAACCAAGAGAAGTTTACCTCCACCCTGACGAGTGCCTATAATGCCGCGCTGGCGGGGTTCGGCTGGCTCGCCTCGTTGCTGGCATTGGTCATGCTGGTGGTGTGCTGCGTGGTGTATGCCTCGCCCTTTGGACGCATCATGATCGGCGGCCCCGACGCCAAACCGATCCTCAAGAAATGGAATTTGTTTGCCATCGTGGTCTGCGTGAACATCGGCGTGGGCATCCTGTTATGGGGACCCATCGAACCGTTGTATCACTTCCACACGCCACCCGCCAGCCTGGGCATCACCCCGGAAAGCCCGGCGGCGGCGACCTTCGCGTTGTCAACGGTCTATCTGCATAACACGGTGTTGCCGCTGTCGTTCGCCACCCTGGTCGGCCTGATGTTTGCCTTTGCCTATTACAACATGCGGCAACCGTTCACCCTCGGCGCGCCGCTGGCACCGTTGATCGGACGCCACAGCCGCGGCAGCGCCGGTCAGTTGATAGATGCCATCTGCCTCTACGCCCTGGTGGCCGCCATGGCCGCCTCGCTGGGGGGGGCCTTGTTGCTGCTCGGCGGCGGCATTAACTACTATTTCGGAATTCCGGGCAAGCCGTCGCATTGGTTGTTAGGGATGGTGTGCGTGGCCATTGTGGCGGCCTATACGGTGGCCGCCATCACGGGGCTGACCAAGGGCATCCGCATTCTGGCCAACTTCAAGACGGTGCTGTTCGTGCTGTTTCTGGCCTTTATCTTTCTGTTAGGCCCGACTCAATTCATCCTAGGTCATGCGGTGGAGGGCCTGGGGAATTTCCTCAGTCATTTCTTTGAGAAGGCGCTTTTCACCGGAGCTGCGCACAACGACCCGTGGCCACACAAGTGGACGCAAATGTATATGTCCGCGTGGTGTGCCTGGGCGCCGCTCAACGGGTTGTTTTTCGGGCGCATTGCCTATGGCTACAGTGTGCGGACCTATCTGGTGTTCAGCCTGTTGTTGCCGGCGATTTTCATGGGCATCTGGATGGCCATCATCTGTGGAGCGACCCTCCATCTGGAACTCTTCAAGCACGCCGACCTGTGGTCGATCCTCCAAACCCAGGGCGATGAGCGCGTGATGTATGCCTTCATGGAGCACTTCCCGCTGGTGCGTTTCATCACCCCGGCATTTCTGTTCGTCTGCTTCATCTCATTCATCACCAGCGCGGCGGCGGTCACCTCCACCATGGGCGGCCTGTGCTCCACCGGCGTCTCACCAGAGAGCCCGGAAGCCAGCCGCTTCCTAAAAATCTTTTGGGGTGCGCTGGTCGGCGTGCTGGCTTGGATCATGATCACCTATGCGCGCATCGACGGCATCCGCATGCTTTCCAATCTGGCAGGTGTGCCAACCTTGATCCTATGTGGCGCGGTCGTGGTCTCCGCCTTGGTGGTGATGCTCAACCCGGCCAAATTCGACCATTTCAAAAACAATTATGACGCGGCTGGCAACCCGAAGTTCGACCACCAACCTCCGGCGGACTTGCCAGCCCCGGCGAACTCCTCTGACCCCCAAGCCTAACAATCAACTCCCAATCCACTCATGAACCTGTCATTTGAAGAAACTCTCAAGCTCGGCCTGACCACACGCGCGATCCACTGTGGCGAGGGCGTTGACGCGGAAACCAAAGCGATCCGCCGGCCAATTGTCATGGCTAACAGCTTTGAGCTCAACGACACCTCGGAGACGCTGCCGGAATCGTTCGATTGGAACGACCCGAACGCGTTCAACTACCCGCGCTCGCGCCATCCCAACGCCCGCTACCTCGAGGAGCGTCTCGCCGGCATGGAGGGCGGTGAAGATTGCGTGGTGTCGTCCAGCGGCGTGGCGGCGATTGCCGGGGCGTTTTTCACGCTGCTGAGCGCCGGCGACCACATGATCAGCTCGCGGATTTGTTACATCGGCATTCACGGGTTTCTGGTGGACCATCTATCGAAACGCTTTGGCGTGGAACTCACGCTCGTGGATACCACCAACCCCGAGGAAGTGCAAGCGGCGGTGCGTCCCAACACCAAGCTCATCCACGTCGAGACCCCGTCCAATCCCAACACCCTGGTCAGCGACATCGTCGCCATTGGCGCGATCGCGAAATCCATCGGCGCGATCTTCACCGTGGACAGCACGTTTTCCGGCTTGGTGCTGCAAAAGCCTATCAGCCTTGGTGCAGATTTGGTGATGCATAGTCTAACAAAATACGTCAACGGCCACGGCGACAGCCTGGGTGGCGCGGTGATCGGCAGAAAGGACCTGATCTCGCAAATCCGGCTGGCCGCGGGGGTGCATCTGGGAGCCACTATCAGCCCGTTCACGGCCTGGCTACTGATGCGCAGCGCGGCCACGCTGCCACTGCGCATGAAGCAGCACTGCGAGAACGCCCTGACGCTCGCCCACTTTCTGGAGGCGCACCCCAAGGTCAAGTTTGTGCGTTACCCCGGCTTGGAGAGCCACCCGCAGCACCAACTCGCCAAGCAACAGATGACCGGCTTCGGCGGCATGATCAACTTCGCGCTGCACGGCTCACAAACCGAGTGCTTCAAATTCATTGCCAACATCAAAGTCATCACCCACGCGGTGTGCCTCGGCCATGCCGAGTCGTTGATCCAATACTATCCCCAACAGGGCGATCATCCGGAACTCGGCGTGCTCAATTACCCCGAGGACATCGGCGAAGGATTCTTGCGCTTCAGCGTCGGCCTGGAAGATGTCGAGGATCTCATCGCCGATCTGCGGCAAGCGCTCGCCGCAGTTTAGGTTTGCGTGGCGGCCAAGAGTGGGCACCTCGTGGACATCCCTGTAGGCGCGTTCGTGAGAACGCGGGGGGTGTAGGCGCGTTCGTGAGAACGCGGG
>JBAXOF010000120.1:0-10578 GCA_037133375.1 Verrucomicrobiota bacterium | reverse complement strand
TTCTAACAATAGCAACGCGATTTCCGTCTTGTTGCGCAAGACGGCCTGAGCCAGGGGCGAGCGGGTCTTGTCGCGCCCTTGATGGATGCTGGACGGGTTGGCGGACAGGTGGAGGCGCACATCCTCCAGATCGCCGCGGGCGATGGCCTCATCGATGGTTTGATAGGCGGGAGTGGCGGCAACCTTGCCGACGACCCCCTGAGCCGGCACCTCAATGCCGGCCGTCCAGACGATGCCGTTGAGCACCAGTTGCCGCAAGTCCTTGTTCGCCCAATGCCGGAAAGAATGCCCGCCGGTAAAGCCGAACCCGCGCGATTTGTTAGGGTTCTCCACCACCCAGGCCAGCGTCTGCGGGACTTTGTCGGCGAGGTCCTTGCGCAAGGCGGGATTGCCTGAACGGGGGCCGTCGGCACCGAGGGAATCCGCCGGTGGCAGCGCTTGCAGCAAGGGGGTGACGTCATTGCGCAACTTCAGATGATAGTAGAACTCATCTTCCAAGTCGAATGGTGCCACACCGCGGGTGGCCGGATGGCTAGCGATGATGGGTTGGGTCATTTTCCACACCGGATTGACCGACCAGTCCACAGCGAAGTGACCGCCGAGCGCCTCGTCTAACAATTTTGCCAGTTCCGGGTCGGCGGGTTCGAGGGCCCAGTGAATGACGCAGAGGCCTTTGCCGGCGGCATAGTGTTTGCGCAGTTCGGCGAGGTGGCCGGTGGCGGGGTGCTGGTCCATCCCATCGCCATGGATCACGATGGTGTCGGCGGCGGCCACCATGGCGGCGTCCTGCGGCCAGCCGTTGCTGACGTCCACCTTGAGGTCGAGGCCACTGCTAGCCAGATGCTTGGCCAAGAGGGCGCAGGCGGACGGGTGCTCATGCTGGCCAGCGCCGTGGCTTTTGGGACCGGCAATGAAGAGGATGGATTTTTGCGCGGCAGGCAGGGGAGCGAGCAACAGGAAAAGCAGCAGGAAGGATTTGGGGATGAGCATAGGTTACAGCCGATACGGACGGGTTGGCCATGATGTTGCGCAATGATGGCAAATTTCATCTGGCGTGAAAGATCGGCCTTATGTCCAAGGTAGCGGTGGCGGGTTCAATCCGCGATGCTTCGTTGCGGACAATCCATCACCCATTTCCCAACCAAACCATGAACACCGTTATCAATCGCCGCTCATTTCTTGGAACCTCCACCTTGTTAGGAGTCGGCCTCGCCGCCGGATCACTCTTCGCGGTGAACCTCGCGCCGAATACCAAGAAACTCAAAATCGGTCTGATCGGGTGTGGCGGTCGTGGCACCGGTGCGCTCAAGGATTTTCTCGAAGCCTGCAAAATCCTCGGCATCGAGGGCCAACTGGTCGCCGCCGGGGATGCCTTCCAAGCCAAATCCGAGGCAGTTGGCAAAAGCCATGGACTCGGGGCGGAGCGTTGTTTCGGCGGTTACGATGCCTATCAGAAAGTGGTGGCCAGTGACTGTGACTTTGTGTTGATGGCGACGCCGCCGGCATTTCGTCCGGGGCATTTTGCCGCCGCAGTGGAGGCCGGCAAGCATTGCTTCATTGAGAAACCCGTGGCGGTGGATCCGGTTGGAGCACGCTCTATCATGGCCACCGGCGAAAAGGCTGCGGCCAAGGGGTTGGCCGTGGTAGCGGGCACCCAGCGGCGGCATACGGCTGAATACTTGCGCAACAAGGCGCTGATAGATGCCGGCGCCATCGGTCAGATCAAGGGCGGGGTGGTGCAATGGAATGGCACGGTGCCATGGATCGCGCCGCGTCGCGAGGGTGAGTCGGATGCCTCCTACATGACCCGCAATTGGCTCAATTTCGCCGAACTCTCAGGCGACCACATCGTCGAACAACACGTTCACAATCTTGATGTGGCCATATGGTTCCTCGGGCGTCTGCCGGTTTCCGCCCTCGGCTTCGGTGGCAGGGCCCGCCGCGCAACCGGCAACCAATTTGACTTTTTCAGCATCGATTATGACTTCGGGGATGGCGTTCACATCCACAGCCAGTGCCGGCAGATCTCCGGCACGCATGGGGCGGTGGGCGAAATGTTCACCGGCACCGAGGGCATTTGCTATGGCGGTGGCAAGCTCACCGGCAAGAATGTGGACGTGGCGCAGATCAAGATGGATTCCGGCAATGCCTACGTGCAGGAACATGTGGACCTGATCCGCAGCGCCCTGGCGGGTAAACCTATCAACGAGGCCAAGACCGTGGCGCAATCGACCCTGGTGGCGATCATGGGCCGCATCTCTGCCTACACCGGGGGCATGGTCCGCATGGCCGATTTGCTGCAGAATGACAAGTCGCCACTCTACAACTTCGCCTGCACCCCGGCGGCGCTTGATTTTGAACAAGGACCGATTAAACTTCCGGCCGAAGTCCCCGCGGTCCCCGGAGATGGTGCCAAAATCCATGCCGTCGGGTAATTAATTGTTAGAATAACCGTCTTATGCAAACCTCACGTCGCAAATTTCTCGCGCTTTCATCCTTGGGCACTGCCGCCGCCGCTCTGCCAGGAGCGGTGATGCGGGCTTCTGCCGCAGACGCCGCGCAACCGGCGGTCGCAGACCGCGGCGACAATGCCCCCAAGGCGCGGTTGCGCCTGTCGTGTCAGGAGTCCGTTGCCCCCGGCAAATCCCTAACTGAAAAGCTGGACTTTCTGGAGGCCGGCGGCTTCGAGGCCATCGAACCAAGCGGCCGTGATCTAACCAAGCGGGTGGAGGAATTCCAAAAGGCGCTGCAAGGGCGCAAGATCAAGATCAGCGCCGTCTGCGCCGGGTTTCAGGGCGTGCTCATTTCCGAGCAAGCAGAGGAGCGCAAGAAGGCGCTTGATTCGATGAAGGAAATCCTAACGGCTGCGGGCGCGCTCGGCTCGGTCGGCATGATCATTGTCCCCGCCTTCAACAACCAGACCAAGCTCGGGCATCAGGAGGCGCGCGAATTGTTAGTCAAACTGTTGCCTGACCTCGGCGAGCACGCGCACACGGCGGGCACCAAGATTCTGTTAGAGCCGCTCAATCGGGGCGAATGCCATTTTCTGCGGCAACTGGCGGATGGTGCGGCGATCTGCCGCGACGTGAACCATCCCGGCATCGCATTGATGGGGGATTTCTGGCACATGACGTGGGAGGAAACCAGCGATTTTGCGGCGTTTGTGGCCGCCGGCAAGTATCTGCAACATGTCCACTGTGCCAGTCGCAAGGATCGCAAGATGCCAGGCGAGGATGCCGGCGATAACTATGTGGACGGCATGAAGGGCCTCAAATACATCGGCTATCAGAATTTCGTCAGCCTGGAATGCGGCTGCAAGGGGGATCGTAAGCAAGCACTCACCGCGGCTGTCCGCTTATTGCGTGAGCAATGGGAATTGGCGTGAGCCTGATAACCGGAGTGGAACCCGCCATTCGGTTAGATCAACCACTGATTACACGGCCATGCCATCCCTCACGATTGACCAGCACCGCATCGACGCCAAACCAGGAGATACCATCCTGCAGGCCGCGCGGGCAGCGGGCATCGAGATTCCAACCTTGTGCCACCTCGAAGGCTTTGATGCCGGGGCCTCGTGTATGGTCTGCGCCGTCAAGCTCAAGCACAACGGCCAGTTCATCCCGGCCTGCGGCTCACGCGTCATCGAGGGCATGGAGGTGGAGCACGACACCCCGGAAGTGCGTGACGCCCGCCGCATGGCTCTTGAATTGTTGTGCAGCGACCACCGCGGTGATTGTCTCTCGCCTTGCCAGCGGATTTGTCCGGCGCACCTCGGCATTCCCGCCATGCTCAAACACCTGCGCGCTGGCGAGCTAGGTTTGGCCGCGGCCACCGCTCGCCGTGACCTGGCGCTCGCCGGCATCCTCTGCCGGATTTGCCACCGCCCCTGCGAAAGCGGGTGTCGCCGCAGTGTCCACGACGATGCGGTCGCCATCGCCGACCTTGTGGTGCATGCCATCGATACCGAACTTGCCGCGGGCGAACCACGCTTGCCGCTGCCTCCGCCGCAGCGACAGGGCAAGGTCGCCATCGTTGGTTCCGGCTTCACCGGCCTGAGTGCCGCATGGTTTCTCTCCCAACAAGGATACGCGTGCACGGTCATTGAGGAAAATCAGACACTGGCAGCAACAATCAGCAGTGCCTATCAGGATCTTCCGGCAGGCTTGCTAGATACCGAACTGCGCCTCCTCGAGCGCGCCGGCACCACCTTTCGCACGGCCACCCGCATCGAAGGTGCGGCCGCACTCGCTGATCTATCAAACGAGTTTGACGCCATCCTGCTCGCCACCGGTGCCGCCTCGCACACGCAAGCCGCCGCCCTCGGGCTGGCGACCGAGGGCAACAATTTGTTAGCCGACAAACCATCGATGATGACATCGCGGGTAGGCGTGTTTGTCGCCGGCCGGGCCGTCCGCCCTGGCGGGCAGCCGGTCAACTCCGTGGCCGATGGCAAGGCGGTGGCTGTCTGCATCCGACAGTATCTAACTGGTCAGCCGGTGGTGCGTCCGCCCAAGCCATTCAGCGTGTTCATGGGCAAGGTGGTGGATGCGGAGATGGAGGATTTTATGCGGGAGGCGAGCGGCGCGCCGCGCAGCGATGCCAAGGCGATGGCCATCGACCTCGGCCGTGCCATCGAGGAATCCAACCGCTGTGTGCTGTGCAATTGCGCCAAGGCGGATGTCTGCAAACTACGCCAACTCGCCATCGACTACGACGTCAACCTGCAGCGCTTCAGCAGTGGCGAGCGGATGCGCTTTCAACGCAATGTCGAGCATCCGTTGGTGCGCTTTGAAGCTGGCAAGTGCATCCGCTGCGGCAATTGCATCAAGGTGGCCGGCGACCATCAGGAAGCGCTCGGTCTCACCTTCATTGGGCGCGGCTTCGATGTGCACCTCGGTGTGCCATTCCATGAATCGCTGCGCGACGGGCTGTCGGAAGCCGCGCGCGCCGCCGTTGCCGCCTGTCCCACCGGCGCCCTCACCCTGCGCGACGGCATGGAGAGGTGAGCTCTACCGCTGTGATCCCATGCCCGGCACTTATCCGGCGCTTGGCAAGTCCCACTCCACGCAGCTTCGGACATCGGATCTGCCGGGCTTTCAGCCCTCGAATATCATGACGGCGCGTGCCCATGGGTATTGCCCATGGCTGGTATGGGATGGGCCGTTGGCCCGTAAACCCAAACCCGAGAGCCGCGATAATGTGCCAAAGCATTTTTCACCGAGCTCAAGAACCGTGAAACTGAGGGCTCTCGGGCGTAGGGGGGCGATCCGCACTGGACAAAGCGGGCGGGCTCTGGCATGCCCTCGGGCCACATGTCCGAGTTGCCGAAAGCCTATGAACCGCAAGCCGTGGAAGCCAAATGGTATGCCGCGTGGATGGATGGAAAATGTTTTCAAGCCGATCCAGCGTCGGCGAAGGAAGGGTATTCGATTGTCATCCCGCCGCCGAATGTGACCGGCATTCTGCACCTCGGCCACGTCCTCAATAACGCCTTGCAGGACATTCTGGCACGCCGTGCGCGGCAACTGGGCAAGGAAGTGCTGTGGTTGCCCGGCACCGACCACGCTGGCATTGCCACGCAAGCGAAGGTTGAGCGCGAACTGCGTGCAACCGAAGGCACGACCCGTCGCGATCTGGGACGCGAGGCGTTTCTCCAGCGGGTGTGGGAGTGGAAGGAAAAACATGGCGGTATCATCATCCAACAACTTAAACGCCTTGGCTGTTCGTGTGACTGGAGCCGCGAGCGCTTCACCATGGACGAGGACTACAGCCAGTGGGTGAGCCAGGTGTTTGTGGACCTTTTCAAGCAGGGGCTCATTCATCGCGGTAAACGCATGGTCAATTGGTGCCCGGTTTCTCTAACGGCTTTGTCTGACGAGGAAGTCATCATGACCCCGCAGCGCTCAAAGTTATACACGATGAAATATGAGTTGGCGGATGCGCCTGGCGAGTTCATCGAGATTTCCACCACCCGCCCGGAAACCTTGATGGGCGACTCCGCCGTGGCGGTCAACCCCAAGGATCCGCGCTACGTCAGGCACATCGGGCGCATGGTGCGGCGGCCGTTCCCTGCGGCGGACATTCCCATTATCGCCGATGATCACGTGGATTTGGACTTCGGCACCGGAGCATTGAAGATCACCCCGGCACACGACAAGGCGGACTTTGAAATAGGCATGCGGCATGGGCTGGCCATCATTGATGTGCTCCACCCGGATGGTCGCGTGCATTGCCCGGCCTGCCCGGAGCTCGATGGCTTGGACCGGTTTGTGGCCCGCAAGAAGGCGGTTGGGATGTTAGAGGAACTGGGTTTGCTCATCAAGGTGGAGGACTACGAAAACAACGTCGGGTTTTCCGAGCGCGCGCACGTGCCGATCGAGCCGCGCATTTCGATGCAGTGGTTCCTCAAGTATCCCTGCGTCCAACAAGCGGCGGACGCGGTGGCCAACGGCGACATCAAGTTCCGGCCGGAGCGGTGGGCCAAGACCTACGCGCATTGGATGGAAAACCTCCAGGATTGGTGTATCAGCCGCCAACTCTGGTGGGGGCACCAAATCCCAGTCTGGTATCGCAAGGACAAGTTAGAGGAACTTAAAAGCGCGGAAGCACTCGACACCCGTGATCTAACATCCGGTGATATTCATGTCGGGGTCGAGCCACCCGCGGATGCAGCCAGTTGGTTGCGCGACGAGGACGTGATGGACACGTGGTTTTCCTCATGGTTGTGGCCGTTTGCGACGATGGCAGGGGTGGGCGAGAGTTCTTCCACGTTGAAAAAATTCTATCCGACGGCGGATTTGGTGACCGGACCGGACATCATTTTTTTCTGGGTGGCGCGCATGATCATGGCAGGTTTTCAATTTGCCGGCGGTCTGCCATTCAAGAACGTCTACTTCACCACCATCATCCGCGACCTGCAAGGACGCAAGATGTCCAAGTCCCTGGGCAATTCGCCCGATCCGATAGATCTGATGGAAAAATACGGCGCGGACGGGCTGCGCTTCGGACTGATGCGCATCGCCCCGGTCGGCAGCGACGTGAGGTTTGATGAGGCATCAATTGAGGAAGGCCGCAACTTTGCTAACAAAATCTACAATGCCTGCCGCTTCCGGCAAATGGCGGAGGGCGGCAGCGAAGGGTGGCAAGTGGCCCGCGAGCAGGCGGCGCTGCCACCCTATCACCTCGATATCATGGCCAAGCTCGATGCCTTGAGCGTGGATCTGGAACGGGCATACGGCGAGTATCGCTTTGGCGAGATCGCCCAGCGCTTGTATGAATTTTTGTGGAGTGAGTTCTGCGACAAATTCCTGGAAGCGGTCAAACTCGACCTGCGCGAAAGCGCCACGCCGACCGCGCGGCTAGCCACCTTGGGCACCTTCGATGCGGTGATGAGCCGGTATTTGCAGTTGTTGCATCCGTATATGCCACATGTCACCGAAGAACTTTCCGCACGCATGGGATATGTGCCCGCGGGCGGCTTTCTCATGCAACGGACGCTGCCGGAGCAACCCTTGCTGGCTGGCGTTGACGCGGCGCGGCTACAGGGTGCCCAGGCGCGGGCGGCGGCCATTTACGAAGCGGCCGGACGTATGCGCAATCTCAAGGCGGAATGCAAGATGGGTTCGCGCAAGGATCTGGGATTCATCATCAAGTCCGCCCCGTTATGGCTCGTGGAAGAATCCACGGTGCTCACCCTCCTTGCAGGAGCCGGGCAAATCACTTTGGATCCGGGCTATGAGGCGGCTAAGGGCACGCCGGCCACGGTCACCCCGGTAGGCGAGGTCTACATGCCCTTGGAAGGCATGATCGACGTCGAGGCCGAGCGCAGCCGCTTGACCAGGGAGATCGAGCGAATCGGTCTGGAGGTGAGAAAATGCGAGGGCAAATTGAGCAATGCCAGTTTCGTTGAGCGGGCACCGCCGGAGGTGGTGGTGCAAGAGCAAGCACGACTCAAGGAATGGCGGGCGAAACTGCAACAACTCGGCGAGATGCTCAAGGCTTTGGCATGACCGCTTGCCAGCGCGGATTTTACGCTTATGATGCCACTATCTCTTACCCCATGACCGACCTCAGCAGTATCCACGGAATCGGCAAAGAGTCGCTTGAATTGCTCGAAGCGGCTGGGTTTCTTGACGCCGAAACCCTGGCCATGGCGGGGGTGGATGATTTAGTGCTCGAATTGGATCGGGCTAACAAGATTCTCCAGATTACCAACTCCGCGCCGACCCACACAGCCGTTGGCAGTTGGATCACCGCGGCTTGCAAAAGGGTTGGGTATGTGGAGCAATCCGTCGCGGTGTCGAGCATGCCAGCCAATTATGAGGCGACGGCGCAAGGGCGCCAATTGCTGGCCACCGCGCCGTTGGCGATTCCGCTGCCGGCATCGCAGTTGGTGGAGAATCAACTGGCGGTGGCGGATATTCCGCCCGCCATTCTGCTCAACCGCTTTGCCGGCGATCTGGAAATCCGCGTCAATGCCCGTGACACAACCCAGGGCGCGGTGCCGCGCGCGCCATTGCCCGGGCCGTCCCGCCCGGCGGCCTCATCCGTGTTTGTGCAACTTGCCGAGGCCGCTCCATCGCGGTTGGATATTGACGTTTCGCGGCTTAGATCGGTGGCCGATTTGGAAAAGGTGGGGCAGCGGATTCCCAGTTCGGCATGTCCGTCACGCGACGATGCCACCCCGGAAGATGAACGGGTGGCGTTGATTCGGTCACCGCTTGAGGCAACTAACCGAGGTCGCGACCCGCGCACCAGGTCGTATGTGCGGGGCGTGCTGCACACCCATCCGTGGGGTATGACCGCTGGTGCCATTGTCACGTTGCTGCTAGCGGTGTTGTTGCCGCTGGCCGTGGTGGATTGCGCCTTGTTGCTGTTGGCGGTGCTATTTCCCGACAATTTCTCCTGGATTTCGCTGTGGTTCCTGGTGGTGCCGTGCAGTTTGCCGATCCTCGGGATTCTCTATCTGATATACGGCGTCGGCGGCCACTGCCGGATTTGCACCCAGCGGGTGTTTCTGCCCCGTAGTTGCCGCAAAAACGTCAAAGCCCATCACCTCCGCGGCCTCGGTCATATCATTCCCATGTGCCTGCACATGGTGCTTTTCCGCTGGTTCCGTTGCACCTACTGCGGCACCCCGGTGCGCTTGAAAAAGTAGCCGCGGTCGCATGGGTTCGGATGTTAGATATAGACCGATTTTTTCTGATGAAACGCGTGCTGCCATGGTTGTTGGTGTGGGTCATGGGGGTGACTGCCTGCGGGTGGCCAAGCATCCGGGCAAAGCTCCATCCTAACAAGGGCGAACCAGCGCAGGATTTTACGGCAATGCCGCCGCAACTCAAGCCGCGCGGGGCCGCACCTGCTGAAGGTGCCGCCGTGACCCCGGGCCGCAATAAGCCGGATGCCACGGCGGGTTTGGCCTTCACGCCGATGGAGGACATTGTGTTCACCAATCGGGACAATCCTGACGCCCAGCTCCCCGAGTTGGCCGAGATGCTGACCGCACCCAAAGCCAAGACCTGGGAGGAAAGCGAGACGCTGGCCCGGCGGCGCTCCGCCCGCGAGGGCAAGCCGTTGCTCATTTGGTTCACCAGTTCCCAAAACAGTCCACTTTGCAAAGCCCTCAATGAGGAACTCTTTTCCACCGGTGACTTCGAGAAATGGGCCACCGACAAACTCGTCCGGTTGCGGGTTGATGACTCGGCCAGCGTCAAAAACCCGGACCTCTCGCTGGATGCCGCAAGAACCCGCGAAATCGAGGTGCGGGACTACGCCGCCACGCTCAAGAAACGTTACAAGGTGTTAGGGCATCCCACCCTCATACTGCTTAACTGCGGTGGCGAAGTCATCGGCCGCTACGTCGGCTACAAACGCGGCAGCGCGGATTTCACTTGGGGCCTCATCAAGCACGGCGAATCTGTCTCCACCAAAGCCTACACCAGTTGGCGCGCCGACCTCGAGAAAAAGGACTATCGTGAGTGGCAGGACCGGCGCGGGCGCAAGGTCTTTGCTAGGCTCGTGTCTTACGCCAAGGGCGAACTCGTCCTTATTGAACCGGACGGCTCCCGCTCCCGCACGCTGGAGGAAAAACTCTCCGATGCTGACCGTGCCTGGATCGCCGAGCAAAAGAAAATCCGCAACCTGCCGTGAATTGCCTAACACTTTCTACACGGGCAAGCTGCCCGTGCCCCTCTTGTGGCCGGCACTTGACAAGTCCCGGTGGATGAGTGCCGCGCCGTGACTGGCCAACGGCTGGGACAGCCCGCCGCGATGGGTGGTTCGGTAGGGCGTGGCGGCCGCGCCGCGCCGTGACTGGCCAACGGCTGGGACAGCCCATGTGCGGTCCAACCGCCGCGCCTTGGCACCGCCCATGCGGGCGGACAAGTCGGCGGACCGGGCCGATCCGCCCTACCCGTGGCTGTCGCGTCCTGCGGCAGGCCGTGATTGCGGCGTCCCGCCGCGATGGGTGGTTCGGTAGGGCGTGGCGGCCTCGCCGCGCCGTGACTGGCCAACGGCTGGGACGTCCCGCCGCGATGGGTGGTTCGGTAGGGCGTGGCGGCCGCGCCGCGCCGTGACTGG
>JBAXOF010000119.1:0-10627 GCA_037133375.1 Verrucomicrobiota bacterium | reverse complement strand
CCGGCAAGCCGATCAAATTCGCCGGCGAAGGCGAAAAGCTCGACCAACTCTTTGAGTTCCATCCGCAGCGCATGGCCGACCGCATTCTCGGCATGGGCGACATCGTCGCCATGGTCGAGCAAGTCGCCGACAAAGTTAGCGAGGCCGATGCCATGCACTCGATGAAGCGCATCCAGGCCGGCAAGTTCGACTTTACCGACTTTCTGGATCAAATGCGGATGATTCAGAAGTTAGGACCGCTGGAAGGCTTGCTCGGGCTGATGCCCGGCTTCAGCAAAATAAAGAAACAACTGCCCAAGGGTGCGTTGGACAACAAGAAACTCAAATCCACTGAGGCCATTGTGCTGTCCATGACGCTTGAGGAACGCCGCCGCCCGGAAATCATCAAGGGCTCCCGCCGCCAGCGCATCGCCGCCGGCTCCGGCACCTCCCTCATGGCCGTCAACCAACTCATTAAGCAATTCAGCGAAATGCGCAAGATGATGAAGTCCCCCGGCAAAATGAAAGACATGATGCGTCAGATGGGTGGCCCGGGCGGCATCAAGGACATGATGAAAGGCCTCGGCGGCAAGCTGCCGTTCTAAGAGACACAGGAAGACAGGAGAAATCGCTTTCTTGAATCACCATTCTATCAGACAAGCATGCCCAAGGCTGACCCTCCCGAATAATGCGCCATCCTGGAAAATCTACCGCCAACTAACGGCTGCCGGTTGGCTGGTCCAGAGCCCAGTTTCCAGTATAAAACTCCAAGGTGATCCTTGGTTGTTCATGACAGTCCAGTTGCCCCGGGTTCAACTCCCCCCCGCTCCGTCCCAGTCGGGGATTTCATCGGAAAGCACGCGATTTCGCTGGGATTTATGATTTACCAGCGGCCTGGCGAGCATGGCTTCGTAGCGATCCATGTAGCGGCGTGCCACTTGGTCGTGGCAGAACTCCAGCTTGCTTTCACGCATGATTCTGCGGATCTCGCGTTCGCGGACTTTCCACGGCAAGGCATAAAAATCCATGGCTTGGTCAATCGCCCAGCGCAGACCGCTCGAGTCGTAATCTTCAAAGCAAAATCCATTACCGGTGGAGGCTGTCACATTGAGCGGATGCACGGTATCAGCCAGACCTCCAGTGACACGGGCGACGGCGAGCGTCCCGTAGATAGGCGCAACCATCTGGGGCAATCCGCAGGGTTCGAACAAGGATGGCATCAACAAAAAATCCGCTCCGGCGTAAGCCAGTCGCGACAGTTTCTCGTCGAATCCCACCACCGCCACCCGGCTGTGGAGGCCGTAATCGCGCACGATTTGATGGAACCATACTTGGTGAGAGCCATCCGCTACCACTAGCACTTGAAGCCCGCTCTCATAATAATCAGCGACTATCCGATGAAGAATGTCCGTGAGCAATTGGGGCCCTTTCTGAATTGGATCCAAACGGGATGGCCAGAAAAAAATCGGTGCAGCGGGATTCACGACCAGTCCCATGCTCTGCTGGAGCACCCGTTTATTCTCGGCCTTTCCTGCTGGAAAGTCACCCGGGCCGTAAGTGCGCACGAGCGCAGCATCGGTGGCCGGATCATAGGTGACATCCGGCGCATTGAGAATACCCGACGCGCAGCCTGCCGCGTGTTTGCTGCGAATCTCAGCCCGCACCGCGTCCGGAACTAGCGAATGGTCGCCTGAGACGATTTCACTCAGAAACCGCGGGCTCACCGAGTTGATGAAGTGCGCGGAAAATATCCCCGAGGTCAGCAGATCCACCGATAACTCGGAGCGGGCTTGTTCATAGCCATGCGACGGCATCCCGTTAAAAAATAGATTCATCCAAAACTCCGCTGCGTCGATGCCGGTTTCCTCGATCCGCATCAGTGGCACCATGCGGGTGTGAATGTTGTGAATGGTGAAGAGGCTTTTGATGCCACGCCGCCGGGCCATAGCCGGAATCAAGCCCGTCATCCAATCATTGCAATGGATCAAATCTGGACACACGGTTGGGATGATATGATTGATCACCTCGCGCTGAAACGCCAGGGCAATACGCATGGCCTCTTCATGGTAACCGCTATAGACTTGGTCCCGATAATAGAAGATGCGGTCCTCAGCCAAATGGATGCGCGCATGCGGCAGCACTTCGTGATATCTCCTCAATTCAATTTCATGCAGATGGAAGATGTTGCCGTTGAACATGCGGCGGTAGTTCGGCAGTGCTACGTGGATATCCGCCCCTTGGGAAACCAATGCGGTTATCAGCGCGGCAGAAACATCCGCGAGGCCGCCGGCCTTGGCTGCCACACAGGGTGCCACATCGCCCATCGCGTCAGGAAGGTAGCTAATTTCCGGGGTTACCAGAAGAATTCGCGGACTGCGGTGGTCTGTACTTTTATTCATTTTCCTTAGACTCAAGCGGGATTTACGGGTGATGAATCGAAGCCTGCCGCTTTCTGAATAACGGTCGAAGCTGCAATCCCTAGCTACTATCAATTTCTCTGACTTTTGTAAATCCATAAACTTCGTGATTTTGACTGACTCATCTCGGCAAGCCTTCTACGAATTTGCACCATGCCCTCTTGACCGTCGTCAAAGCTTCACCCGGAGTCCCGCTAAGCGATGGAACTGCCGCCGTGGCAAGCATGCAAGTCTGGCTGGTCTGACCGACCGCATATTGGTCCCAAAGAGCCTCATAGATGGCCTACATAAATCCCCTATAAGACCCCTCCGGATACCGCAGTGCCTATTCTCTGATTCACCCAATATCGAAAAACCTGCCCCGGGTGCTACGGTATAACCCCGAAGCCCCACCACCACCATGATACTGGAACCACCAACCATCCAATCCGCATCCCTTTACCTCCGCGAGGGACCCTTTGACAACGAATACCATGCCGCCATCGAGCCCAAGGCGGAGAGATTCATCGTCACCTTCGCCTATTACCGGCACGGCAACGACCTGACTATCGGCACCAAAACGCCAGCTCCCGTATCTCTGGAAGAGGCCACCAAGGTCTTTGACAAGCTCGTCGCCTCGAAGCTCGCCAAAGGCTACCATCCTTGCTTTGCGCACTGCAGCTAGGGGGGGATGCGTGGCAGAGCGGTCGAGACGTGTCCGTAACGCTAAAGTAGGTTGCGGTGTATAGCAATCTGTATAGAAGCCGCTCATCAGAACAAATCCCCTTAACGGGCCGGCACAATGCACTCTGCCGTGATGGAAGTCAAATCCACTTGCAACGCAGATCGCGTGGCATGTCAGGGGGCGGCACTGATGACGGTGCGAAAGCCGAGGTCAAAGAAGGAGTCGCCTGGCCAGTAGTTGCTGCGAGCGGCGCAACGCGCGTTCCACGCGTGATAGCTCCAACTGTCACCACGGGTCACCCGGTCGGTGCCTTTGTCTGGTCCCCTCGGATCAGTCTGTGCTGTGACAGGATAGGTCTGTGACCAATCCCAACACCACTCGCACACGTTCCCGACCATGTCGTAGAGTCCGTAGCCGTTCGCCGCGAAGCTACCCACCGGCGAGGTGTAGGGCTTGTCGCCGTCGTCGTATGCCGGATGCTCGCCGCGCGTCGAGCTTACATCGAAAGGGTAAAACGCGTTGCTCTTGTAGTTTGCCTGGGCGTGAGAGATGGTATCGCCCCAAGGAAAGCGCTTGCCGGTCAAGCCGCCCCGCGCCGCTTTCTCCCACTCCGCTTCGGTCGGCAGGCGGTAGCCATTGGCGTTCCATTTCACCATCGAGTTTTCAAGATCCACGTTGCCTATCCGATATATCAGCGTCTGCGCGGCATCCGTGTAGTAACAAGGGGAGCATCCCTCCATCTCGCTCCTCGCGTTGCACCACTTCACCGCGCCAAACCAAGTCACTCGCTGCAACGGATGGTTGGCAGCCTTGCTTCCACAGCGATTGAGGTCGGTGTAGCCATGATTGAGTCCCCAATCCCGCACCGCGTCCCACTCCGCCTTGGTCACCTCTGTTTGCTGCATGTTAAAGGCACTCACGCGCACCGTGTGCGGCGCCGCCTCCTTGTCCCCGTCGAGGGTATCCCCCATGGTGAACTCACCAGCGGGAAGTAATGCAAAACCTGCAGGCGCGGGTTGTTGTTGAACCCGGGTGACCGGCAATTGCTCCGCAACCTTGTCACCGGCACTTTGAGCTCTTCCCGATGAGGTGACAAGCAGCGCCAATCCAGCTAACAACATGATGCCATGCGGCCGCGTGGTCATGGAGATGCCGGGGCTTGGAGAATTGATGGGGATCACGATTCAGAGTGTTGTACCAAGAAACCACGGTCACCCGGCACGGTCAATGATTCTCGCTTGTTCAAAATCGTAGGCAGTGAGCTCCATGACCACCCGCTGGCCCGGTTCAAACACGGCACCAGCAACCGCCAACTGCTTCGACAGGTGCGCCAGAATAATCTTGCCGTTAGGCAGCGCAGTCCGATAGAGCACGGGACCCAGCCGTTCTATGACCGGTCCGCTGGTGTGTAGGGTTGCGTCTGGCATCGTCGAAGGCACTGCCCATATCAGTTCTGCCCCCGGTTGACAAGCCCGTGTGCAGGTAGATGTCATTGGTCATTACACCGGGAAAAATCCGCAATCCATTGTTGACAATCAGGCGGTTTGGACTAGCGTCGCCTCGGCTTTTCGACGGCTACTCGCTTCGTATCCGCAGAACCCCCTCACCCCAAAGTCCCTTTATTCGTCATGAAATCCCGCCTCCTCCCCAGCCTTGTTGCAATCGCCAGCGTGCTGCTCGCCGCGTGCTATCCTTATCCGGAAAACCAACCTAACAAGCAAAAGCCCGGCACCAAACCAAACCAACCGCCGTTCACGCTGGCCGAGCAAGCCAAGCTCCAAGACCAGCAGGACGCACAGCTCAAAGCCGAGGAAGAGAAGAAGAAACAAGCCGAAGCCAACCCGCAAACCATCGATCAGCCCAAGGACAACACGCTGCCCCCGGCCGACAAAGAGAAGAAGATCGACTCGCCGAAACGCGTCGATTACGACTTTGCCAAGGTGGCCCCCGGCAAGGAGGGCTTCGTTTTGAGCCCGTATAACAACAAGATCATTGATGTCCGCGATGAGAAAACCGGCAAGATCCGGCCGCACGGCACTCTGGTGGGCGACCCGACCTATCCGGACTCTGAGAAAAAGTATTTCCGCGTCCCCTAAGCCGCCGTTGTTGCCTTGGGCAGAGTAATCTCAGCAAATGGCCGACAGGAATTGGAGTGCCACCCCGGCGGATTGTTTCGGAGAGACGCATTTCTCGCAGCCGTCCCTTGACGGGATTACCGTTCTGGCCAAACTAGGTGCGTTTGCAACCCACATCGCCGTTTTTTTCACCTTATCCGCATCGCCCTAGCCACCTGCTCACCATGGTCCCCCGGTTTCTCCCTTGTCTGGTTGCCCTCGCCAGTGGGCTATTCGTATCCTGCTACCCCTATCCGGAAGATCAAACGACCAGCGTCGCCCCGCCAGCCACCCCAACACCAGCCACCCCAACACCAGCCACCCCAACACCAGCCGCACCAACCGCGCCGCTCAACCGCCCTGCACCAGCGCCAGATCTGACATCCATCAACGTCCTGCCGCCGCCAGTCAAGATCCAGTCGGCCAGCCCCGCATTGTCACAACACCCGTCGGCAAGACCCGCCACAAGTGAGAAATTGCTCGCCCCCCCCCCACCTGACTTGCCCGTCGCTAACAAGGCAGCCGGCAAGGAAGGCTACGTTTTGAGCCCGTATAGCAACAAACTCATCTTGGTTCGCGGCGTCCCCAGCGGCACTGTCGTGCCCGACCCCGCCTCTCCTCCCTCTGCCAGAAAGTATTTCCGTGTCCCCTAAGGTCTGCACGGATTCCAACCCCAATCATATCTTGGCAAACCGACCCGTTCCGCTTTCCTCAATCCCGGTGGTTTATTTCGGATGATAGACAGGTTTCCACACATCGCGATCCTTGGCGGCGGGCTGTTAGGCGGCTCGCTGGCGCTAGCGCTTGCCAACCGCAATAATCCCCCGCAGGTGCGGCTATGGGCACGCCGCGCCGCGACGCTGGAGCAAGCCCGCCAGCGCGGCGTTGCCAACGCCACCGACCACCTCGGGCAGGCCTTAGCGGGAGTGGATCTGGTGATTCTAGCCGTCCCGGTGGGCAATATGCCGGAGCTCATCACGGTCGCCTTGGCGGCGGGACTGCCGGACAGCTGTCTGGTCACCGACGTCGGCAGCGTTAAACAAGTTCCACACCAAACGCTCACGCCGCTGCTGGCACAGCGGTCCATCCCCTTTATCGGCAGCCACCCGATGGCCGGCTCCGAGCGCGTCGGACTCGCCGCTGCCGATGCCCGCTTGTTCGATGGCTCCGCCTGCCTGCTCACCAATGACAACGAGGCCCCTGCCGCGCTGGCCAAAGCCCTGGAGCATCTCTGGCAAAGCATTGGCTGCCATACTACCTGGATGAGCGCGGCGGACCACGATGCCCTAGTCGCCCGCATCAGCCACCTGCCGCACATTCTGGCGGCCAGCGGTGCCCGCATTTGCCTTGACGACCCGGATCTGGGGCGCTTCGGCGGCGGCGGTTTGCGGGACACCACCCGCGTGGCTTCAGGCAATCCGGAGATGTGGGCGGAAATTCTCATTGAAAACCGCCACGCCATCGTCGGCCCGTTGCGTGAATCCATCGCCGACCTCGCCGCAATTCTAACATGTCTGGAAGCAGTAGATCAGGCGCAGGCCCGCGCTTGGCTCGCCACCGCCAAACTACGGCGTGACACCCTCAACCCTCCGCTCTAACATATCTCCCGAGTTTCCCATGTCTGACTTCCGCGTCACCGCCATCACCTCACTCCACGCCGAATTCAGCGTTCCGGGTGACAAGAGCATCTCCCACCGTGCCGCCATTTTCAGCGCGCTCGCCAATGGCGTCTGCACCATCCGCAACTTCCTCCCCAGCGAGGATTGCCTCAACACGCTCCACGCCATGCAAGCCCTCGGCGCGCGGCACGAGGTGCTCGAAGAACTCGCTGGCTACGGGCCCACCCAGCTTGTCATTTACGGCCAAGCGCTGCGACTCAGCGCCCCGTCCGCGCCGATCGACTGTGGCAATTCCGGCACCGGCATGCGGTTGCTGGCCGGTTTGTTAGCCGGGCAAGCGTTTGACTCCGAGCTTGTCGGCGATGCCTCGCTGTCGTCGCGCCCGATGGGGCGCATCACCAAGCCACTCGGCGCAATGGGTGCCGTCATCGAAACCCGTGGCGACAAGCCTGGCGGTGCCCCCCTCTTCATTCACGGCAGCCCCCTCACGCCCATCACCTATCAAATGCCGGTGGCCAGCGCCCAGGTGAAAAGCGCGGTTCTGTTAGCAGGGATGTTTGCCAGCGGCAGGACCACCGTCATCCAACCGGCCACCACCCGCGACCACACCGAGCGCATGCTCGCCGCCTTCGGCGTCAGCACCCACCAGGATGGCCAGGCTATTTCCATTGACGGCGGCCAGACCCCGGTGGCGTGCGAGTTCACCGTTCCCGGTGACATCTCCAGCGCCGCATTCTGGCTAGTGGCCGCCGCCGCGCTGCCCGGCTCGCGCCTGCTCATCAAGGATGTGGGGCTCAACCCCACGCGCACTGCCATTCTCAAAGTGCTCGGGCGGATGGGCGCGCACCTGATAGAGACCGTCCTCCACTCGACTGGCGAACCCATCGGCCATATTGAAATCCATGGGGCGGCGCTGACCGGCACCACCATCCTGCCCGAGGAAGTGCCTAATCTGATAGATGAAATCCCGGTAATCGCCGTGGCGGCAGCCCTCGCCCGCGGGCGCACCGTCATCCGCAACGCCAGTGAACTCCGTGTCAAGGAAACCGACCGCATCACCACCGTCGTCAACAACCTCAGGGCCATGGGGGCGGAGGTGATCGAGTTTGAGGATGGCATGGAAATCGAAGGCGGCCGCCCGCTTCACGGCGTTGAGATTGACAGCTTTGGCGACCACCGCATTGCCATGGCCTTTGCCATCGCGGGCCTGTTTGCCGAAGGCCAAACCGTTATTTCCAACACCGACTGCGTGAACACCTCCTACCCCGGCTTCGCCCATCACCTGCAAGCCATTCTTGAGCATCAATCCACCCCCGACGCTTTCATCCTGCCCACCCGTTCCCACCTGTGAGTCTGCCCCCTCCCCACTTTGCCATTGCCATCGACGGACCTGCCGCCTCCGGCAAAAGCACCCTCGCCTCCCAACTCGCCAAACGCCTCGGCCTGATCATGGTCAATTCCGGCGCTATGTATCGCGCCGTCACCTGGCAGGTCCTCCAGGAAAACATCGCTCCCAACGACCCTCCCGCCGTGCTCGCACTGCTCGACCGGCTTGACCTCCAATGCGGCGACGACGGTTTCAGTTCCACGATCACCGTCAACGGCCACGACCCCGACGAATCACTCCGCAGCGAAGCGGTCAATGCCAACGTTTCCGCCATCGCCGCCATCCCGGAAGTCCGCGCCAAGCTCGTCGCGCTCCAGCGCGACTACCTCAAGCGCACCAGCATTGTGATGGAAGGCCGGGACATTGGGTCAGTCGTCTTCCCGGACACTCCCTATAAAATCTACGTCGATGCCGCGGAGCACGTCCGCGCCGCCCGCCGCGTCAACATGGGTGAAATCGACTCGGTGGCCCGGCGCGATGCCGCCGATAGCCAGCGCGCCACCGCCCCACTCGTGATTGCCGAGGGGGCCGCCATTTTGGACAACTCTCATCACACCATCGAAAGCGGCGTCCTCGCCGCCCTCGATATCCTCAAACAACAGGGGCTGCGGGCCTGACGGCCCGGTTCTTGGTTATCAGTTATAGGTTATTGGGATATCAACCCACCGACATCTGATAACTGATAACTAATAACTAATATCTGATAACTGATAACTGATAACCGACACCCGCCGCGCAGCGGCACTTCCCATGACATGGATCTACTGGTTTGGATGGATGACGTTAGGCTCGGCCTTTCGCGCCTTTTACGGGCTGCGCATTGAGGGCCGCGAGCATCTGGTGACCGAGGGGGCGGTGTTGGTGGCATCTAACCACCAGAGCTACATGGACCCACCGCTGCTGGCCAATCTCTATGACACGCCGATGTTTTTCATGGCCCGCAAGACGCTCTTCCGCGGGTTCTGCAACTGGCTTTACCGCCAATGGAATGCCTTTCCGGTGGATCAGGACAACCCGGATTTGGCCGCCCTCAAACACATCATCCGGCTGCTCAAGCAAGGTGAGCGCGTGGCGATTTTCCCGGAAGGCGCGCGCACATCCGATGGCGGTCTTGCCGAGGCCGCGCCGGGCGTGGGTTTCGTCGCCGCCAAGTCCGGCGCGCTGATCCAACCCGTGCGCATCCGCGGCGCGTATGAAGCGTTGCCGCGCGGCACCACCTTTCTGCGGGCCTCGCGCATCAGCATCAGCGTCGGTCCGGCCATCCGGCTAACTCCGGACGAGCTCAAGCTCGCCTCGGCCAAGGGCGGATACGATCTGCTAGCCAAGCGCATCATGGCCGCCATCGCCGCACTCTGATAGATATCAGGCGTAGAAGCCGCATTCGTAAGCGGTGTCAAACAACGCCAGGATGTTCTCCGGCGGCACTTCGCCCTGGATGTTGTGGCAATTGTTAAAAATATAACCGCCACCGGGCATGAGTGCCTGCACGTTACGGCGGACGTCCGCGGCGACTTCCTCTGGCGTTCCACGCGGCAGGATATGCTGAGCATCCACGCCGCCACCCCAGAACGCGAGTTGTTTGCCGAAGCGGCGTTTGAGGTCGTCCGGGTCCATGCCGCGCGCGCTGAGTTGCACGGGATTGAGGATCTGTGCGCCGTTGTCAATCAGCTCCGGGATGAAGTCGACACAGGAGCCGCAGGTGTGGTACCAGATTTTGGCCTGTGTGCGTGACCGTATGTATTGGACCAGGTGTTTATGACGAGGCTTGACGATGCGGCGGTAAATGTCCGGGCTGAACAACGGGCCGTTCTGGCCGGCGAGATCGTCGCCGACCATGATCACATCGACCACGTCGCCCACTTCGTCGAGGAACACGCGGAACCAATCCATCCAGAATTTGAGCGTCTGGTCGAGCATCGCCTCACACAACTCCGGCTCTCCCAGCAAGTCGCAGAACCATTGTTCGAGGCCACGCATATACCAACAAATTTCATAAACAACGCCGGAGATGCCGCTGACCACCGCGTAGGGCGTGTCCTTCTTCAGGGCCAGGGCCCGCTCACGCAACCCGGCAAAGCGGCCCGGGTCATCGCCTTTCGGCCATGCGTAATCCTTGATATCGCTGAGGCTCGCGTTGGCCAAGGGATGGAGGGTGATGTCCATATAGTGGGGCGTTTCTTCGGGCATCGACCAGCGGATGCCGAATTCATCCGTGAGATCCTGCCACACCTGCCCATCACGGGTGGCTTGGACGATTCCGCCCTTCCATGTGGCTGCCGCTCCGGCGCGAATGTAGCGCGTATCGACATGCAGTCTTTCCAGCACCTGCTCGCAGGGCACGGCGAGCTGTTGTATGGCGTCCATGATGCGCAGTTCATCGGCGATGCCGAGGTGCCTAACAAGGTTGAGGTAGGCGTTTTTATGGATCCCGGTTTGGTTGCCGCCCA
>JBAXOF010000118.1:0-10868 GCA_037133375.1 Verrucomicrobiota bacterium | reverse complement strand
CGTTGCCGAATGGCGGGGCACTTCGTAGGCGCGTTGGTGACAACGCGGGGGGGGGTGTAGCGGCGGTCTGCGACCGCCGGAAGCCCATGACACGCCTTGGCCAGACGGCGGTCGCAGACCGCCGCTACGATGTCCCGCCTGCCTATTTCTGCGGATAATCCTTGCCGTCCCTGCTGCGCTGAACCGATGCCAACCAAGCTTCCAACTCGGCCTTCATCCGCTTGAGAACTTCCGGGTGCTCCGCGGCGATGTCGTGTTTTTCTGACAAGTCAACCGTGAGATCATATAACTCATACTTATCCCCCGGGGGGCGGCGATGGAGTTTGTATTGGTTGTCGTTCCAGACGGCGGGGCCGTCTTCCAAGCCGATTTCGCCATGATGCCAGAATCCGATAGGTGACGGCCGTTGTTTCATCTGGCCATCGATGAGCGGCACCAGACTGATGCCGTCGAGGGGTTTGACCTGATTGGGCACCTCGATTTTCAAAATGTCCATGACGGTCGGATAGATATCGCTGGTGCAAGCCATCACATCGGTGATGACGGGCTTCTTGATGCGGGCGGGCCACTCGATGATGCTAGGCACGCGGATGCCGCCCTCCCATAACTCGCCTTTTTTACCGCGCAAGTTGCTATTGGATCCGAAGGCGTCGGGGGCGGCGTTTTCATCCATCCAAGCACCGTTGTCGCTACAGAACATGACGATGGTGTTATCGGCGATGCCAAGTTTGCGCAAGCCGGCACGCAAGGTGCCCATGCTGCGGTCCACACCGACGATTTCGCCATAGTAGGGCAAATTACCGGCGGCCTTGAGGTCTTCGGGGGTCGGTTGCAGCGGCACATGCGGGCTGCCGAACCACACCACCGCGAGCACCGGCTTATTCTGCTTCACTGTGGCTTCAATGAACTTGAGCGCGTGGGCCACAATCACATCCGAGCCGTCGCCGGTGGTTTTTTCCGGCACCCCGTTGTGACCGAACGTCCAGTCCGGCTCAAAATAGTTAGAGACGGAAAACGACTCATCGAAGCCGACATTGACCGGCGCGAACGGTTCGGAATTGGCGATCACCCTGCCGGCACCGGGCTTGCCGCCGCTCAGATGCCACTTGCCGAAATGGCCGGTGACATAGCCGGCGGTCTTGACGGCTTGGGCGATGGTGATTTCGCCTTCGCGCAAGGTCATGCCCGGCCACAGACAGTTCATCCGATACGGATGGCGGCCGGTCATCACGCTCGCGCGGGTCGGCGAGCAACTCGGGTGCGCCGCATAAAACCGGTTGAAGCGCATCCCTGCCGCCGCCATCGCGTCGAGGTTGGGGGTCTGGATTTTTTTCAGGCCGTTGTAGCTGACGTCGCCCCATCCCTGGTCATCCGTCATGCAGAGGATGATGTTAGGCCGGTTCGCTGGCGCTGGGGCGGGGTCAGCGGCCGCCACGCGGGGTGCGCTGACCAACGCGAGTGCGGCCAGGGTGCCGACGGCCCAAGGATGGAGGAGTTGCATGGGTGGCGGTTGTTAGTTTTTCGCCTTGAGTTCGAGGTAATGGACGGAGACCGCGCGTTGGTTGGGGGCGGAGACGCGCAATGTTTGCGGACCCTTGTCGAGTTTGATCTCGACGGCCGGGCTCAGGTCCCACAGGCCGGTCGTCCAAGGGATTTTGACAATCACCGGCTCACCAGTGCCGACGGTTAGATTGAGGACCTGGTCGACGTTGGCGGCGGCGACTTTCATCACCACCTCGTAGGTTCCAGCGGTGGCGACATCCAAGGAGTAATCCACCCAACTGTTATCCACGCTTTTGCCGAAGTTGAGTTGTTGGCCACCGGTGAAGCAATCAAAGACATTGACTCCCTGCATGCTGGCAAACGCCATCGCCTCAAACTTGGTGGTGCCTACCCCCACTTTGTGCGGGACTTTTGCCGCCACCGTCGCCGCCTTGGCTGCCGCGGTCACTTCCTTATCGGCCTCATTCGCCTTCAACGATGCGCTGACGTCAGTCTTGATTTCGGTGAGGGACTTTTGGATCTTGTGGGCAATTTCCATGATAGCGCTGGCTTCGGCGGGCGTGGTCAGCGCCGCGGCCAACCAGCGCAAGTGCTCCACTTGGGTGAACTCCGCAGTGTGCGCCCGGTCTTGGACGCAGGCCAGGAATTCGACACCACCCATGCCTTCAAGTTTCGATGCCGGCCAACCGCGGCCGTAGCCGACCTTCCAGGCGCTGCCCGGTTGCGGCTCAGCCATGGGATTGGCGCATTTGTAGGCGACGCAGGCATGGGCCGGTTGGCCGACGCCGATAGCGGGAATGCCGAACGCCTGACAAATAAAGACCGACCACGACGAGCGGGGACCACACTTGCCGCCACCGGCGAGCACGTTTTTGTAACTGCCATCATGGGAGATAGGCGAATTGCGACGCCACACTTCGCTGGTGGAGTTGACCACCAGTTCGTTGATGCGCAGGTCAGGGCGCCAGGCGTTGATCATTTGCCGACCCCATGCCAAATCCTCATTGGAGGCACCCGACTGCACCACCTTGGTCATTTCCCAAACGGTTAGAGTGTCGAAGCTTGGAAACAATTCCTTGTTCTTGTGGGCAGTCTTGAAATGTTGGTAACGCGACACCGGATCGGCATGGACCTTGGCCTGGCCGGCACCCGGCGCACCGCTGCCTGGGGGCGCAATCGAGGTGGCGATGGCCACCTTTAGATACAGGCCGTCCTTGGCCTCTGGGTCGGCGGCGAGGATTTTTTTCCAGATTTCGAGCGGGGCGGTGGAGAGGGTGTAGCCATTCTGCTCACGGGCACCGAGGCTAAGCGGCACGCAACCCTCCAAATACAAGTCCAGGGCCTGGGTGTTGTTGAGCAACCAGGACAAGAACGCCGGGTTGGCGGCATCGGCTTTGGCAAAGGCGGCGAGTTTGTCGGCACCGGTTTTGGCGATGAGTTGGCGCACGTCCAAGGTGTTGGCGAACACCGGATCCTTGAGCTTGGCCAGTAGCGGCGCTTCCGCCAGCTTGCCGGATTGATTGAGCCAGGCGTTGGCGTTGGTTAGGTAACCGGCAAAATCACCGGTTTGAATGGCCTTGTCCAAATCCTTGGCGTTCGGTTCCCACGCCTGGACTTGTGCGGGCAACGCGCCTAGCAGCATACCGGCGATGAGGGCCTTGAGGGTTGATGTTTCAATTGTTTTCATAGGAGTGTTGGCGGTGCCATACAGCCCGTTCGGATGCGGGTCAAGGATGATGTGATGTCCCTGAGAGGAAAATGAACTTGGTGATTTTGACTGCCGGAACCTTTGATTTCAGCTAAATCGCCCAGCCTGATTTCTTTGTCATGCTCCCACACACTGGCGGCCACGGCCACAAATCAATTTTTCTTAACTTTCTGCTTTTCTTAGGTGTGTAGTCAGTTACCTTGTGGCCCAATGAAATACCTATGGCTCCTCGTGGCAGTGCTGGCGCTCAATGGTTGCAACACGCTCATTGGCATCGGGCGAGATGCCAAGGCGGGGTTTTTCTGGACCAACGACAAGATCCACCAGATGCACAACGGCGACTAAAATGGCCTCAGGCTCAGTAGTAATTTGACCGGTCTAATCTAACGGGTCGTGCGGTGGGTTGGTAATGGCTGATACGCCGGATGGCTTGGATGAATCGCTGGCCATGTCACCGCCGGCCAGTCCACCGCGGCCACCGCTGCGCTTGCGTTAACGGCGCGAGTGCGATACGCTCCGGCGATGTTTACCCCGACTCACACTCAATTTTTTCAGACTGGCAGCCCCTCCGCGCCGGTGAGGCTGCGTGATGGGGCGCTGCTGCCTGGCATCACTCTCGCCTACGAAACGTGGGGGGAATTGGATGCCGAAGGCTCCAACGCCATTCTCGTGTTTCATGCCCTGTCCGGTTCCCACCACGCCTCAGGCTTCAATCCGGAACTGCCGGAAGTCGGCGATTTCTGGCAACCCGAACTTCACGATGGCTGGTGGAATGTCATGATCGGCCCCCGCAAAGCCATCGACACCCGCAAGTTCTTCGTGATCTGCGTCAATTACCTCGGTGGTTGTTATGGCAGCACCGGCCCGTCTTCTATCAACCCTGCCACCGCCAAGCCATGGGGCGCCTCATTCCCTGCGGTCACCGCCGCCGACCAGGCGGAAGTGGTCTGCCGCCTGTTAGATCATCTCGGCATCGGGCAACTCAACGCGGTGGTCGGCCCGTCGGTGGGCGGCTTGGTTGGGCTCACCTTTGCCACGCGCTACCCGCAGCGGGTGCGCAATGTCATCTCCATCGCCGCGGGGTACAAAACCACGGTGCTCAACCGGCTGATTCTTTTCGAGCAAATCCTCGCGATTGAAAACGACGCGCATTTCAACGGCGGCGACTACTATGCCGGCCCGGCCCCGCTCTACGGTCTCGCGTTGGCCCGCATGATTTCCCACAAAACCTTCGTCCACCTCGATGCCATCGAAAACCGCGCGCGCCAGGATGTGATCCAACCCGATGACGTGCTCGCCTGGTATCGCGTGCGCGACCAATTCCAAAGCTACATGCTCCATCAGGGGAAAAAGTTCGTGCGCCGCTTTGACGCCAACACCTATCTGCGAATCATCGACATGTGGTCGCGCTACGACGCCACCCAGGAGGGTGATGCGGAGTCCCCGGCCATTTTGTTCGAGCGTGCCAGGGCCGCCGGCCAACATTGGCTGGTGTTTTCCATCGATTCGGACTTCTGTTTCTATCCGGAAGAGCAATCCGAATTGGTCAAACACCTCGAGGCCGCCAAAGTCGAGGTGATGCACATCACTGTCCACTCCGACAAGGGGCATGACTCGTTCTTGTTAGAACCAAAGCTCTACACGCCGCACATCGCGTGGTTGCTTAACCGCTGAGCGGACATTCGCTGGTATGGACCCTGACCACCCGACGCGCCCTGCCCTGGCAGGTATGCCGCCCAATACTGGCAGTTCAGCGCTTCCTGATAGGAAAACAGGCGTCTCGCCTGTTAGGGAAGACAGCGCGTCCCGCCTGTCCACCGCTGAAACGACAGGCGGGACGCCCGTCGGCCATGACAGGCGGGACGCCTGTCCTCCTGCGAAACTGCCAGTATCAGGCATGTCGCCGGAAGCCCTCGCCGCATGGCTCAAGGAGGCTGGCCAACCCGCCTTTCGCGGCGCCCAAATCCTCGATTGGGTGTGGAAGAAAAAGGCGGCTTCGATAGAGGCCATGACCAACCTGCCAGCAGCGCTGCGGGCGAAACTGAGCGGGAGTTTCCGCCTCAACTCGCTCCACCACACCCACACGCAAGGCGCGGCGGACACGACCCGCAAGTTTCTGTTTCGTTTGCACGACGGACGTTATGTGGAAAGCGTGCTGATCCCGGCAAACCCGGCGCTCTATGGCGAAGCCTCCGACCGCCACACGTTGTGCGTTTCATCCCAGGTGGGCTGCGCCTATGGTTGCAAATTTTGCGCGTCCGGCTTGGCGGGCTTTGCCCGCAACTTGGAGGCCGCCGAGATTGCCGACCAAGTGCTGGCCGCGGAACGCCTCTCCGGCGAACGCGTGGACAACCTCGTGTTCATGGGCATGGGCGAACCGCTGGCCAATCTCGACAACCTGCTCGCCGCCATCGCCCTCATCACCGGCCCGCAAACCCTCCACCTCGGAGCCCGGCATCTAACCATTTCCACCGCCGGCTTGGTCCCGCAAATCCGCCGCCTCGCAGAGCACCCCCAACAAATCCGCCTCGCCATCTCGCTCCACGGCGCCACCGACGCGGTGCGCGAGAAAATCATGCCGGTCAACCGCAAGTGGCCGCTGGCATCTTTGTTAGAATCGCTGGATTACTGGAACTCGCTCAAGAAACAAAAGCTCACGCTTGAATACATTCTCATTGCCGGCATCAACGATGCCTTGGAGCAGGCCGCCCTGCTGGCCCGCCACGCCCGCCGCGTCCACGCCAAGGTCAATCTCATCCCCTATAACACCGTGGACGGATTGGAGTGGCAACGCCCATCGGACGCCCATTGCACCGCGTTTCTCAACACCCTCAAACGTGGCGGGGTCGCCGCCACCCTGCGTCTGGAAAAAGGCCATGACATCGATGCCGCCTGCGGCCAACTCCGCCTCCAACAGGAAACCGCCGAGGGAATTCTATCGGGCACCCCGCCGCCCCGGCTCGACCGTTAGACGAGGTGCTCTTAGGTGCTCTTCCCCGGGCATCTCATGGGCATGGGCGGATCGGAGTCCGCCCCTCCTTGAAATGATCCCTGAGGCGCCGGGCTCAGACCTCGCTCTTTTCCGTGGGGGGCTTCTCGCCTTCGACGGCCATGAGGAAAATGGAAATGATGGCCAGCACCATGCCCGCGACTTTGATCAGGTTGGGGTGCTGTTGCAAAATGATGAGTGAAAGCACCACGGTGATGACCGGGGCGACTGCATTGGTGAGCGGACTTACGATGATCGCCTTGCCATACCTGAAGGCATAGACGATGAACAGTGCCCCAACAGAATTGAGCATCTGGACGAGAAACGCCAGGTAGGGACCTTTGAAACCCAAGCTCATGAGAAACGCCGGGTAGGAACCTTTGAAACCAGTGTCCACGGGGACGGAAAAATTGGTGAAGCGAAGTGCCAGCGGGGCCAACATCAAGCCGCTGAGAGTCATGTAAAAGAAGATGCTTTCGGTGGACATGGTGTTATTGGCCAATTTCATGAAATACGCCTGAACACCCCAGGCCAGGAATATCAATATGGCGTAGACCAGCCACATGATTCCGTGTGATGGTGAGTTCGCCGGCTCGTATGCAAAAAGCGGGATCGCTAGCAGCGCCAGAATGATCCCTGCCCACCCGCGCCCGCTGGCTTTCTCCTTCAAGAACACTAATGATAGAATCACCGTCACCACGGGCGACAATGAGATAATCGGAAACACCAGATAGGCAGGTCCCTGGTTGAGCGCACCGATGAACAGCGCGAGTTGCCCGCCGGCCCCCAACAGTCCTATTGCCAGTCCCATCATGATGGATTTGGGGTCATGCTCAATTTTCCAATCAATGCCACTGAGCACGATGATTGCCGGCAAGAGCATGGTGAAGGACCAGACCACGTAGGTAAGGGTGGGCGGAAACCCGTTATTCTTGGGGATTTCACTGAATGCCCCCCACACCCCCCAGGTCAGGGTGGTGATCAGGGCATAGACAAGCCAGAGGTTCTTTGATTTCACATTCATGCGGGGGCGGGGTTGACGATTTCAATACTTGCTTGGGATTCTGTGGGATAACGCAGCTGATTTTATATTTGAGTTATAGCAAATCATTCAAATCGTTCAGATTGAATTTCTGGTAATACCTGTCGATTGAATGTTCGATTTTTGCTTCCACGATATAGGCGGCATCGACGCCGTGGTGGGTCAGGGCTTCATACAGGCGGGCGCGCGCCGCGACCACCGCGGGATTTTCCCAGATATAGCGGCAGCCGGTTTTCACGAGCCAGAGCTGGCGCTCGGCGCTATTGGCATAGAAATCCGTGGTGCTTTCGCCGGCATGCAGCCATTTTTGCCAGCGGTCGGAGGCAATCACCGCGTCCCATAGGACCTGCTTGATGTCGGATCTGCGCGCGAGTTGGCCGGCATCTAACATGTCTTGCTCGATGGTATCGAGTTCCATCAGGCCGTCATATTCATTCTCGGTGAACTCGGGGCCGACATTGGCGGCACCCATCCCCGATAGCGGATAGTCCTCGGGATTGGACACGCCATCCGAGTAGTGGCCCTTGATCAGGCTGCCATAGCGCGCGGCGATGTCGGCGAGTTGGCGGGCCACCACCGGATCAAAGGTGGTGGTGTGAAGATCGGTGCCCACTTTGCCAACCACAAAGCACGGCCAGGTGTCCGCCAAGCCGCGTGCCAGCAACCCTGCCTTCAGGCCTTCAAGAAAGCTGGTGAAGGCGGACAGGTCGGCCAGGCCACCATGCACTTCCTCGGTGCCCACCTCATAGGAGATTTGTGGGAAGCCGCCGGCGCGCCGGAATTTCTCGGCATGCTCTATCAACTCCAGGGTGCGCTCCACCACCGTCTCAATCCGGATGGACTCGCCCGCTCCTAACGTGATGTCAATGGTCGGGTCCACATGCAGCAGGTCAAAGCCTGCGGCGATGGCCGCCTCGAACGAGAGCTTGACTGCCGCCATCGCCTCGGCATACGGCAGGTTGGCCAGCTTGGCGGTGTCCTTCAACCACGGGCCGCCGTGATCGATGGCGATAATGACCGGGGATTGCAGATGGATGCGCCTGGCCTCCTCGCGGATGGTGACCACAAACTCCTGATGGGTCATGCCGGTGTAGCCGCGGTCGGTATCCACCTGATTGAGCGTGGCGGCGAATTTGATCGGTGCCTGGTTGCGTTTGGCCGCGCGCAGCGAGGCACGGATGACCTCCACGGAATTCGGGCAGGCCGCGAACAAGGTGCGTTTGACGCCTGTCTGCGCTTCAAGCTCCTTGATTCGCTTCAGGATATAGTCCAACAAGGGAAGGTGAGCGGCTGCCGCCTTTTCTCTAACATTTTTGTTCATAGGTGGATGACTTGATTGAACTTGTGGAGTGCGGTATCCATGATTTTGCGCTTGTTGGCAAACGCCTTGGTGCCACCCACCGCCGTGGTTGAGATCGCCCCCATCAGGTTGGCAAAGTCGGCGCACTCCGGCAGCGGCTTGCCCTGCTTGAATTTGCAAATGAAGCCCGCATTGAAGCTGTCTCCCGCGCCAATCGCGTCAACCACCGCCTCATTCAGGTAGGGTGTATGCCAAAAGCTTTCCCCTGCATGGGCGACGAGACAGCCCTTGCTGCCGCACTTCACGGCTACGATGTTAGAATAGGCGGCGAGCTTGGCCAGCGCCGCTGGCAATTCGGATTCCCCGGTCAGGGCGAGCAGTTCCGATTCATTGGGCAGGAACACATCCACATGCGGCAGAATCGCCGCGTAATCGAAATCCCACGCCTCGTCCGGATCGCCTTGCAGGTCGAGCGAGGTTGTTAGTCCGGCGGCCTTGGCCATCCGCATCAGGTCGCCGACCTGCGGGCGGATTCCGGGCTGGATGAAAAACGACGAGAAATGCAGGTGTTTTGCCTGCCGCAACACGTCCACCGACACATCGGCGAGGGTGAGATGATTCATGCTACCCGGATAGGTGACCATCATCCGGTCCTCGCCGCTGCTGAGAATGACGGTGGCCCCGGTGCGCAGCTTCTCATCCACAATAATGTGGGATGTATCAACCCCCTTGCCTTGCAAATTATCAATAATTAATTCGCTGTAATCATCCATGCCGAGTTTGCCGATAAAGGCCACCCGCATGCCGAGGCTGGAGATGTTGCTGGCGAAAATCGCCGAGGAACTCCCTAACACCGTTTCCATGCGGCTGGCGATGCGCTCCCTGTTGACCTCGGGAAACGACGGCAGGCCGTCCAGGATGATATCCACGTTCAACTCGCCCACTACGATGATGTCCTTCATTGGCTTCAGTTGTTTCAATTGGTTGGTTGATAGATATGCACGCCCTGGACCACGCGGGAATAACTCCCGTCGGTGCAGGGGGCGTCCGGGTTCAGGCCAATGTGCAAGGAGGTGAAATATCCTAACATCTGACCCGGCAGCACCGCGCACACCGGCACCAATTCCTGGCAAAGGTCAGCGCCCGCGGCGTCACCAAACACCAGCGCCTGATCCACGGTCACCCCGGCAACCGGGTGTTGGGAGATGCCGAGCCTGAACTTCCCCTTGTGCAGTGAATTCACCAGATCCCTCTCATATTGTTGGATGCAGGGATCACTGGAAAAGAGATAGACCAGCAAGGTGTCGTTGTTCATCACCGCGATCGGGCCGTGACGAAAAGCGACGAACGTTTCGTGGTGGCAGACGACTTCACCCACGGTGAGTTCCAAAAGTTTCAACTTCGATTCCTGAGCGATGCCGGTCAGGCTGCCCGACCCAAGAAACACCGCCTGCCGAAACCCGGACCTGGAGATTTCCTCAATCACGCCGGCATACTCGTTGAGGATCGTGTTGCCACAACGCATGAGAGCGGTCACCTGCTTTTCCACCTCGCCGATCCGGTCCCAGGCAAAGGTGAGAATCCCTGCCAGCAACATGTTGGTGAAACTGCTGGTCATCGCCAAGCCCCGGTCATTGGTCTCATCCGGCAGAAAGATCACCAGCGCGTTGGCGTCGTTGCGCTTGGCCGCGATCCGCCCATTCACATTGCACGTGATAATGAGATGGCTGACGACCGACGCGGATTGGTCCGCAAGGTCGATGGCCGCCTGGCTTTCCGGGCTGTCGCCCGAGCGGGCAAACGACACCAATAACGTGGCCATCCCGGGTTTGAAATAACTGTCCGGCTCGAGGATGAGATCGGTGGTGGCCACCGCCCTGACAAAGGTCTGGGTGTCCTTGCGGATGATCGATTCCAACACGATGCCCGCATAGGCCGACGTTCCGGCACCGGTGATGATCACTTGCCGGTCGGCAGTGCTGGCGTTGAAGGATTGCAGGAACGCCTCAATGGCCGGCCTGGCAGCGCGAATGATCTCAAACGTCTTACCCCAACACGCCGGTTGGTGGTGGATTTCACGGAGCGTCACGTGGGAATCGTTGCCAGGGGCTGCGGCGGCGGGAGAGGTGTTCATGGGGGAGTTGGCGGACGCGGATAGTTGCCCTTGCGGCGGGCCGGGTCAAGGACAATGCCGGGGTCAACCGCCCTCGCCCGCCCGCGTTGTCACCAACGCGCCTACAAAGACATCGGGCGTGCCGTGGTCTCCCCGTAGGCGCATTCGTTAGAATGCGGGTGGGCTGGTCCGCATTCTAACGATTCCGCCCTC
>JBAXOF010000117.1:0-10995 GCA_037133375.1 Verrucomicrobiota bacterium | reverse complement strand
TGCGGGATCATATCAACGAGGCGCTCACCCGGGGCGGGCAGCCGGTCACCACGGCAGCGGTGGAATCCATTCTAGCGACGATGGATGATCCTGCCAGCTATGCGGAAGAGCCGGCCATGGCCAGCGCATCGGCGGCGCGCGGGCGAAACGCGCGGGCCGGGAACCCATGGCTGTATGTTGCCTTGGCGTTTTTGTTGATCAACGGCATCGGGGTTTGGAAGCTCATCCAGATCGAGCGGAAAACGGGCACCGGCAACGGCGACCTGTCCGCCGGCAACGATCAGGTGGTGGTCCCGCATGTGGCCTCCGGCGTCAAGGCGGGCGTCCGCTACCCGGAGTCGGACAAGCCCGCCGCTCCCACGGCAACCGCTGCAGCCAAAGCGGCCGCCCCGGCGGAAGGCCGCTTCCGCAGCGTCGCCTTTTTGGAGAACCGCAATCCGGTGCTGCAACAAAGTGATCAGGAGTTGTCCTGGCAATTCAGCGCGGATGTGGTGGCGACGCCTGATGTCGAAAAGCCGTTGGTTGAGGCGCCGGTGAAAATCAGCCCGGAGGTTGCGGGTGAGTTTTTCTGGAAGTCGCCCAAACAACTGGTTTTCAAGCCCCGGAGTCCGTGGCAGCTTGACCAATCGTTCACTGCGGAATTACCTCCCGGGCTCAAAGCCATGGCCGGCGAGACCTATGAAGGCAACCGGTTTTGGAGATTCAGCACGGCCGGCTTTGAAGTGGAGAAATTCGCCCAGTCAACCAAGCGCGGGGCGTTTCTGTTCAACATGACCTTTTCGATGCCGGTCAAACCGGAATCGCTGTTGGAAAAACTCAAGCTCTTCTATCTGAATTCCAACGGCGAAAAGCTCCCGTTGCAATTGACGGTCCAGTGCGCCGCTGACGGCACCTCCGCCGCGATTCAAACGCCCATCGTCCCGGCCATCTCATTTGTCTGCGAGATCGATGCCAAGCTCCTGCCGCTGAAGTGGCCCGAAGGCACCCGCGGCAAGATCGAACGCAAACTGCAGAACTCCCAATTATTATCGCTGGCAGCGGCAGCGCTCGACCCGCGGACCGGAGAAAAGCCGTCGGTCACGCTGGTGTTTTCCGAGGCTCCCGACGAGGCCGATCTAACAAAGTTTATCGAGCTCACACCGAAACTCGATATCGCCCTGTCAAGAACGCCGGGGCGCCCTGAAAAACTGCGTCTCAGCGGCGATTTCGTGGCCGGCACCGCCTATGAAATCAAGGTGAAAAGCGGCCTGACATCCCGCAATGGCACCGTGCTTCCCTTCACCACAACGCGCAGCGTGGTGCTCGCCAAGACGGCGGACACTGCGGCCGGCGGCGGGCCAGCCGCGCCCGGGCTCCCGTTAGAGCCGTTTGAATCGGTGGCGTTCCTATCCGGCCGTCAGGCAGTGCTCGAGGCGGGCAATCAGGAGTTGCGCTGGAAGTTCCCCTGCCCCGTGGCCGCCAAGGATACCATCGGGCAAACCCTCAAGGAGGCGCCTATCAAGTTGTCCCCGAACCTGGACGGAAGTTTCTTCTGGACCTCGCCTAACGAACTGGTCTTCAAGCCGAACCTGGAATGGGCTCTCAATCAATTCTACGAGGCGCGTCTGGTCAGTGACCTCGTCAACCTCGCGGGAGCCAAGTATTCCGGCGTGCGCTTCTGGACGTTTTCCACCCCGGCGATGACGATCCGGGAAGCGAACCAGATGGGTGGCGGGCGCGGCTTCAGGTTTTCCGTGGGCTTTTCCATGCCACCGGATTCGGCTTCTTTGCTCAAGCACCTCAAAGTGTTCTGTTACAGTGCGGCGGGGACCAAGGACTACCTGCCGTTCGAATGTGAAATCAATAACTACAACCCGGTCAACAAGCTGGTGCATGTTGCCACCGCCCCGACCTGCAGGATTTACTTCGAACTTGAACCGGGATTCCGGCCGGCGAAATGGACGCACGGGATCACGGAGAAAGTCGAGGTGGCGGCGGTGATCTCCACGGTGCTGCGAGTCAACTCCGTGGAGCAGAGCGGCGGTGAGGAAAAAACCCCGTCCATCCGCCTGCAATTTTCAGAAAGCGTGGATGTGAAAAGCGCCGCCGCATTCATTGAAATCAATCCACCGGTGAAGTTCACCGTGCAACGGGAATCCGGCCGGGACAACACCCTGCGGCTGTACGGCCCGTTTGTTCCGCACCGGGACTATCAGGTCAAGGTCAAGGCGGGATTGGCCTCGGAGAAGGGGTTTGTGCTCGTCAATGAATCATCCAACGCGGTGACGATCACCCGTGCGGCGGCGTCACTGGGATTTGCGGGAGCGGGCGGTTACCTGTCGCCCGCCGGCACCCTGCTGGTTCCCATCACTTTTCAGAACATGTCCGCCTGCAAGGTCTCCGTGGCTCCGGTCATGGCCAGCAACCTCGTGTATTTCACCAGGCGCGACTCCGAGGATGCCACATACAACCTCCCCATCGAAGCCACTGACGACCCGGGGTTAGGGAAATCCGATGAGCAGGACTACGACGATGGATATTACAACCGGCGCAACAGCCGGGACATCGAGGATGTGATAGGCAATGTCACGACCAAGCAGATGAAACTTGCGGGAGCGTTGAATACGGAAGCCACGGCGTACCTCAATCTGCATGACTTCACCAAAACAAAGGGTGCCTATCTGGTGCAGATCAGGGGCCTGGATGCGGAGAATCCCAACTCTTACCGGCGGCACCTGTCGGACAGCCGCTTGGTGGTGGTCACCGATCTGGCAATCTCCGCCAAATGTTCCAAGACCCATGTGTTCGCCTGGGTTTGCTCACTTAAGGATGCGAAGCCGGCGGGTGGAGTGGAAGTCACCGCTTATTCATCTAACAACCAATTGATCGCCAAGGCGGTGACCAATGCCGACGGAGTTGCGGCCATTCCATGCAACGAGGATGAGAAAAACACAACCCCGTTCCTGATCACCGCGAAGCTGGCGGATGATTTGTCGTATCTGCGGCTCGATGAGAATGATCTGACAACCGACAACCCGGCATCGACGCGGGATTACCTGTCGCTTGGGTGTGAGGCATTCCTGTTCACCGATCGCGGGATTTTCAGGCCGGGCGAAACCCTGCATGCCAGGACCTTGATTCGGAACGCGGACTTCACCGCGCCAGCGCCCTTTCCCGTGGTATTCCAAATCATCAAACCCGACGGGCGCCTGTTCAAGGAACTCACCGCCATGCCCAATGCCTTCGGAGCCGCCGAGATCGATACGGTCATGCCTGACTACCTGCCCACGGGACGCTATACGCTCCGGCTGCGGGTGCCCCAGGCGAAAGAGGACATGGGAACCACGACATTTTTGTTGGAAGACTTTGTTCCGCCGCAAATCCGGGTGTCGGTGACGACCGAACAGGAGCGGGTCAAAGCGGACGAGGATATCAAGGTGGGCATCTTCGCGGAACATCTCTTCGGTGCCCCGGCTGCCGGGCTCAAGGCCAACATCAAATGCATCTACACCCCCGTTGCATTCGCGCCCAAGCAATGGCGCGACTATCAATTCGGCGCCGAGGCCGGCAGGAATTGGGGCGCGCGGGAGGACAAGCCATTCGCCATGAAGCCTCAGGACATCGACAACCTGGTGCTCGACGAGGAAGGGAAAGCGACGGCGGAAATCGCCAGCGACATCCCGGCCCATGCGCCCGGACCGATACAGGCGCTGGTGCAGGCATCCGTGTTTGAGCAGGGCGGCCGGGCCATCACCGCCACCAAAGCCACCGTCATCGACCCCTATCCGTTCTATATCGGCATGAAACGGCCCAACGCCGGTTCCTGGCTCAAGAGCGGTGACAACCACAAGCTGTCCGTCATCACCGTGCGACCGGACGGCGAGGCGTTCAAGCCGGAGAAACCGCTCGCCGTCAGACTCTCACACATCGACTGGAACTATAGCTACAAGCGAACCCCGGGCGGAGGCTACAACTATGAGGCCCATCAGGTGGTCACCCTCCTCAAGGAAGAGAAGCTGGATCTGTCGTCGGGCACCGCGGAGTATGCGTTTGTCCCCGCCGGTTATGGTCAGCACGAGCTATCGTTCACCGATCCCCAATCCGGATCGACCACCTCGTTTGTCTTCTATGCCTCCGCCTACGAGCAATCGTGGAGCACGACCCAACGGGACCGGCCGGACAGCCTCACCCTCAAGCTGGACAAACCGGAATACCTGATAGGCGACACGGCCAAGCTGACCATCCAAGCGCCGTTTTCGGGCACCGCGCTGCTGACGATTGAATCCAACAAAGTTCTGCAGAGCCGGGTGATTTTCCTGGAGAAGAACACCGCGGAGGTCGATGTGGAGGTCAAGGATGGCTATGCGCCCAATGTTCATTGCACGGTATCGGTCATCCGTCCGGCGGTGGCGGAATCCGTGTGGAAGGGTCATCGCGCGTTCGGGTCACTGCCGCTCAAGGTTTCGCCGCGCAATCACCGGATTCATGTCGCATTGGAAACGCCCCAGACGATCCTGCCGCAAAGCAAACTCAAGACGCGGGTCCTGCTCAAGGACGACGCGGGCCAACCGGTCGATGGCGAAGTGACGCTGGTGGCCGTCGATGAGGCGATCTGCATGCTCACTTCATTCAAGACCCCGGCTCCCCTCGCCTGGTTGTATGAACTGCGGCGGCTGGGCGTGGACTCCCACGATGTGTATGCCGAATTGATGGAGGTGTTTGACGCGTCGGTTCTAACAAAGAACTCGCACCCTGGCGGTGATGGCTCGGAAGATGCCGATGCGGCGGAGCGCCTGACCAAGCGTTTGAATCCCATCAAAGCGACGCGCTTCAAACCGGTTTCACTGTGGGCGTCGAAGATTGCGGTGACCCGCGGCGTGGCCGAGGTGGAGATGGATGTGCCGGAGTTCACCGGGGAGCTGCGCATCATGGCGATCGCCTGCAACGCGCGGCAATTGGGCAGCGCGCAGGGCGTGGTCAAGGTGAAACGCCCGCTGATCGTGCAGCCCTCGCTGCCGCGTTTTCTCGCCCCCGGGGATGAATGCCTGATGGATGTCACGGTGTTCAACGAAGTCGGCAAGGACATCACCGCCAAGCTCCAGGTCACCTGTGGCGGACCGCTTTCCACCAAACTCAGCGAGCAATTCATCGAGATCAAGAAGGGCGCCTCGGCCTCCGTCGCGATTCCGATGGTCGCGGGCAAGCTGCCGGGCAAGGCCTTGTGCACCGTGAGTTGCGAGGCCGAGTCGGTTAGATTTTCCGACACGATTGAAATCGCGGTGCGTCCGCCCGTTTCGGCGGAGGTCATTGCGGATTCCGGATCGCTGGCTCCGGGTAAGAGCGTGGAGATCCGCGCGCCCGCCAATTGGTTGCCGGAGTCCGCGCTGCGCCACGTGCAGGTATCCAAGGAGCCGACTCTCGAACTGGGCCAGGGGCTGCAATACCTGATGCGCTATCCCTACGGCTGCATCGAGCAGACCACCTCCGGGGCGTTCCCCTTGCTGTATCTGCCGGACCTGGCCAACCGGACTTTTGACAAGAACATGGGCCGCGATCATGTCAGGGACTATGTGATGTCCGGGGTGTGGCGGATTCTCTCGATGCAACAGGCCAACGGTGGATTTTCCTACTGGCCCGGCTCCAATGATCCGTGCCCGTGGGGAACGAGCTATGCGACCCATTTTCTCATTGAGGCAAAGAAGGCCGGTTACGAAATTCCGCAAGGGTCGCTGGATCGGGCGTTGAAAGCGCTGCGCGCGGGGTTGGATACGGAGGCATCCGCAACCCCCATCCCCATTCGCAGCTATGACGAGCGGGCCTACGCCTGTTATGTCCTGGCCATCGCCGGCGAACCGGAACACGCATGGCAGGCCAGGATGTTAGAGATGACGGACAAGCTGTCTTACTACGCCAGGCTGATGAACGCTTCCGCCCTCCTCGTTCAGGGCGAGCCCAAGCGCGCGCTGCCCATGCTCAAGGAACTCGGCCTGCCGGGCGCGGGCGGGCGCGACCAGGGCGGCTGCTTCAACAGCGCCAACCGGAATGCGGCGCTGCTGCTGTCCGCCTGGCTCGACATTGATCCTAACAACGACGCCGTCATCAAGCTCGTCCAATTCCTGAGCAAGGCAAAAATCAACGGCTACTGGGGCACCACCCAGGACAACGCGATGGCACTCATGGCGCTGGGCAAATACGCCCAGCGGATCAAACGGGATTCCATCGAGTTCAAGGGGATGATCAGCCTGCCCAACGGCACCACCGAATCGTTTGATCAAACCAAGGACCGCAAATGGGAGATTGCCCGCGACAACACTGGCGTTGTCACCCTCACCAACCAGGGGCCGGGCAACCTCTTCTATTCATTCCAAGCCGAAGGCGTGCCCATCGATTCAGCCGAATACTATCAGAAGCTCGCCGCCAGGAACCAGGGCATGAGCGTGGTGCGGGAGTGGCTCGATGACGCGGGCAACCCGCTCGATATCACACAGATCAAACAAAACGATCTGGTGGTGGCCAGGATCACCCTCAATCCGAACGGCCACAGCTATGAGAACATCGCCATCGAGGACCTGCTGCCGGCCGGCCTGGAAATCGAAAACCCGAATCTGGATACCGCGCAATCGCTGACATGGGTCAAGGACAAGTTCGATTGGTGCGCACGCAGGGACATCCGGGATGACCGCATTCTGCTCTTCACCCGGCCGGTTTCCGAACAGTCGGTCTTCTGTTATCTTGCGCGTGCCGTGACCCCGGGCAAATACGTGGTCCCGCCGGTTTCCGCCGAGTGCATGTATGACCCGGATGTCAGGAGCGTCACCAGCCAGTCCGAAATGACCATCACCAAGTGAACGCCGCCTTTTCCATCAGATGGATGCGCCGCAACGGACGGCGCATCCTGTGGTTCGCCTCGGCCGCGGTGGCCGCGCCCATCACGGCCTTCGCGGCCTTGTGGCTGATGTTCCCGTTGCAGAAGGATGCCCTTTTCGCGATTCCGGCCAGCGTCAGTTGGTGTGACCGCGAAGGGGTGCCGCTGCGCGTCCGCTTGTCCAACGGGGATTTCGACAGCGCTCCAACCTATATCTATCAAAGCGACGACTGGATCGCCAAGGCCGTGGTGGCCGCCGAGGACCAGCGGTTTTGGAGTCATGGCGGCGTGGATGTCCGGGCGGTGGCGCGCTCGCTCAAACAAACGGCCACCTCGCTGCGCCGGGTCTCCGGGGCCTCGACCGTGTCGATGCAACTCGTCCGCTTGTCCTGCCCGCGGCCACGGACACTCATGACCAAGGGCATCGAGGCGTTCCGGGCCTTGCAAATGGAACGCCAATTGAGCAAACCGCAGATCCTCTCGCTCTATCTGAACCGTGCCCCGTTCGGCGCCAACCTCGTGGGCATCGAAGCCGCATCCCGCAGGTATTTCGGCAAAGGCGCCCACGATCTGAGTCTCGGCGAGGCGTCATTGCTCGCGGGAATCCCCCAATCCCCTACCCGCTTCAATCCTGTTAGATACCCTGGCGCCGCGAAGAAGCGCCAGGCCTATGTGCTGCAACGCATGACGGCCTGCTCCATGGTCAGCCCGGAGCAAATGGACAATGCGCTCGCGCTGCCCCTGCGGTTCCGCCCCAATCGCTATCCATTCCTCGCCCCGCACTTCTGCGACATGGTGTCCCGCAACGCGCCCGCCGCCCCCCCCACGGTGCGCACCACCCTCGACCTGGCCTTGCAGCAAGCCATCGAGGAATCGCTGGCGAAATACACCCCAACCCTGCGCGAGGAGGGTATCCGCGGCGGGGCCGTGGTCGTCTTGGATGCGCGGACGAGCGAGATTCTGGCCATGGTCGGTTCGCCCGATTTCCGGGCGAGGGCCAAGGGCGCGCAAGTCAATGCCGCCGTCGCGCCGCGCTCGGCGGGGTCCACGCTCAAGCCGTTCGCCTATGCGGTGGCGATGGACCGGGGGCTGCTCACCCCGCTGCGGGTGCTGTATGACATCCCCCAAAGCTACTCCGACTATGACCCCGCGAACTTCGACAAGACACATTGCGGCGTCGTGTCAGTTAGGGATGCGCTTATCCAGTCGCTGAACCTGCCCGCCATCGATGTGGAAAAGCGCATCGGCCAGCCGTTGTTTCACGCCAGGCTCCGGGAGCTCGGGCTGCACACTCTAACCGAACCGGCCGACCACTACGGCCTCGGGCTGGTGCTCGGCAACGCGGAAGTGACCCTGCTGGATCTAACCAACGCCTATGCCTGTTTTTCCCGCGGCGGGATTTACCTGCCCTATCGGACGACACCCGCCGCCCCGTTTCCCGGCAGCCGCTTGTTTTCCGCCGAGGTGTCCTGGCTGATCTCCGACATACTGGGCGGCGACGAGCGCGCCATGGACTCGTCGGGCACCGTCGCCGACATCCGCATCCCGCGCCTGGCCTGGAAGACCGGAACCTCCTCAGGCTTCCGCGACGCATGGACCATCGCCTACAATCCGGATTATGTGATCGGCGTCTGGTTGGGGAATCCGGATGGCAGACCCTCCCGGTTCCTCGTGGGCAGAAAGGCGGCCACCCCGGTCGTGTGGGACATCTGCCGGCGGCTTTACCCTGCGGGAACCGGCCCGTGGTTCGCCAAACCCGCTGCCATCGAAGACCGCGAGATGTGCGCCCTTTCGGGTCAGGCACCCTCCCCTAACTGCCAGGAGAAAATCCACGATCACGCCATCGCCGAGGTCAGCCGCTACGAAACCTGCGAGGTCCATCGGTTAGGCACGCAAGCGGTTTGGCCGGTGCAGGTGGAGGCCTATCTGAAAAGCCGCCGGACCGCAGGACGCGGCACGGCGACGAACGAACTGGTCATCACCTCTCCCGCCAACGGCAGCGCCTACCTCTTCATGCCCGACGCAGACCAGCGGGAATTCCAGCGCATCCCATTCACCGCCAAGTCCGCCAACGCGGCGGCGGACCTGCATTGGTTCGTCAATGACAGTTATATCGGCGCAGCCAAATCCGGCGACACGGTTTTCTGGCCCCTGAGCAAAGGCACCCACCGGGTCGTGTGCTCCGACACCCAGGGCACCAACCGCAGTGTCCGCATTTCTGTCAAATAACGAGGGCGGCCCTTCCTCACGACGACAAGAATGTCGTCGCTCCTTATGCGCCGCGAGACGCGGCGAGCACGACCTGCGGCTGGAAGCCGCAGCTACGGTGCTGCCGATCAGTCACTTGGCTGCTGACGTGACGGCCCTCGACTTGAGGTTGGAGGGGTTACCACTCGGTTAGAATGACACCTCAACCCGGGGATATTTCCCCAAACCGGAAAATATTTCTTGCATCGATCTAAATGCCGTACAACGGTAACAGCATCGATATGGCAACCGTAACCGTTTCACCCAAATTTCAGATCGTCATCCCAAAGGATATCCGAAACAGGCTGATCATGGCACCAGGCGACAAAATCGAGGTGATCCAGCTTGAGGGCCGGATCGAACTCATGCCTGTCCGCTCGGCAAGATCCCTGAAGGGCTTTCTGAAGGGACGTAAGAATACATTCCAACGAGAGAACGACCGATGCCTACCGTAGTGGATTCTTCTGGATGGATTGAGTTCTTTGTCGGTGGCTCCAATGCAGATCGTTTTGAGAAGGTGATCGAGAATACCGAGGATCTCGTCGTGCCCGCAATTTCAATCACTGAGGTCTACCGCTGGGTCCTCCGGGAATCGAGCCAGACGGACGCTCTCACTGTTGCCGCGCTGATGAGGCAGGGCAAGATCATCCCTCTTGATGAGCGACTTGCAGTGGTGGCGGCTGAAGTGAGCCATCGACATCGCCTGTCGCTTGCGGACGGAATCATTTATGCAACCGCTCTTGAGACGTCGGCAAAACTGTTGACTCAAGATGCAGACCTCGAGGGTTTGCCGGGAGTCACCTACGTGCCACATCCCGCCAGAAAGCGCTAACAATCGCCACTGCCGACCGGCAGATGCTCAAAAGTTTCAACCTCAATCACCCCGACCTAGCCCGGCGGCAGGACATGAGCGCTGGGCGTGAAAAAAGGCGAAAATATTTTCTTGCGAACCGCACGGGATAGCGCACGGTCTCCGCATGAAGACAATCACAGCTACTTCCGCCCGTTCAGACCTCTATAGGGTCATTGATTCTGCGGTTTCCGATCACGAACCGGTCCACATCACCGGGAGGCGGGGCAATGCCGTTTTGGTTGGCGAAGCTGACTGGAGGGCGATTCAAGAGACATTGTATCTTGTCAGCATACCAGGCATGAGAAACTCGATCCGCCATGGGATGGAAGAACCGATCGCAAACTGCAGCCGGGAGATTGACCTGTGAGCTACGAGTTGGTCTACACCACACAGGCGGAGAAGGATGCGAAGAAACTCAAGGGCAGTTCCTTGACCAAGAAGGCCAGGCAGTTGCTAGATTTAATCGGTGAGAATCCATTCGCGGATCCACCGCCATTTGAGGCACTTGTTGGAGATCTTAGGGGAGTCTATTCACGGCGTCTTAATATCCAGCATCGCTTGGTCTATCAAGTATACGAAGAGGAACGGATAGTCAAAATCATTAGACTATGGACGCACTACGAATGAACGCCCAACAAGGCATGGCTGGACAACCGGCGTTTAGCTCTTGATTTCCCATGACAACTTCCCTTCAATAACCATCGGTGCCAGCATATTGACGCACGGTCCCCCGACCCTCACTGCGGCCGGATATAGATCAACAAAACCCCTGGTGCCGGCAGGGTCTGGGTGATTCTAACGGACGGGCCGGCCTGCAGTTCCTTGCGGACCGGTTCCAGGTTGTGCGATTCATCCACCACGAAAAGCTCGATTTCGGACGGGCCTGACCATGGCAGGTTTTTGATTTCGGTAATCAACTCGCTGGCGGGCGATTGGTAATTGCTGAGCAAGACCGCGAGTTCCCGGGCATCGGGACGGAGGCCCGCGATGGCGTGGAGTTCGTCCGGCTTGCCGCCATCGACGCGCACCCGCAGCGGATGATCGACCAAGG
>JBAXOF010000116.1:0-11011 GCA_037133375.1 Verrucomicrobiota bacterium | reverse complement strand
GCACACTGGCCACACTGCCGACGAGCGGTGGTTCCGCAAACATCAGTGGCTCCCTTGCCCCGTTGGCGAACAAGTGGAGCGTCTATGCCGTGGGCACACGCAGCAACGGGCAGCAGGTCTGGAGCGCTCCATTCACCACAACGGTGGACTGGCCGGCGCAGCCGGCGGCCACGAATGTGGCGCTCGGCGGTGCGCAGGCGAATGTGCGCTACTTCAACAGCACGACGGTCAGCGGGTTCAACTGGGATACGAGCACGCCGGATGTCACCACGACTTTCACGGGGAATGACACAACAGGATCCCAAGACTGGGGAGCCATAACAACCGGAGGGCTCTCTATCACACCGACCAATATTCCAGGAATCACATTCGATAGCTCGACGGTTCAAAGCCTCAAGCCGGGCTATGAAGTGAAGTGCTGGTTTTATGCGCCGACAGACGATTTCTATGAAGTGGCCGTGATGAACCTAGCCTGGGCTAACAGCGGCACAGCCTCTGTCGCGATTGATGGGACAACATTGCCGGAAAATAATTATTCTTTTGGACCACGACGACTTTCTCCCGGTTGGCATGAACTGCGCATGCGGTCAATTTTAACCGTTAACAATTGGACCTCCACGCAGGTTCGCCTACGGGGCGGTGTCAGCCAGGATTTCAGCCTTATCATCCCGTCGCTCTCTGCCAGCATGGGCTCCGGCTCGAATGGGACCACGCCGACCATCAACTCCGTGGCGCAATCCCCGTCGCCAGCCACCGGCGCCACAGTGACTCTCACCGCGAACGCCACCGGCGGTGGCGGAAGCCTCACCTACCACTGGTCGCTCCTGAGCGCTCCGCCAGCCGTGCTAGCTAGACTCGGTCTTTATACTGAGGCTCTAACGTTTTCGGCCACAGGCACATCGCAGCCGGCCACTACCGTGACATTCACCCAGCCTGGCAACTATGTGATCGGGTTGAGGGTTGCCGGCGCGACCGACAGTGCTTTTACAACCGTGCCGGTGAGCGTGCAGGCAGCCGCGCCATCTATGGTCCTCTCCACCAATGGCTACACCAGCAACGGCTACTCCAACTGGTTGCGCGGTCTGCCGCTGAATGTGTATGCCTACAGCAAAGACCAGTTTGGCCGGCGCATCGACATCACGCCGACCGTGCCCGGCCTGCCGACTGTGAATTGGACGACCACGGATCCGAACGGATCGTTTCAAAACATCAGCGCCAACGGCGAGACCGCGCAATTTGTCTCGACCTCCGCCCTACCTGCCGATGCCTCATGTTACATCACAGCCACCGGCACCAACGGTCGCACCGGCAGCGCCTATTCGTATACCAGCTTCGCGACCAATTTGAGCCCGACCGCTTATGGTTCTGCCCCGTTTACCATCACCAAGCCCGCGAACTCAAACGCGCTCGTCTTCACCGCCTTATCCAGCATCGATCCGGAGTCATTCATGGCTGACCCTTACCTTCAATCGCCACTCTACCCCGCTGTCCTTACCTCCTTCCAATGGAGCGTGGTCTCCACTCCTCCCGGCGGCACGCTGGCATTGAGTGGCAACGATACACAAAGAATCACCGGTGTCCCCTCGGCTCCAGGAGCATATGTCTTGAGGCTCACTGTGACAGATCAAGCCGGCGCCACCCTGAGTCAGACGATGGGATTCTATGTGAATGCCGACGGCTCTACCACTTCACCCTACCGGTTTAGCCGCCAGAAACTCAAAGTCGGAGAAACTGTGTTTGTGTCGACAAATGTGCTAAAAGGTAGTGGCGAAACATACCAGATGCAGACCAGTGCCGATGGCGGCACGACTTGGCAGAGCTGCAACTCCACGGTCCAGAGCTATGCAGATATAGATGATGATGGAATCCTAGATCCAGATTATGATCAATTCATAATGACATACGGACCGGTAACGATGGCAGACGATAACCGCCTGTTCCGTATCGATTTTACCAAGGGCGGGGTGACTACCATAGGCGTGGCCGGCAAGATCACCGTCTCAGCTACTACAGCCAACAGGATTCGCATCAAAGAAGTCATGAGCCTCGGCGGAAAAAGTACAACCTATATGCCTGAAAATGCTGGTAGCATGACTTTTACATTGACTCGCACTGCTGGCAGCAGTGGCGCCGCTTCAGCAGACTGGGTAGTTTATTATGATACTTCTGAGCTAACTGGCACCGCCACGTGGGCCGATGGCGACAACAGCGATCGCCCTATAACGATCCCGATCGTCAATGATAACATACCAATAGATCAGTGGATCTCGTTCCAGATAAATAGTGCAACCGGCGCAATTATCTGGCCTGGTTCTTCTTCTTTAGACGTAGGCATTGTCGATGATGACAATGCCGGCACAGCGGCCTTCCTGTCGAGCTCGGCGAGCGTTTTGGAGAGTGCGGGATCTGTGTCTCTCCCGGTCAGGCGTTCGGGCCCTTTCAAAGGTCCCCTCACGGTCAACTACTCGACGGAAGCCATTACTGCGCTAGCGGGGCAGGATTTCACGGCCGTGAATGGCACGCTCACGTGGGCGGATGGCGATACGACCGACAAGCAGATCGTCGTGCCGATCCTGAGCGACAATCTGGTCGAAGGCGACGAGCAATTCAAAGTCACGCTCACGGAACCGGTCGGCACGACGCCTACCACGCTTGGATCGACGACCGTTTGCACGGTGACGGTGAAGGACGCGCCATACCAGCAGTGGCAGAAGGCCCAGTGGCCTGCCTCGGTGCCCACGGTGGCGATCTACAGCGATTACGCGGTGGCTTTGAAGGCCATGAGTCCGATGGTTCAATTCCCCCTGAACGAAACGAGTGGCACTCTGGTGGCGGGACTGGATGCCAACGGCACGACTGTTGCCACTGGCACCCTCACCAATAATGGCGCCGGCAACTACACCCTGGGACAGGCCGGACCCCGCCCATTGCTCTGGCCGGGACTGCCGAGCACCAACACCGCCGTGTCTTTTACGACGGGCACCAGCGTTACCGGCACGCCTCCCTATTTCACAAGCAACGGGGCATCCCTGAACTGCGGCACGGCCAATGGCCTTGGCTCCAAGCTGGGAAGCGGCTTTACGGTCTCGATGTTTATCAAGACCTCAATCACCAACCGCGAAATGATCATCGCGGGTGGCAAGCGCGCCGGAACGAATCCCAACGCATTCTTTGTTTCGCTGAACCGCCTCAATGGCGCAACCTCCACCGCCACACCCCATGCGGTAAGGATCTACATGGCTCCGCAGGAGGCGAACGCAACTTTTGATTACTCGGTGGTCTTCGAAAATACGCCCACAGGCAGCATCTGCGACGGGCAGTGGCACCACCTCGCGATCACCGTGCCGCCTTTCTCAGACCCGGGCAGCTTGAACAATCCGCGCTTCTATTTTGATGGCGAAGAGGTCAATGCCTTGGATGTGCGAGGCAGTGAGTCGATTGGCTCATCGGCAACGTTCTCGGACTTCAGCGATACCGGTTTCCGGCTCGGTGCGGACGGCAGCGCGACACCAATCAAGTTCTTCAATGGCGCGCTGGATGAGTTTTGCTTCTTTTCCCGCGAGCTCACCGCCACGGAGATCGCCGACCTTTGCGCAGCCGAACCGCCGACCACACCGCCTGCCTACATGGCCGCCGCAGCGAACCCGACCGGCGACGGCGTGCCCAACCTGATGAAATACGCGTTTGGCCTGAACCCGCGGACGGCCTACACCGGCCCCCTGACTGACACGGAAATCGTGGATGACCGGCTCTCGCTCATCTTTTCGCGGCTGCGTGACGCGACGGACATTACCTATCGCGTGCAGGCCAGCAGCGATCTGGTGAACTGGACAAATATTTGGAGCAGTGCCACCGACCCCTATCCCGGCGGCTTGAGCCCCAGCGTGCTTCTCTCCGTCCCGGACACCGAAGTCATTGGCGCCCCGGGAATCGCCAAGCGCTTCCTGCGCCTCCAAGTCACGCAGCCGTAGGCAGGTTTTCCCATTTCACCTTTCACAAAGCTCTTGATGATCAAAACCGGAGACACCATTTTATTCCAGGGCGACTCGATCACCGACGCCTTTCGCAAGCCGGAGGAAATCAACCTCTCCTTCCAGCTCGGCTCGGGCTATGCCTTTCTCATTGCCTCCCGCCTGCTCGTGGAGCGCCCAAGGGACGGACTGCGATTCCTCAATCGCGGGGTCAGCGGCAACACCGTGGCCAAGGTGCTTGAGCGGTGGGATGCCGACTGCATCGCGCTGCGGCCGGATCTGATCAGCGTGCTGGCCGGCGTCAACGACACCCTTTTTGGCGTGCCGCACTCCGAGACCAAGGAGGCCTATCGCGTCCTTCTGGAAAAAACTCGGAGCGCACTGCCCTGCGCCCGGCTCGTGCTCTGCGAGCCGTTCCTGCTCCCGTGCGGGGACATCGCCAGCGACAAAATCCGCGACATCGCTCCCCGCCAGCTTCTCGTGAAGACGCTGGCCGCGGAGTTCGGGGCGGTATTTGTCCCGCTCCAGGGCGCCTTCACGGCCGCGTTGCAGGCCGCGCCGGCGGAGTTCTGGGCCTACGACGGCATTCATGCCACGCCCGCGGGCGCGGCGCTCATTGCCAGGGAATGGCGCAAGGCGGTCGGGGGTGGAGTCTGCCCGGCAGAATGATTTTCGTAACCGCAACGGATTATAACTAAATGACTCCAAAATCGTGACACCGCGCTTTTTAACAAACGTCAACGCTAGAGGCAAAATTTTCTCAGATCGCTAATGATCGAAGTGTCTCAAAACAATTTTCATTGACTCTTTTTCACTTTTTGTTAAAAAACTCAAAAGTTGGCCATTTCCTGCCGAATTCAGTCAATCCTCATCAATCCACCTCAATCCTCCTCAATCCAATGAAAAAGAGTATTCTGCCCAAATTCATTTCTGCCGCCTCCACGCAAATCTGCGTCGGCAGTGTTGCCGCGCTCCTCGCCCTCGCCACCACAGCCCACGCCGCCACCGTCAATTGGACCGGCGCGACCGGCGGCGACTGGAATACCGGCGGCAACTGGTCTGGCTCGGCCAAGCCGGCCACGGCGGACCTGGCCAGTTTCAACACGACCCTCGCCTCGGTCACGAATGCTGTGGCCGACCAGACAGTGCAGCAAATTTCCTTCGACACCAATGCTGGCACGGCCAACGGCACTTTTACTCTCGGCACCACGGGCGGCAATAAGCTGACTTTGAACAGCGCATTCGGGACTCAGGTTGGCATCCAAATCCTGTCCACCCTCGCAGGCACGGGGAAGACCATCAGCGTCAATGCTCCTCTCTCGTTGGCGTCTAGCACTTACATTGTCGCCAACAACAGTGCGGATTCGAGCAACACCCTGAACTTCGGCGGCGCGATTTCCGCGGGCGCTGCCGGCACGGTAACGCTGAGCTTGGCCGGCGCAAACACGGGCGCCAACACCATCAGCGGCGCCATCACCAATGGCTCGGCGACGACGTTCAACTTGACCAAAGATGCAATAGCGGGGGCCGGCACCTGGATTCTCTCCGGCGCCAACACCTACAATGGCAACACCACAATCAACAACGGCATACTCCAGTTGAACGCCGGAGCGGGCGGATCCCTCAACTCGGCGAGCACCCTCAAGTTTAACGGTGGCTATAACAGCGCCTTTATCCTCGACAACACCGGGGCTAGCGGGGCAATCAGCCAGAGCCTCACGATGGGTAGCGTTGCCAATGGTGACTCCGTCATCCAGATCAACCGTGTGGCAGCTCAGAATCTTACGCTCACACTCTCGACTTTCACATCGCCAGCGAACCAGGCAACCCTCAACTATGTCACGTCAGGCACCCCCGGAGTGAATGGCACCGACAGCAAGATCGCCATTACTGGGCAAGGCGCGGGATTTCTTCAAAATAACGTTTACTTCAACGGCAGCAATTTTGCCCGGTATGACGCGGCGGGGTATGTCCGCGGCATCAACTACGGCGTCGATGGCTCGTCAGCCACCAGCTCCGGCGCCACCTCAATCGCCAGCCCGGCTACTTATCAGCGGGTGACCGGTGCGGTCACTGCCCAGAACACAGCCAGCTTCCCCAACCTCGTGATCAGCGGGGCCAACGACTTCACCCTGGCGGCAAGCCAGACCGTTACGTTAACGTCTCTTATCAAGAGCGGTGGAGGAGCCACCACGATCAGCGGTGGAAGTGGCATCACTCTGTCTACAGGGAATAATTATTTCCGCGTAGATTCCGCCAGCGACTCCTTGACGGTCTCCAATGCCATTGGTGGCAGCGGCAGATTCGTTAAGAGTGGCAAAGGCACCCTCATTCTCTCCGGCAATAACAACTACTCGGCCGAGCTTGATCTCAATGACGGGGTCGTGAACATTCAGAACGCCAACGCCCTTGGGACCACGGCTGGTAACACCACTCTCAAAGGAGGCGCGCTCCAGATTCAGGGCGGAATCACCGTCACCGGCGAGACCCTGAACCTTGCCGGGATGGGGGTGAACAACGACGGCGCCCTGCGCAATATCTCCGGGAACAACACCTGGACTGGCAATATCAGTAATAGCACCGACTTGGGCGCGCGCATCAACTCCGACTCCGGCACCCTCACCATCAGCGGGAACATTACGCTTGGTGGCGCTGGATTTATCAACATATTCGGGGGCGCGGGCAACATTTTGGTCTCTGGCAACATCACCAACAATGGCCCGAAAGTCCTCAAGGATGGCAGCGGCACCCTGACCCTCACCGGCGTCAACACTTGGAACTCCGGATTCACCATTCAGGAAGGTGTCGTTTCCATCGCCACCATCAATAATGCAGGCGCGAGCGGTCCTCTTGGAACAGGTTCCCCCATTACCATGGGTGGCACGGGAACCGCCGGGACACTCAGCTACACCGGCGCCACCGCTTCCAGCAACATGACATTCGCCTTGAACGCAGGGGGCGGTAACTTTGAGGTAACCAACGCCGCCACCACTCTGACCCTTTCCGGGCAAATGGCCACCAGCACGGGCGGCCTGACCAAGTCCGGCCCAGGAACACTGTACCTCAGCAGCCGTTACAACATATACCCCGGTGTCACCACCATCAACGGAGGCACATTGCAAGTCAACAGAAATTATTCGATCGGCGGCACCACTCCCCAATTGATATTGAACGGCGGTGCCCTGTATACCATGGGAACCGATGGTCTTTTTACTCTCACTACAAGCTCCAGTGTGACACTCGGCTCGGGCGGCGGGACGTTCCGGACGGATTCCATTACGCCGTTGACGATACAATGCGCGGTCTCAGGAAACGGCAGCCTGACGAAGACCGACAACGGCACGCTGACCCTCTCCGGAGCCAATACCTTTAGCGGCGCCACCACCGTGAGCGCCGGCACACTCGTTATCGGAAATAATCTGGCCCTGCAAAACAGCGCGCTGGACACCACCGGTGCGGGAGTCGTCACGACCACCGGATTCACGACCCCGACCTTTGGCGGCCTCAAGGGCGGCACGAACCTCTCCTCGGTCATCACCACCGGCTACAGCAGCGTTACGGCCCTTACGCTCAACCCCGGCACCGGCGTCACCAACACCTACTCGGGAACAATCGCCAATGGCGCCTCCAACATGACCCTGACCAAGACCGGCCTTGGCACGCAGGAGCTCTCCGGCAACAACAGCTACACCGGCGCGACGACGGTGAGCGCCGGCAAGCTCATCGTCAGCGGTTCGCTCAGCGGCTCGAAGAATGTCTCGGTGAGCAGCGGGGCGACCTTGCAGCTCAACGACGGCGGGTTGATCGTTACCACCGGCACGGTCAGCGTTGCCGGCTCCGGCACCCTGGCACTGCAGGGATCGAGCACCGTGGGCAAGCTGACCCTGGCAAACGGCTCGACCCTGGCCACCACGATTACCGGGACGGCAGCCGGCTCGCATGGGACGGTCACCGTAAGCAACGGCCTCTCCCTCAGCGGTTCCACCTCGGTGACGCTCTCGATCAACTCCAGCGCCTACACGCCGGTTTACACCGCCGGCGGCCTGGCGGGCTCGGACAAGATCGCGCTGACCCTTGGCGGCTACACGGCCAACGACAAGTTCACCAATGTGGTTTCCGGCGTGGTTCCCGGCTACGAGAGCTGCGGCGCGCTCAACACCTTCACCGACGCCAGCAACCACACCTGGGCGGTGTTTTACGGGGTGAACTTCGGCACGACGACCGACTGGGCCGCCCCGGTCGCCGGCAGCGACATCGCCCTCCTGGCCGTGCCCGAGCCCTCGACCTGGGCGATGGCGCTGGGCGGGTTCGGGATGCTCGTGAGCTTCCAGCGGATGCGCCGCCGCGCGCCGCGCAATTAGTCAACAATTTCTCACGCGTGGCCGGTGGGGACCGGTTTGGGGGCGCGTGAGTTACGTGGGGCGCCGCGGCTCTTGGGGATCCGCGGCGCTCTTTTTTTGGAGGGACGCCGTCCCCGGCGTCTGCGGGCGCGCGGGTGCAGGGCTGGGTGCGCGCGGCGTTTCCACCCGCCCCCCCCCGCGGGCATCGAGGACGATGCCCCTCCCGATTTGCGCTGCGCGTTTTGGAGGCGTTCGATCGATTCCCCGTCCCTTGCTCCCCGGAAAGAAGTAAGACAAAGCGTCGGTCTGGTCGTTATCAGGGTTGGGGGGAGTAAAGGGACAGACCCTTAACCGCGCCGATTTGGAAGCCTTTGCCAGGCAATTGTAGACAAGCGGTTCGCGGGCATCGGCGGCTGCGCGGGATGACCTGCCTTTTTCCCCCCGCATTGACTCAAATCCAGTCAAAGACAATTGAACTTTCATTCGAGGGACGCCGTCCCCGGCATCCGCGGGGGTGGTGTGTGGGGGGGGCGGTTCGCGGGCCCGGGCATCGAGGCGTTCCTTGTTACAAAATATTGGGCGGGATTGATTGTCTTAGCACAATTCCGTTGACTTTTTTTCAGTATTCTTGAATTGTCCTGTCTCCCCCGACGAGGAGCGGATCGCGCTTGTGGATTCCCGGGAAATGAAACGCGGGATCAAGCCCGGACGTTAACCACCGAATTCGCAGAAATTAAACGCCGTGAACCATGGTTCAACTTCCGTGTCAAATTGGGCCAGGCGAGATACGCCCAGGGCAACCAACACGGTGAAAGATTGCGCTTGATCTGCGCCGCGTGCAGACCCGCATCTGGCAAACCAACATGGAGAACAATTGTGAAGCACGCCGACAACCCGACCAACCACGCAACTTCACAGCACCGCCTCACCCCACGCCCGCCCGTGGGCTCCCGTGGGCTGTCAGAACGAAGGAACAACCAACCTGCCACAGGAGTAATTTCGATGAAAAATCACCTCATGATAGCAACCGTGGCAATCGCATTTGTCGCCAACAGTTTCGCTGCGGAGTGGCGCGCCATCGCGGACGCGGCTGGTCCGTCTTGGAAAGCCACCGCCACGGGACTCGAAGCGAAAGGGCCTCGGTACTACGAATTGCCGGAGACCGCGCTCGATGGGATGGAGGACAACGCTTACGCGTACTTCCAATCCCGGGCGGTGAACCTCTGGCAATATGCGTTTCTCGGCGATGCCAAGGGGAAGGACTACACGTTTACGGCGACCGTGCGCGTGCTCGAGCCGGCTCCGCTCAAGGGCGTACGGCCCGGCGAAGCCAACATCTTCATGAACTACCAGTGGGGGCGCGAGGCGATCGGCTCGGATGTCGGGCTGATCGTGCGGCACACCGACGCGGACAACTATTATCAAGTGCGGCTCTCCACCGGCTACGGCCACGTCGAGCTATGGAAGACGCACGGCGGCGTGGTGCGAGTGAAGCCGTTTGCGTTTGAAGCCGGCAAAGATTACCGCGTGGCTGTCACCGCCAGCGGGCCGTGGATTGTCGTGAGCGTGGATGGACAGGAATTGATCCGGTATGCCGACCCGGTCGAACCGCTCCTGACGGGCAACGCCGGACTGGCGGTTCGCGAGAGCGCGGCGCGGTTCAGCGATGTGACGGTGACGAACGCGCCGGCGATTACGGAGGCGGCGCCGGCGCACAAGCCGGATTTCCACATCCGGAAATGGGTCGGGCGCGACACTATTTTCGACGGCGACGAACCGGTCGGCCACATCCCTGCCAACCGGAGCGTGTTTGAAGAATTGAAATTGCGGCCGGGATTGATGCCGATGTTGATCGCGCAAACTGCCCCGACAGTTTGGGGAGAAGGTTCTGACAAGCTGAAGTGGAGCGACAAGGGCAAGCTGGAAGTGCTCGCGGAAGGCAACGAACTCAAGCTCACGCTCGGGCCGGTCGATGACAATGGCATCGCGCAACCCACCGGCCAGTGGCGGTTGTCCTATGACGCGAAGCAGAACAGCTACGTGCTGGATGGCCAGTTGGCCGTCGCCGTGTTGAAGGGCGATGTGCTCTCGAAGTGGGGCAGTTTCAACCTGACCGACCCGATGTTCTACCAGTTGCTCGCGCCGGCCACGGACGCGATGCCGGCCTGCCGCAGTCACGACAACGCCGCGATCTTCCTGCGCGCCGATGGCGTGCTGTGCGCGTTCCCGTTGAACCATGCCGGCAAGAATAACGGGTGTGCGCCCGCACACGAACTGGCGATCAAGCCCGATGGTTACTGGGTTACGGTCGTGGATGGCTGGGGTGTGGCGACGGAGATTCCCGCCGACAACGCGATCCGGTATTACGGCGACTACTGCCATTGGGGCTTGGACCAGCACATCGCGGAGTTGTGGAAGCCGGACCAGGGGGGCTATTCCGGCATCTCGCTGAAGGAATCTCCCGCCAAGGCCGGTGACCGCCTCGAGGGACACATCCGGTATCGGCTCTGGGACCGCCGCGAAGTCTCCGCCGCGCTCGCCAAGGGCGTCCGTCCAACCACCACCGGGAATCCCGACCGACCGTTGATGGCGCATCTGGAGCCGGTCAACAATTGTGCCACCATCCTGCCGTGGGTGAACGGTTCGTCACGATCCATGTGGGAAGGCGATTACGAGATCGTCCACGATGCCGGACGCAAC
>JBAXOF010000115.1:0-11193 GCA_037133375.1 Verrucomicrobiota bacterium | reverse complement strand
GCATGCAGGAGGAAATTGTGCAGGATGCGCAAGCCCTCGTGACTGTGGGTGACCTCCGGATGAAACTGGATGCCGAAAAAGCGTTCGTTCCATTGCAGGGAAACCGGAGTGCCATGCTGGTTGGTGGCGATCACCTTGGCTCCCTCAGGGATGACTTTAACGGTATCCGAGTGGCTCATCCACACTTGCGATGATGGCGAGATGCCCTCATACAGCCCGCGGCACTCACCGGGAAACAGATTAGCCGGACCATACTCACGGCGGTTGCTGGCCACCACTGTGCCCCCGAACTTGATGTTGAGCAGTTGCATCCCGTAACACACGCCGAGCACCGGCACCCCGAAGCCCTGGAGCGCCTCAAAGTCTAGGTCCGGCGCATCCGCCTCGCCAGTGCTGCGCGGCCCGCCTGATAGAATAATCGCGCCGGGCTGTCCGATGTCGGGAAAATCCTCAATCGCATACAGCTTGGCGAAAAATCCCAGTTCGCGCACCCGCCGGACAATGAGCTGGGTATATTGGGAACCGAAGTCGAGGACGGCTACGTGATGTTGGTCGTGCATGATTGATTGTTAGAATAAGTCACGGGGCAGGCGGCTTTGGAAAGAAGCCATTTATCTTCCAGATGTTAGAACCGCAATTCCTGCCACATCAGGTGACTGGCTGATAGTTGGTAGGCTCCTCGGTCATGACCACGTCGTGCACATGGCTCTCGCGCAGACCGCCAGCGGTGATGCGCACATAAGTGGCACGCTCGCGCAAGTCCGCCAAGGTGGAGGCACCGAGATAGCCCATGCCGGACTTGAGGCCGCCCATGAGTTGGAAGATCACATCGGAGAGTGGTCCTTTGTAGGGGACGCGGCCTTCCACGCCCTCGGCCACGAGTTTGCCCGAACTGTTTTGGCCGTAGCGGTCACCCGTGCCTTTCTGCATGGCACCGATCGAGCCCATGCCGCGGTAGGCCTTGAAGCGCCGGCCTTGGGATTGGACCATTTGGCCCGGGCCTTCGCGTGTGCCTGCCAGCAACGACCCGAGCATGACGAGGTCGGCACCCGCGGCGAGCGCCTTGACGATATCACCTGAGTAGCGGATGCCGCCATCGGCAATGACTTTGACGCCGTGCTCGCGACAATAGGCCGCCACATTCTGAATGGCGGTGAACTGCGGCATGCCCACACCGGCGATAACCCGCGTGGTGCAGATCGAACCGGGCCCCACGCCCACCTTCACCGCGCTGGCACCGGCAGACACCAGATCCCGCGCGCCTTGCTCGGTTACGACGTTGCCAGCCACCACCGGTCGGTCTGATAGAGCACGGAGCTTTCCGATCACCTCCATGACGTGACGCGTATGCCCGGTGGCCGCATCAATGAAAAGGGCGTCCGCACCCGCATCGATCAAGGCCCGCCCACGGTCGATGCAATCCGGCCCCACGCCGACCGCACCACCGCAGCGGAGTTGGCCGTTCTGGTCTTTGGCGGCATTGGTGAAGGTGATGCGTTTCTCGATATCGGAGCCGGTGATGAGACCGACCAAATGCCCGCTGGCATCGACGAGCGGCAATTTCTCGATACGATTTTGATAGAGGATACGCCGGGCCTCCTCAAGGCTGGTATGGGGCGGGGCAGTGACGAGCTTGTCGCGCGGCGTCATCACTTCAGCCACCGTGGCGTCCTGGCGGTCGAGGTAGTGGACATCGCGGCCGGTGACCATGCCTTCGAGCAGACCGTCGGCAGAAACGACCGGGAAGCCGGAAAATCCATTGCTGGCCATGAGGGCGCGGACATGATCCACGCTGTGTTCCTTGCGCACGGTGAGCGGCTTTTGGATCACGGCATTTTCCGAGCGTTTGACCTTGGAAACCATGGCCGCCTGTTCATCAATGGGGCAGGCGCGATGAATCACTCCCATGCCGCCCTCACGGGCCAAGGCAATCGCCAAATCATGCTCGGACACCGTGTCCATCGCTGCCGACACCACCGGAATGTGTAGCGCAATGTCCGCCGTAACGTGTGTGGCAACATCCGCCTCACCGGGCAGCACCGCACTCAATGCCGGCACCAGCAACACGTCGTCAAATGAAAGTCCTAGGGAAATCTCCGCCATGGGGGAGGCAATAGAAACAGGACCCGCCTGGCAAGCGCGAATTCCATCGCCCTTGAAAAATTTTTGCCCGCAGGGCGTGCCTCAAGCGCCGTTTGAGACGATCGGCATGGGGATGGTCAACACCTGCATGCCGGCGCGTTGTGCAGCCAGAATTCCGGCCGGTGCATCTTCGAGCACCAGACACTTGAGTGGAGTGACACCGAGCAACTTGGCGGCATGCAAGAAGATATCCGGCGCGGGTTTACCTTCTGCGACATCCTCGGAGGTCACCACTTCATCGAACCAATCGGAAATCCCCAAGCGTTGCAGCGTCTTTTCGATCACTCTGCGAGTGCTGCCGGATGCCACCGCCATCGGCACCCGACCCCGCAACGATTTGGCAAACTCCGCCACCTCATCGATGAGGGTGATAGAGCCAATACGCTTGAAAAACGCCTCGCGTTTGGCCAGCGCGATGGCCTCAGGGTCGAGCTTCAGCCCGTATTGGTCATTGAGTTCCGCCACGATATCACGCGACGGACGTCCGCCCATCGCCAGAAACACATCCTCCTGCATCACCCCGCCCGCCCCGTAGAGAGTGAGCGCGTCACGCCACGCTTCAAAATGGGCCGGCATGGAATCCACCAAGGTGCCGTCGCAATCAAAGATTACAGCATCAAAGCCGTTGCGGGGAAAGGAAATCGGGCCAACAGTTGCCATTGCGGGCAATGACGTAGCCGTCTATCACAATTATAGCAAGAACGACTCACAAAAAAAATCAAGGGGTGGAGAAAAAATTCTCCACCCCTTGCTGAGTGAGTAAGAATGCCAGACGAAGTTTCCCTATGGCTCCAGTGCAGGCGGAGCATCAACCACCGGGGTGCTTGCTGACGGCGTCGGAGCCACCGGCGGCAAATCAGTCTTGTCGGAATCCGCGCCGCGCAACGGACGACCGGTGGCGTCGATGATCTGAGCGGTGACGAAGATGATCAGATTGCTCTTGATGTGGTTCTCCGCCTTGGACTGGAACAGGCGTCCGATAATCGGGATATCGCCAAAGATCGGCACACTGTCATTCACGTTCTGCACGTCCTCGCGAATCAAGCCACCGACGGCGACGGTGTAGCCGTCGTAGATGGAAAGGGAGGTGTTCACCCGCCGCGTGGAGAACACCGGCATCTCGATGCGGTTATCTGTGATCGTTGAGGTGATGGCATTGCCAAAGATGTCGGTGGAGGGCGCCTGAATCGGACTCCCATAGTTGATAAACCCTTCGAACTCGACGATTTCCGGCACAAAGCGCAAGTCGATGACGTAGTCGTTTTCGGTGATGCTAGGTTCGATTTCAAGAGTCACCCCGGTGTTGCGGGTTTCCCACGCGGTAGGAGTCGAGGGAGTGGCAATGCCACCGCCGCCGCCGCCAATGGCCCCACCAACACCACCGAAATTATTGTTGTTTTGTTGGGGAAGTTGCGGGGGTTCGTATTCAGTCGGATAGATGAATTCACGCACAATCTCGATGGTGGCCTTTTGTCCGGGCTTGGCCATGACGGACGGCGCGGTCATGAGGTCGGTGCCCTTTTTCTGCGAGAGTCCGCGCATGATGAGTTGGACCTGACCATCCGAGAATAAACCGGTGATTGAAGCAATGCCGGGAGCCACATTGTTTGTGCTCGCCGTGCGCAGCGGGTTATTGAGAATGGCATCGATGCTGTTGCGGTTGAGCGCCGCGTCACCACTGCGGTTACCCGTGGTGCTGACATTCGTGGCCGGCAACAACGGATTGGAGGGAATCCCGGGCAAGGATACGCCATTGATCGGATTGACAAAGTCTCTGCCCTGGCGGACGTGGCCATTGCCGTTGGTGCCACCGCTGCCGTAGAGGGTGTTAGAACCCAAGCCGAAGGGGGTGACCAACCAGTCAAAGCTCAGCTCGTCGTTGTTTTCCTGGGTGATTTCGACAAACTTGGTGGTGATCTTGATCTGTTTGGGCTGACCACCGCGCATGTTGTTGACCAACTGCTCGATCCTGTCGAGTTCGGCGGCGGTGTTGGTGACCAACAGGCCACCGGGGCTGAGAGTAGCGGAGCTTCCCTCGCCAAAAACGATGCCAGCCTTTTTGAGCAGATCGAGAATCGGCCGGCGGGGCTTGATCGCCTTGCCGCCACCACCACCCGATTCGGCCGCACCGGCAAACGGATCCGCCGCAGCGGCTGGTTCATCACCGCCGCCACCCGACAACGAATCCGAGAAACCCGGGGGCACCCGGAAGGTGCGGGTGAACGTCTCATTGCCGGTCTCCGTCATGGGCACAAGCGTGACGGCGAAATCGTCCACTTTGAAGCGCAGCTTGGTGGCGTCACAGATGTATTTGAGCGCCTGACCGAGCGGGATGTTAGTGAGGCGCAGGGACTTGATCCGCAACGACCCCGGGCTTGCTCCCGTCGGCAATGCACCTGGCTCAGGCGCGGCCTCCAGGCCAGCGTCGCCAGCACCGGCGACCGGCGCTGCCGGTCGGCGAATCAGGAAGTTCACGCCTTTCTGGTTAGGATCGGGCTCAAGCAGATCCAACTCGGCAGCGCGCAGGCGCAGGAAATCGACGGCTTCCTCCACGGTGATATCATCAAAGGCGATATTGGGGATGATGATGCGGCGCAGTTTTTCATTGATGTAGGCGGTGCCGGAACTCACGCCAGGGCCGTCGGTAGTGGGAACGCCACCCGGCGGCATGCCTGCGGGCACGGACAACTCCCAGGCCTTGTCCACTTCCATCAACAACTCGGCACGCGTCTGATCGTAGGCGGCACGATAATAGGCGGTTTTGGCGGATGCCAGAACTTCCATGCCACGGCGGGCAGCGGAGTTGAATTGGTCGATGCGCAGAACCTTTTCGTATTCGCGCTTGGCGGCATCATATTTGCCGTTGTTGTAGTAGCCTTCAGCCGTATACAAGCCGCGGCGCACGGCATCAACGTCCTGACTGTGTTTGTAGTCGAGCGTGGGATTGGTGCGAATCGGATCTTCCAGATAGGCCAGTTCCCGCTTGGCGGCGGCGTTTTGCGGGTCGGCGGTGAGAGCATCTTCAAGCAAGGCGCGGGCATCGTCGTATTTGCCTTTGCCGCCTTTGGCTGGATCCTTGCCGCCGACGCGGCGGAATTGTTGGGCAAGGGCCACGCTGGCATCCGTGAGCTGATCGGTGACGGATTTGCGACGATCGGCCAGCATCGGGGCATCCGGCAGTTTGCTGAGGGCTTGGGTGAACTTGTCCAAGGCCTGCTGGTAATCTTTCTTGGCATAGGCAGCGCGGCCCTCCAGCAGCAGGGCGTCCGCCTCAGTGACGGCTTGTTGGCGACGGATCATTTCGCGCGCTGCCAGAGAGGTGGATTGCGAGGATCCAGAGTATTCCGCAGCATTGGCGACAGTGACGGTGATTGGCATGGCGGATGCCACTGTCATCAGGGCGACGACGGTGCGACTGGAACGAGACATGGGCAGGATGTGCATGATTTGCTGGCGGTTTCTGACGGTGTTTGGGGTGTTTGAAAAGCGATTTCTTAAAAAAAGTTTCACGGGGTCATTTCCGGGAAGGCGCCCTTGCGGATGGTGGTGGTCTTTTTGTTGCCGCTGGCAGCATCGGTGCTTTCGATCTCGACGCTATCGGGAGTAACTTTCTTGAGGAGGTATTCTTTTTTCGCGCCATCAAAGGGCAGGGCGAAGGGGGTGTTTTCCTTGATGGCTTCACTCTTCCCTTCGTTGCCAATCGCTTCCAAGCTGAGCAACGCGCTGCGGTCAAATTTGGAAAACTCCGCCGCCCGGCCTTCGGCAAATTGCGGGATTTCATAGACCACCCCAATTTTGTTAGGCAGTTGGTCTTCAATTTTGGCGAAGATGACTTCCACTTCCATGTGGATGGCATTGTTCATTTCCCGGCGCTTTTCGAGTCCCAAATACTTGAAGCGGCTCTTCATCGCCCCGTCGGCGAAGAACAATTCGCCGGGTTTGACGGTGACCCCGGTTTTGGTCCTGTTTCTGCCGCCGAGGGTGTCGCCATATTGGAAGGTGAAGTTATCACCCTCCGGAAAGCCCGGCCGGATGAACCAGTTGAGGCTCTCATCCTTTTCATACTTCAACTTGGCCAGCAACGGCGGATGGGATTTGGGATCCTTGGGATCGGTTTTCCCTAGATATTCCTCAAGATTGGTGAAGCCATCGCCATCGAAGTCACGGCTCGGGGAATCGGCAAATCCCGGATCCAGGTCGTGCTCGATCCACCAAATGTTAGGGATTGGCGAGTGGACCGCTGGGCTGGTGTAGAGATCGACCGGTTTATCCGGGTGATCGCGGGCGATGAAGAGCGGGATGCCGGTGAACAGGTCCACGGGGCGGCTCTCGGCTTCCGCCTGGTGCCAAGAGCGATCGAGGCGGAGCGAGGCGAGGGCCTTGGGCACGAGATCGGCGTTGGGGATGGACGGATCGCTGTGTCCGCTACCTTTGGTGACGGCACTGAAATCCTCATTAACCCCGCCCACCTTGGCCCAGCCGAGTAAGGCGAAACCGATGGCGGCGAGGGCGGCACCGCCAACGGCGGCCTTTTCGTAATTCTGGGAGAACCAGGACATGATAGGATGTGAGGCTGGTATCAGGGGATGGATTTGGGCACTTCAGGCAAAGGCTTGACCGGAAGGAACTGAAGGATATCGAGGTGAATGAATACTTGCAGCTCTTCGTTGCCGAGCACCTGATTGAGGATGCGACCGCTATCCGCAGCCGGGGAACTTGCCGCCGGAGTTGCAACCGCTGCCGGCGTGGGTGCCGCTGCCTTGGGCGGGGCCGTGGCCGGCTTGGGTGGGGTCGTGGTTGGCTTGGATGGGGTTGTGGCCGCCATGGCAGGTTCCTCCGGCGGGGTGACAAAGCCAGGGGCCCCACCGAAGGGATCGGCAGTGGGTTTACCGGCACCGCCGCCGGGTTGACTAGTTTCAAACTTGGCATCCGCAACGAGCGGTGCCCGTGGTTTTTCGTTCATGATGCGCAGGCTGCGCACGACGTAAAAGGAGTCAGGTGACTTCAACATGGAGGACACAAACTCGCGCAGACAGCGTTCACTTCCCTTGAAGGTGATTTCCAATGGAAACGGCCGACTGGCGTCATTGGGGTCAGCTTGCCACTTTTCGCCGTCTTCCTCGGGAAACTTGGGCCGGTGGAGGTTTTGGAGTTGGGAGGGCCCGGCCTTGGCCAGGGCCAACATCAGCTCCTTGGTGGCACCAAGTTGATAGTCGAGCAAGCCGGTGGCGTCCTGGCGGGCGAGCGTCCCGGTGTAGGATTCAAAGCCGAGGAAAAATCCCTCCGGAAGCTTGGTGTTGGCCTCTCCAAAGGCCTTGCCCACTTCCTCGCTGGCAGCCTTGGCATGGTCCGTGAAATCCTGCGGCGAAAGGTTCTTGAGACTCTTGGGACGATACTTGTCAAACACCCCCTGCATGCCAGTGATCGCCGTGCGGTAGTCGTTGAGCGCCTTGCTTTTCCCAGCCCGGTTGGGCTTGTCCGGATACAGTGGAATCGCTTCAAACCCTTCCACTTCGAGGGCGGCGTTCTGGTAGTTTTCCAGCGCCGTGGCATACCGCGTGCGGGCTCTCATGCCCACATACAACAGCACCAGCGCCACCCCCAGGGTCACGCCTCCAAACGGGGCGGCAAATTTAGTATCCTTGATCCAACTCATAATGGCGGGTGGCGGGAAATTGATAGGGTTTTACTTGATGCTGACCTTGCGAGCCAGGGGCAGCGTGATTTCAAAGGGAAAGGCCAACTCGCCCTTGTCACTGGAAGCTGGCTTGAGCGTGATCTTGAGGATTTGCTCGTCCTTGAGTTGCACCGGTTTGCCGTCCGCGCCGCTGACGCTGAAACTGAAGCTGCCCGGTTTGTCCCGCATGCGTTTGAGCAGCTTGGAAACGACGTTCTGGCTGTCCGAATTCTCGCGCCAATAGCCGTGAATGCGCACGGCGTTGGCGGTGTTGACCGCCGCTGGTGCCGCCACTTGCGGCTTGGATCCCTTGGCGGCGTCCACCGGATCGACGCGCAACTCCACCAGGCTGGCGCTGCCATAGGTGCCGGAATAGAAATCGGTCTTGACCACCGAGCGGCCGTTGGCGGTCTGCGCGTTGGCGGCAGGGATCTTGGTCTCCTCCACCAGCGGATTGAAGTCGCCGAGCGGTTCCAGATCCGTGATCCACACCGCATCACTGGCGAGGGCTCCGGTCAACTCCGACAAAAGGTCCGGCCAGAACGCCTGATCCGCCTCCGCCGACGTAAAGCCGTTGGCTACGGCTTGCAGCGCGTCCTGCGTTTTCAGGAGCATGAGAATATCTCCGGCCAATGGGGCAAGCGTGTCTCGGCTTTCGGTCATGGTGCGGCTCTTGTCTTGCGCCACACCCGCCGCAACCATCTGATAGATGGCCCAGGTGGCCACCCCTGCCAGAAACAGCGCGGCCGCCCCGATCAAAAATGGCTTGCGTCGATCCGCCGCCCGAAGTTGTTCAACCACGGCAGGCACCAGGTCAATGTTGATGGCGGATTTGCCAATACCCCGCAGACCGAGCCCGACAAGCTCACCCATCAAGTGGGCTTCCCGCTGGAGCACGGAGGTCTCCACTCCCTTGCCCACGGCCAGCGTCCTGAGCGGATTGAAAAACTCGATCGGCAGATTCAACTTTTCCTCAAAGAACTCAAGCGTGTAGGGCAAATTGGCACCACCGCCGCACAAATAGACCCGCTTGGGGGCGTTGCCGCCGTGCTGGCTGCGATAATAGTTGGTGGTGCGCGCAATCTCGGAGGGCAAACGGGTCAAGGCATTGCGAATGACCATCGCCAGCGCCGCCACGGCTTCATCCAGTTGTTCGGTGTGTCCGCCACCCAAGGCCACCAAGCCGTTGGTGAGTTTTTGATGCTCCGCTTCCAGAAACGATATGTCATATTCCTTGGCAATGGCCGAGGTGACGGCCGCGCCGCCGACCAAAATGCTGCGGGTAAAAAAGCGTTTGCCCTCGATATAGAGCAGGTTGCTGGTTTTGGCCCCGATATCGATGAGCAAGACCGGCTCGCTCGGCGGACCATAAGACGCGCAGAACGAATTGAAGAGCGCCATCGGCGCCACGTCCACTTCCGCAGTGGCCAGGCCGCAATCGTTAACCGCCGCGTTAATCTCATCCAGCGCCTCACCCTTGATGGCGACGATGACCACCTCCTTGTCCTCTGCCCCCTCGATCATTTCGTAGTCCCACACCACCTCGTTGATCGGAAACGGCACGTGCTGCTGGGCTTCAAAGGTGACCAGTTGCTCGATGTTGTCGTCTTGCAGCGGCGGCAGCTTCACAAACCGCGTGAACACGGCCTGTCCCGAAATCGCGTAGCGCACCTTCGCCTTGCTAACCTTGAGCCGCTGCGCAAGGTCGGCCACCGCCATCCGCATCTGGCCAAGCCGCGATGCCTCGAGCGCGGGGTCGGCAACTATGGTCTCAGAGGCGTAGGCTTTAAGCAACAGGCCGCCATTTTTCGAGGTTTCGAAAACGGCCATACCGATGCGCTGGGAGCCTATATTGAGTGCGACGGTGGTCAAAGTGTCAGCCATGGTGCGGAGCTATGAAAAGAGAAAGTGCGAAGACAGGCAATCATAAAATCATCCTGAGGCGTGGCGCGATCAAGGTGCCAATTTTGATTTCACCTCGGCGTAGCGATCCCACCACATATTGGCGAACGGGGTTTCCGGCTTGCTGAGAACCGGCACGGTGGTGCTGTCGGCTATGTTGTTAGATGCCGCCGCCCACCATTTGTTTTCACCCTTGTCGGTTTCACTGACGAGCACCTTGCCATCGATGAGCACTTCGTAGCCGACGAATTTGACCACGGCTTTGGAGGCCCGGTCCGCGCCGGTAAGCCGCACGATGGACGCCGGGGACAGGTAAACAGAGCAAAAAACCTCCTCATTGAGCGGGATATTGACGTGTTCCACCTCCTTGGTGAGTTTGAGGAAAGTGCCGGGCTTGTCCGGATTTTTGACCGCGACATACCATTTGACGGTGAGCCGATCACAAGTCTTGGACTTGGGCTCCGGGCTCATCAACACTTTCATCTTGGCTTCGATCTCAAGCCACTCCTTGGGTTTGAAGGGTTTGTTCTTCGCTCCGCTGAACTCCGGTGATTGCAGATTATCGAATTTCGGCTTTTCCGCCACCACCTTGGCCTCGCCAAAGGCCGCACAGGGGGATAAAATCAGGACGGCGGCAGCGAGTGATAACAAAGCGGGGCGGCAAGTAGGGTGGCTCATCGGGTTCGAATTTCCTGAACACTAAGAAACCAGCTAGCCGCTTGACCAGCCAAAAGGCCGATTGCCGGAAAAAAAATGAGCAAGGTAAATACCGCTCTGCCAGCGGGTCGGCCCCAAGAACTTGACGGCGCGCCCTCCAGACCGCATCACTTGGCCATGCCACACACGAAAATCGCCTTGCGGACCGGCCAACCATGGGTGGTCGGCAGTTTTGGCAGCGCCAAATCCCTGCGCGAGGCCGATCTTGGCGACGTGGCCGGGCGCTGTGATATCGCGGAAATCCGGCTGGATCTGTTGCCTGCGGAAGGCGTGGCGGTGAACCGGGAGCGCTGGCAGCATCTCGCGGGAGCGCCTTTGTTGTTTACCGCCAGATGCAAAAATGAGGGAGGCGCGCTGGAATTGGACGCACCCCAACGCAGCGCCTTGTTACTCGCCACTCTCGACGATGCGGCGGTCATCGACGTCGAACTGGCCAGCCTCGGCTCCATGCTGGAGGTGCTGGCGGAAGCCGCACACCGCCGCATCCCATGGCTCGCCTCGTTTCATGATTTTGAAACATTGCCGCCTACCGCCGTGCTCGCGGAGGCCGCCCACCGGGCACGGACTGCGGGGGCTGCCGCGTTCAAGGTGGCAGCCATGCTCCACTCCCCCGCCGATCTGGCGCGCCTGGCGGAGTTCCAACTTTCCAACCAAGGGCTGCCGCTGGCCACCATGGGCATGGGCGCGCTCGGCCCGGTCTCCCGCCTGCTCTGCGCCCAATGCGGCAGCGTCCTCAATTATGGCTATCTGGGAGA
>JBAXOF010000114.1:0-11307 GCA_037133375.1 Verrucomicrobiota bacterium | reverse complement strand
CCGTTCTGGCGCAAGCGCACGAAAAGCCTCATCGTCAATTGGATCCCCCATTGTGTCCGCAAGCTGTGTGATCCGCAAAACCGCGAAGGCAGCATCGAGGATTTCGTCCAAGCCGGACTAATCCTCGCCGGCAAACCGGCCGCAGCGCATGAAGGCAACGAGTTCTGCGATTGGTTCTTATACAACGTCGCCGAGTCCATGTGCCTTGCCCAGATGATCGATCCACAAGGCGACCCGCAAATCATCGCCGCACAGGCCGCTATGCGCCAAACCCTCGATGACTGGATTCCCAAAATCCTCAGCGCCCAGGAACCGGATGGCTTCTTGCTCACGCGTGCCACCATCAAGCAACTCCCGCACTGGCGCGACGTCCGCGCCCATGAAGGCTATCAGGCCGGCTATTTCATGGAATTCGCCATGGCCCACCACCTCATGAGCAACGGCAAGGACCGGCGCTTGCTCGATGCCGCCATCCGCATGGCCGATTGCTGGGCCCGCAATCTGGGACCCGCTCCCAAACAAGCATGGCATGACGGCCACCAAGGCATCGAGATCGCCTTGGTGCAACTCGCCCGCCATCTGGAGGGCGGCCCTGATGCTAACAAAAGCAAGGATTACCTGGCCCTCGCCAAGTTTCTGCTGGATTCGCGTGGCAACGGCGAGGAGTATGACCAAACCCATCTGCCCGTCACCCGCCAATACACTGCCGTGGGGCATGCGGTGCGCGCCGTTTACGGCTACGCCGGCATGGCCGACATCGCGATGGAAACCGGTGCCGCCGACTACCGCAGCGCCGTCCAGTCACTGTGGAGCAATCTGGTTAACCGCAAATACTACATTACCGGCAGTATCGGCAGCGGCGACACCAACGAAGGCTTCGGCAGGGATTACGCCCTGTCTAACAATGCTTATGCCGAATCATGCTCCGGCTGCGGTGAGATATTCTTCCAACATCGTTTGCAAATGACCTGGCACGACGCCCGCTATGCGGATTTGCTGGAAGAGACTCTCTACAATGCGGTTCTTGGCAGCGTCGACCTTGAGGCCAAAAACTTCACTTACACCAATCCGCTCGACTCATCCGAGCCGCGCTACCCATGGCATAACTGCCCGTGCTGCGTCGGCAACATTGCGCGCACCCTGCTGCGCCTGCCAACCTGGATCTACACGCGCAGTGCCGACGCCCTGTATGTGAACCTCTACATCGGCAGTCGGGTGACGGTCGACAAGCTCGGCGGCACCCCGGTGGAAGTCACGCAAACGACCGACTACCCGTGGCATGGCACGGTGGCCATCACGCTCAACCCGGCCACAGCTGCCACCTTTGCCTTGAAACTCCGCGTGCCACAACGCCACCCCAGCACCCTCTATTCTAACACCCCGGAGGCCTCCGGCCTAACATCACTCACCGTCAATGGCCAACCGGTCACGCCGCTTATCGATCACGGCTATGCCCTTGTCACCCGCGAGTGGCACGCCGGCGACCGCGTGGAATTGGACCTGCCATTACCGGTGCAGCGCGTCACAGCGAGTGACAAGATCCCCGCCACCAGCGGCCGGGTTGCCCTGCGCCGCGGCCCGTTGGTTTACAACATCGAGAGCGTCGATCAGGACATCGAGGCGAGCCTTGCCCCGGATGCGCCGCTCACCACCACCTGGCAACCTAACATGCTGGACGGCGTGATGGTCATACAAGGAACCTACCAAGACGGCAAGCCACTGCTTGCCATTCCCAATTACGCCCGCCTCAACCGGGGTGGGCGCTCGCTGGTCTGGATCAAGGACCGCTGACCCTGATGCGGAAACGATGCGGACCACGATTTCATTTGCAGCCGCGCCTTGCCTCCGTATGCTGTGCCGGTCATGAAGCACCTGTTTGCCGCCCTGTTGCCGTTTGTCATTGCCGCTGCCGCCTTCGCCGCGGAAAAACCGGCCGCTCCCTCGGATGTGTATAAGTCTGTGCTGCGCATCGAGGTGGCCACTCAAACCCCTGACTACCGCACACCGTGGAACGCCGGCCATTTCAGTGGCGGCATCGGCACCGGCTTCATCATCGGCAACAACCGGATTCTAACCAACGCCCACGTCGTCTCCAACGCCCGCCGGATCCTCATCAACATCTACGGCAGCTCGAAGAAATACCCCGCCAAGGTGGAATTCATCGCCCATGATTGCGATCTCGCACTGCTTTCCGTGGAGAATTTCACCGATTTCGCCGCCCTCCCAGCGTTTACTCTCGGTGACATCCCCGCACTGGAATCCCAAGTCCGCGTCATCGGCTATCCGATCGGCGGCGATCGCTTGTCAGTGACCCGTGGCGTGGTCTCGCGGATAGATTTTCAGGCATACTCCCACTCGCGGGCTGATTCCCATCTGATCGTTCAGATCGATGCCGCCATCAACCCGGGCAACTCCGGCGGGCCGTGCATCCAGGATGGCAAGGTCGTCGGCGTCGCTTTCCAAGGCTTGCGGCAGGCCGACAACACCGGCTACATCATTCCCACCCCCGTGGTGAAGCGTTTTCTCAAGGACATCGCGGACGGCACATACGATCACTATGTGGAACTCGGCGTCAGCGAATTCACCCTGTTCAATCCCGCCATGCGCAAGGCCCTCGGCCTGCCCGATGATGACAAGGGCGTGCTCGTCACCAACGTCATCCCCACCAGCTCCGCCGCTGGCCTGCTCAAGCCCGGCGACGTCCTCATGTCCATCAATGGCTTCGACATCGATAGCGCGGGCATGGTCGCCATTGATGGAGAAACCGTTAACTTCAACGAAATCGGCGAACGCAAATTCGCCGGCGACAAGCTGGCCGTGCGCTTTCTGCGTGATGGCCAACGCCATGACGTGCAGATCGAGCTCAAGCCGCTTGAATGGGCGCGTATCTATGCCATCAATTATGAAAGCCAGCCCCGTTTCATCGTGTTTGCGGGGCTGGTGTTCCAACCGCTCGACACCAATCTGTTTGTCAGCCAGAAGTTTGACGACGTTAATGTCCGGCGCTTGTATACCGACTATGTGCCCAAAGGACTGTTCCAAAAGCGCCCGGACATCGTTATGCTCACCCGCGTCGAGAGCGATCCGGTGACCAACCAGCTGGTTGACTTCGCCGGCTTCGCGGTGGACAAGATCAACGGCACGGAGGTGCGCGACCTCGCCCATGCCTACGAACTGCTCTATCCGCAGGATCCGCCCGAGTATTTTGTCATCGAGTTGCATGGTTCCAACCGCCCGGTGGTCATTCCCGCGACCAAGGTCAAGGACGCCAACGCCCGCATCCAGAAAAATTACGGCATCACCCGCCTCTTCAATCTCAAACCCTAACATGCCTCGCGCCGGCATCGCCCTCGGCTCCAACCTCGGCCAGCGCCTGGCCAACCTGCAGGCCGCCGTAGAGCACCTGCGCCGCATCGCGCGCCCCGGCGACGCGCTGTTGCAGGCGCCGGTCTATCAAACCGCGCCGGTGGACTGCTCGGCCGGTTCGCCGGATTTCCACAACACCGTCGTCGAGATAGGCTATGACGGCACCCCCATCGACTTGCTCAAACACACGCAAGCCATCGAGTCCGCACTCGGCCGCACTAGCGGCACCGAGCACCATGCCCCGCGCGTCATCGATATCGACTTGCTCTATTTCGGCGACACGATCCATGCGGCCGACGGGTTGACACTCCCCCACCCGCGCCTCACCCGGCGCCGCTTTGTCCTGCAACCGCTCGCCGACATCCGCCCGGACCTCGTCCTCCCCGGCGATCAGCTCACCATCGCCAAGCACCTTGCCAGGCTCGTATCTAACGAACCTGTCCTCACCCTGGTCCAAGCAGTGTGGTAGGAACCGTTACTCTAGCAGGTGCACGACGAGACCGCTCCTCAGTTTGGGTTCGAACCAGGTGGTCTTGGGGGGCATGATGTTGCCGGTGTCGGCGATATCGATGAGTTGTTTCATGGACACCGGGAAGAGGGCGAAGGCAGCCTTCATCTCGCCGCTATCGACCCGCCGTTTGAGCTCGCCAAGGCCGCGGAGTCCGCCGACGAAATCGACCCGGGTGGATGTGCGGAGGTCCCTGATATCGAGGATGTGATCCAGCACGAGGGTTGAGAGGATGGTCACATCCAGCACGCCGATGGGATCCTCATCTTGATAGGTCCCGTCCTTGGCGGTCAGCGAATACCATTGCCCATCGAGATACATCGAAAAATTGTGCAGGAATGCGGGAGCATATATCCCACTGCCCTTGTTCTCGACCTGAAAAACCTCACCGAGCTTGCGCAACAATTCCGGGCCATCGAGACCATTCAAGTCCTTCACCACGCGGTTGTAATCCATGATCCTGAGCTGATTGTCGGGGAAAATCACCGACATGAAAAAGTTGTATTCCTCGGTGCCATCGTGATTGGGGTTGGCCTTGCGCTTTTCCTGTCCGACGAGGGCCGCCGCCGCGGTGCGGTGATGGCCATCGGCGACGTAGAGGTTTGGAATATCCCGGTCGAAGATGCCGATGATGGTGTCAATGGTGGCACGCTCCTCGATCATCCAGAAATGGTGGCCGAATCCCTCGTCGGTCACAAAATCATAAATAGGCTTTTCGTTAGAAACGATGTTTGCGACGATCGTGTCAATTTCCTGGTGGGCCGGGTAGGAGAAAAACACCGGTTCCACATTGGCGTTCGTGATGCGGACATGGATCATCCGATCCTCCTCCTTGTCCTTGCGGGTCAGTTCGTGTTTTTTGATCCGGTTGTTGAAATAGTCCTCGATGCTGGTGCAGCCAACGATGCCGTATTGGGTGCGGCCGTTCATGGTTTGGGCATAGATATACAAGCGTGCCGTGGCATCCGGCACCAGCCATTTGTTAGCCCTGAAGGTGGCAAAGTTCTCGACCACCTTGGCATACACTTCCCGGCCATGGACGTCCACGCCCTCGGGCAAGTCGATTTCGGCCTTGGTGACCCTGAGCAACGAATAGGGATTGCCCTTGGCCTCGCTGCGCGCCTCATCCGAATTCAACACATCATACGGCCGTGAGGCCAATTGTTGGACGATTTCGACGGGTGGGCGCAAGCCCTTGAATGCTTTTAGAATGGCCATTGAAGTGAGGAGTTGAGTGTGAGTCGGGTGGGGGGGGGGGGAAATCGCGTTGGGGAACGGTTGTGGATGGGATCTTGAAACGAGGCGTGGTGCGTGATTGGAGCGAAGTTCAGACGGCCCAATCACTCGCGGCCACCCTAGGCACCCGGACCGCCGTGCCAAGGAAAATCATTGTCCATGCTGCATGCCGGACGCATGGCGATCAAGGCGTTGTGCCCACCCATGCCGTGCGAGAGTTTATACACGCAGTCCGGGCTATCAAGCACCTGCTCAGGCAACACAAAGCCGGAGGGAGTATGCAAACCCGGCAGGTTCGGTGGCAGCTTGCCGTCCCGCAGGAAACGTGCCAAGAGCACACTTTCTAACAATCCGCTGGCCCCGATGGTGTGTCCGGTGTACGGCTTGAGCAAGTGTAAGGTGGGCCGGTCGGCGGCGAATGCCCGGTTGAACGCCGCGGGATCGGCCATGGCTTGCACCGCCGTGCCCGTCGCGTGCGGACACAGCGCACCCGGATGCGGGTATTGCCGCAGCGCCTGTTGCAACAATGCGGGAGTGCGCCCGCCATCGGCAGGAATGCCCACCGGGTCACACGCATCCGCGTTGCACCCGTAATGGAGCAACTGCGGATGACTCCCCACGGAGGTTTCGATAGCCATCGCGGCCGCGCCCTCGGCAGGCACAAATCCAGCCGTCTTGGGGTGATAGGGATCGGTGTGGAAGCTTTGCGCCAACAAGCCGGACATGGCGTAATTATCTAACAATAATGGCACCAACGGCAAATCCACGGCCACCACCAGGGCCCGTGGCGCGATACCTGCCCTGACCATCATCATGGCCACCCCCACCGCGTCCAAGCCAGCTGAGCAACCGCTGGCGAGCACCTGATTCGGACCGGTGATGCCAAACTCAATGCTGATCGCCGCGGCCGGCTCACTGTGAATGGTATTGCTTGCCGCCATCAGACGGAACGGTCGGCGTCCCGGCCACGGTCCCAACCAAGCGGCGGCATTGCCGCGACTCGTCCCGACCACCAGTGCCGCATCCGTCAACTCATCCGGCCCCCACCCGGCATCCGCAATCGCCTGCCTCGCCACATGCAAGGCGGCCATCGTCACCGGGCTCCATTTGCGATGGGTGAGCAATGCCCGCGATTCAATCCAGGCTCCAGGCCGGTCAGCGTGCGGACTGGCAGACCCGAGCAACTTTCCCATGGCCTGGAACGGCACGTGCCTTGCGCACACCGCCTGATGGTGTGCCGACACATTCTCGCCCAACGCGGAAAGCGCACCGAGACCGGTGATGAAGAGTGGCTGCTGGATGTGCACGGAGTAACAAGCCCAGCCAATCCCGCAATCCAAATTCGTCGTCACACGAAAAAAACCGGTCTCCGCAGTGCCCCATCCTCACCTGGTCAGCGGCATTTTCAACCGGTGCTGCGGCGGCATGGCCATGAATTGGATCGCCTTACAGACTTGGAGCATCACCAGGAACCACAAGACGAGCGCGACCGGGGGGGCCACAATCGAGCAGATACAATAGGCAAGGAACATGCCCTCACTCATGCGCGGTGCCCGCCTCAAGTCCGGATAGCGGCGGATGATCCGGTTCCAATCGCTGGCCAAGCCATAGTAAGCGACAAAAATCCAATACAGGTTGAAGAGCGGCACCAATAGCAAACCCACCGCCAATCCCGGCGTGGTGCGCGGCTTGCCACTCTGCAAACACTGCCACATGCGCGCCAGATAGATAAAATTAAGCACCACCCCCGCAAGCAAACACAACGGACCGGTGATCCACATGATTTGGATTAACAACTCCTGATTGCGATTCCCCACAAGCACGTCCGTGTTCCCGATATTCCTCACCTTGTCCATATCGATCTGCCACTGGGACCAAAACCCAATCCCCACCAAAATCAACCCACTGCACAGCAAGGCCACCAACAATTCGTAATTCGCCGGGGTGACCCGCTGCTGCGGATAGGGACCACTCGGGCGGCCACGGTCCCGGTCCTGGTCCCGACCGCGGTCCTGGTCCCGGCCGCGGTTCTGATCGCGACTGCGGTCGCGGTCCTGCCCACGATCCGCTTGCCGGCCCCGGTCTGCTTGTTGGCCAGCCTGGGATCTTGGGGCCATCTGCGTGCCTTGCCCGGACGCCCTGCCTGCGGTGGCAGCACCTTGGCCGGCTCTTTTAGCCATGCCACCTGCAGCCGCCATCGGTTTGGGCGCACCGCGCGGTGCCGCCGCTGCCACCGCTGCGGGCGCGGGTGCCGCCGCTGCCACAGGCGCTGCAGGAAACAAGCCTGCCAGGGTAGGTGCCAACACCCAATTTTCCATTCCATCCGTCCACAACATCGTATCCCGGACGATCCGTCCCTCCGTCACGAACTGCAGCAACTGGTCCCAGCCGTAGGGGCCATACTGTCGTCCATCCTGCAACAAATGCCATTGGTCGCTCATGCCACGCACCCAACCAGATCCCCACTCACCACCACAAGCAGAAAATTCCGCAGCCGGAAAAAATCCTCCAGCGCGATAGGGGTGGCACGATTCTGGCTGACACTTGGCAAAATTCAAGGAGGGGCGATCTCCGAATCGCCCACAACCATGAGGGGCAATACAAAGCGGCTCCCCTCCTCTCATTGGCTCGACATGGTCAACGGCGATTCGGAACCGGAGCGAAGCGGAGATAGCCTGACTGACTCCTTGAAATTCATCAGGCAAATCGCCGCTCCTTGAAAGGCGCATTCCGGCGACAGGTTTGGCTTGGCGGATGGCTGGAATGCCGGCATGCTCGCCCGATGAGATCCATGACAGGCTTTGGACGGGGCACAGCGACAACCGGCACATGGCTCGCCACCGTGGAACTGAGCACCCTCAACCGCAAGCAAGCGGAAGTGGTCGTGCAATTGCCGCGCGAGCTTGCAGAAATCGAAGGCCACATCCGCAAACAAGTGCAAGCGGTGGTGGCCAGAGGCCGGGTGCAAGTCACCATCAACCTCGAACCAGCAGAGGGCGGCAACGCGGCCGTGCGGGTGGACGCCTCCCTCGCCAGCGCCTTCGAGGCGGCATTCAATCAACTTAGTGAGGCGATCGGACGCAAGGTGTTGCCAAGTGCCGCCGATTTCCTGCGCCAACCCGGAGTGCTGGCTATCGGCACACGGGACGTCGATGCAGCCAGCGCATGGGCGGCACTCGCTCCGGCACTCGACGAGGCCCTCGGACAACTCACCCTCATGCGGGCCCGCGAAGGCGCCGATCTCGCGGCAGATTTTTCGCTTAGATTGCGGACGCTTGATGAGCTCACGCGCCGCCTTGCCGGCACGGCGGCGGAGCGCCCGGTCCGTCAGCGCGAGTTGTTGCTGAAACGTTTGCGCGATGCCGGTCTCGAACTGGATCCGGCCGACGAGCGAGTGGTCAAGGAGTTGGCATTGTTTGCTGATCGCTGCGACATCACCGAGGAACTCACCCGCCTCGGTTCCCACCTCGCCAAATTCCGCGAATACATGCTGGCCAACGACCCACCGGGCCGCGCCCTCGACTTTCTCTGTCAGGAAATTTTCCGCGAGTTCAACACCATCGGCGCCAAGGCCAACGACTCCGCCATCGCCCAAACCGTCGTCGAAGCCAAAACCGAACTCGAAAAAATCCGCGAACAAGTGCAGAACGTGGAATAGAATCCGGCCGCTCAAAAATATCCGCTTGCACGCCGTCGGGGATTCTGCAACAACCCCTCGTCTAGCCCGGCCATCGGGGCTGCAGAATAATGTCGGGGCGTAGCGCAGCCTGGTAGCGCGCTTCGTTCGGGACGAAGAGGTCGTGGGTTCGAATCCCGCCGCCCCGACCATCTGTTGGCTTTTGGGGCATGTGTGCGTCAATCGTTGATTTCATGGGCATTGGTGCGTTACTGGAATTTGTTCGTGATGCATGAATGTGACTGGTGATACGGCTCTTTGTGTGAAATCCGTGTGGAATCCCTAGAAATTCTGTCGCGGAATCGGGGCGGGATTTGAACCGTGTCCCTCGGCTGGCATTGGTCGTTGAATTCGTGGTCCTTCATCCGTCACACATCTGCCATATCGCCGCCGCCGATCAAGGTCTGATTTTCCTATTTTTTCGGCGACTCCATACTCCGTTGGGATGGCTGAATTTTCCAAGGGTAGTCCGGCGTTTCCATTTGCGTGCCTTTCTTCCATGCATCGTAACGTTGCTTCATGCACTTCGCACAGGGTCGATAGCCAGCCGCAATTGCGGCATTCTCGTCCGCAAAGAAGACCCGATGTTCAGCATAGTGTCCTTTGCGCAAGAACGAGTTGGCACTCGGGCAATCAAGGCGGCCATAGATTTTGTCGGGCCGGTAGCCGCCCATAGTTCCCGGCACTGAGCTTGGGTAAGTCGTTCCATCGGGAGCGGTGAGGCGATACGTTTTCATGGCTGGGCGGCAGGATGAAGAGGTGTCGGGTTATAGGCTCTTGGTGCCCGACCGAACATTGAGCTTTCGCTGAATCCGGCTCGCCATAGTGTCCGGACTCCGTTTCAGCACGCACTCGCGCACCCGGATCACAGACCACCCTGCCTCGCGCAGTTGCCGCGTCACCCGGCGGTCCCGGCGGCGGTTGCCCTCGACCTTCCGTTTCCAGAATTCCACGTTGCTCTTGGGGGCGCGGTAGCAGTCCGGACAGCCGTGCCAGAAGCACCCATCGACGAAAACGGCTACCCTCTCGCGCCTGAAAATGAAGTCGGGACGCCCCGGTAGCGGCTGATGACGCCTCCAGCCCTTGATTCCGTAATGCCTGAAAAGCTCGATCATCCGGCCCTCGGTCGTGCGGTTGCCCTTGCCGCGAATCAGGGCCATGACCTCCGACCGCTTTTGGCTGCTCCAGATGTCGGTCATGGTGGAGTGCGTGTTGCTAACTTTAGCCTAGGATCACCTTCAGTGCTGGCCCGTGCTCCCTCACCCACCTGAGCATCCTTCCGGCGGCGGCCAAGCCTTCCCGCATCGCCTCAACCTGCTCATTCGCCGGTCTGGCCACGTTCAAGCGGGACACCGCCAACCGGATGGCGGCCGACTTTGAGGTTTTCTCGACGGTCATCCCGTCTTCCCGCAAGCCGCTGGTTCCCGTGTCGAGGTCATATACCGCCACGATCAAAGTGAACGGAACAACGGTAGCGTCTGGAACTGCCAGTCAGTCGATTCCCCTGGTGGCAGGAACCAACACGATCACCACGGTAGTAACGGCGCAGGACGGCAGCACCACTTCGACCTATACAGTGACAGTGACGCGCCCATCGCTCGATGTCACTTATTCCTCCGCGCTTAATGTGCCGGTAACTTCTGCAGGATACATCGCCACCGGAAATGTCGTGAATGTCACGCTCGGCTTTGCCCCGGCCACGGGCACTGACCTCATGGTGGTGAAAAATACCGGCATCGCCTTCATCACCGGACGGTTCTCGAATCTCGCGCAGGGGCAGGTGGTAAATCTGACTTATGGCGGCGTCACCTACAAATTCGTCGCCAACTACTACGGTGGCACCGGCAACGATTTGGTCCTGCATTGGGCGTATCAGGATCTGGTGACGTGGGGCTACAATAGCAACGGCCAACTAGGGAATAACAGCACGACTTCCAGCAGCGTTCCTGTGCTGGTGACGCAAAGCGGGGTGCTTGCGGGCAAGACCGTGGTTTCCGTTGCAGCGAGCGGCTCGCACAGCTTGGCCCTGTGCTCAGACGGTACGGTGACGGCTTGGGGAAGCAACGCCTACGGAGAACTCGGCAACAACAGCACGACGGACAGTAGCGTGCCAGTGGCAGTGATCCTAGGCGGAGTGCTGGCAGGAAAAACAGTGGTTTCCGTGGCAGTGGGGGCTAGTCATAGTATTGCGCTGTGTTCGGACGGCACGGTAGCGGCTTGGGGATCCAACTCCAACGGTCAGCTCGGAAACAACAGTACGACTTCCAGCAGCGTTCCTGTTCTTGTAACGCAAAGCGGCGTGCTTGCGGGCAAGTCCGTGGTATCCGTCACGGCGGGATGGTTGCACAGCTTGGCCCTGTGCTCGGACGGCTCGGTTGCCGCATGGGGATACAATCTCAACGGGCAGCTCGGAAACAACAGCACGACCCAGAGCAATGTTCCTGTTATGGTGACGCAAAGCGGAGTGCTTAGGCGGCGTAAAGAAATAAACTTGACAAAGTGCTTAAAATTCCTTAAGTGC
>JBAXOF010000113.1:0-11371 GCA_037133375.1 Verrucomicrobiota bacterium | reverse complement strand
GAGAAAATCCAAACCAAAAAATCCGTGAAATCCGTGAAATCCGTGAAATCCGTGAAATCCGTGAAATTCGTGAAATCCGTGAAATCCGTGAAATCCGTGAAATCCGTGAAATCCGTGGTTTTCTTTCCCCATTGCAGGAATTCAACTTCGGATTTTGGGGTAAATCGTGCCAGATAAACCACTGAAACACTGATTGCCACTGATTGCCACTGATGTCACTGATGTCACTGATGTCACTGATGTCACTGATGTCACTGATGTCACTGATGTCACTGAGAAGATTTTTATTATTTCAGTGGAATCAGTGGTCCTCAGTGCTCTCAGTGGTAAAATTCGTTGGCAAAAATCACAAAAAACCGTTAACTTGACGCGCCTGCCCTGCACGGCGTGCGACCGGCCATCACATCCCGCTGCGTTGAATCAAGGCCCGCAATTGGGTCTGGAATTCGGTAATGTCCTCCTGGGTTGGTCGATAGCCAGCCGTGTCAGGGTCGAGGCCAGGTCTGCCGGATTGATCGATGACCCACACGCCGGTTTCGCCATCGCTGAAGGTGACCTTGCCGCTGACCATGGCACCGGGTAACGCCAGGTGGTCCATGGTGACGGTCACGCTGCCAGTTGGCACGGGGGCCGGGGCTGCGTCCGCTTTGATTTCAACCGGTTTGGGTGTCTCTTGGAGTTCCAGTCCGAGGTCGAGCACCAGCAAGCGGGTGTCCATGTAGGTGATGCCGAGGTCGAATTCCTCTTTGAGGCGGCGTTGCAAGTCGGGCATTGTGGCCCCCTCACTGGCCCATTGGACGAGGGCTTGTTTTTGCTCTGGAGTAAGTTGGCTGGCGCTGAACATGCATCCTTTGTGCAGCATACGGGCGGATTGCCAAGCACCAAGAGGAAAAAAATGCAAAGCGGGCAATTGGGGCAGGCCGCTGATTGAGAAATTGACAGCGACGGTTCCAGTAGGATACTAGTAATAAATGCGTTGGATGAGGAACCCAACGCCGCGGCGCAGCGCTTATTCCTAACCGTCCACAGCCCCCTCCCATGAAAACCAATCTGCTTGTTAGACAAACCCGCGCCGCCCGCCACTCCGGCGGCAGCTTGGGAAAATCATCCGGGGCATGGGCAGCGTGCGGGTTGTTCCTGTTGTCGGGTTGTTCCCATGACCCGGCCATTGACGGGCTGCGCCCGCTTTCTCCACCCCAACGGATGCATGCGAGGTTGAGCGAGAACGACGCCCAACTGGAATTTCCGAAGGTGGCAAGCAATCTGCCGGTTCTCGAATGGGAGGCCTATGTGCCGCCGGAGCGCGCCACCGCGCCGAACTCTGTCACCTATGACCTGCGGGTCTGGGAAATGCGTTACGGTAAATCCGCCAGACTCATTTACGAAAGGACGGCGTTGCCTGCCCCATACCATCAGGTCGAGTGTCGGCTCAAGCCCGCCACCCCTCATTTTTGGTCCGTCCGCGCCCGCGTCGCAAGCGGCGGCCAAACCCTCCTTACCGATTGGAGTCGTTCGCGGCGCCCCTGCCAATCCTTTGCCAGCGCGAATCGTCAGGATGCAAAACCCGCTCCCAACTACTTCCGGTTTGTGACGTCAGGTGGCATCAATGATGAGGCTATCTCCGATTTTGCAAGTTGGCGGAATTTCTTTGCTGCGGGGTTGCCGGCCTCAGGCTCGGGTTCGGGCAGCACAAGGGATGAACTTGCGAGTTGGGGGGCGTTGTTTGCCGGGGATAGGAGTTGGTAGGCTGGAGATGCCGCATAAATTGCCAGCAAGCGCACCCACCTGTTGCGTCCCGTCCAGGCCTGTGAGTTTTGATAGATGCGATCCGCGCAGACGCGGAGGACTTTGTAGGAAATCCCTTATATGTGGAGCGACTCAATCCCTATGGACGGCCTGGCAATGTGGGCTAGAGTCGTAAGCTCGGCGGTCGAAGAGGTGGCTGACGTTGCCCCCGCGCAGGCCCCCCAAACCCATGACCTCACCCTCACGCCCCCCAATGAAACACTTGTCCAGTCGTCACTTAGACCGTTCCGGATCCAGCGCGCCCCGTGCTCCTGTCGCTACCACCGGACGCCATTCTGATTCGCCGCGCGTGCTGCCCACATCGCTCGGGTGGACCGCCTTGGCCACAGGCACGCTGCCCCCCCCGGAGCAAGTGGTGGACGACTCCCACGCGGGCTGTCTTGACGTGGAAATCTGGAGTCCCTACCTGATTCTTGGCGGTGAATGACGCTGAATGCGCCACCCGCCATGGCCGTTAGGGGTCGCGGCGGCGACGCAGGATCAACAGCAGACCGATGCCACCGAGCAGGGCTGCGGTCGGTTCTGGCACAACCATCAGGGCGACGTCGTTGCCGCCAGTGAAGGTGCTGGTGGCGGCATTCGCTTGGTAGCTGACTTTGAACTCGTGCCCATCAAAAGTGTAGGTGCCGCCGTCGAGCGAGGCATTGCTGAAGGCGCCGCTGATCGAACTGCCGCCATTATTGGCAATAATGAAAAACAAGGAGTTGTTGGTTGGCATGAAATTCACCCTCAGGGAAAGCAATCCCCCCAGTGTGACGGAGCCGGTGACATTGAGCTGGTTGTATTGGGTGCCAGCCGTGTTGCCATTGAGTTCGAGCACAAAGGTGGACCCAGTCTTAAGATCGATATTCCCCTGATTGTGGAGGACTCCCGCACCGCCATGGCCCGGGGTGAGCGTGCCGCCCAATTGGATCGTGGTTGAGCCTTGGATCTCGCCGATGCCGCTGATTGTCTGGCCGATGCCGATCACCAAGCCGCCGGTGCGGGTAGTGGCATCCAGCACTGCGCCGGAGGATCCCGCGTCTCCGACAATGATGTCTGTGCTGTTGCCGAGGCTGCCGACACCATCGAGTTTCAAGCTCCCGCCATGGATCGTCGTGGTGCCACTGTAGGTGTGGACGCCTTTTAGAATTGTGGTTCCGGCACCTGTCTTGAAGACGCTGGTGTTGCCGCTGGCGTTGGTGATCAACGAGCCGAGGGTGAAGGACTTGCCGGTGCCAGGGGAGAGGGTCATGAGCCGGTGGCTCGAGTCAACAATGCTTTCTTGGACTTGGCCCACCACTATGGGCGCGCCGCTGGTGTCATAGGCCCAGTCCTTGACCATGGCACCCGAGGCGTTGTTGGTGAAGACCACCCGCATCCAGCCGTAGGTCCAGGATGGGTCACTGGGATTGTTGTTGGTGTCGAGTTTGAAGCCGAGGTATTCCGGCTGGCCCGCAGTGAATGTGGTGTTAAGGTGCGTCTCGGAGCCGCCATAATCGGCGGCGTAATACTTGTTGATATCGATGGTATCGCCCACGATGAAGTCTTGGAGGGCGGCCAGATATCCAGTGTCATTGATGCGGGCGGGTTGTAAAGCAGGACTGTTGGCCACGCCCACCCCGCCGTAGAATGGATTCAGATCCCAACTGGAGTTGCCATCGACGTCAATAAACAGCCCGGTGTTTCCCCCGGTGGGAATAGGGGTGTCCTGTAAACCACTGTAGATGACATCCGCTGTCGCGGATGCCACCAGCCAAAGGGTCACAAAGACCGTAAAAGATCGCTGCCTGGCTTTCATGGAGCTTGGAGGGATGGATTTCATCGAAGAAAGCACAAATTACGGGGCCATGGAAACCCCTACGCGGAAGAATGTAGCTTTCTCTGCTCCGCGCAAGGTAATAATGAACATAGGGAAGGGCACGCTAACGGCGTCAATGGTTCCGTCCGTGGCCAACGGGGTGTCAGAAGGGGCGACCTTGCCATCCACCCATTGGAGTTTGCCCGCTGCGCTGAACTGCACCTTGTAGGTCAAACCCGCAGCCACGTAGTCCTTGCGGCGGCCAAACACCATCGGGGAACCCGGTCCCGTGTCGCTGAAGGTGGGCGATCCGCGCTTGGTGAGCGTGTACCCCGATGTGGTGGCGAGTGGAGCGGGGTCGGGGGATCCGCTGGCTGGATCGGTGTAGGCGAGTTGGTCGGGGCCGGAAGATCCGCTGGTTGGATCGGTGCCAAAGGCATATTCCACCATGTTGATCACCCCGTCGTGATCCGGGTCCGCCTCCGGCAGCGTGTCGGCACCGCTCAGAGTTGGATAGTCTGCGATCCACGTCCCATAACGTGCGTTGAGGATTAGGGCAATCGTGGCGGAACCGGTCTTGCTTGGGTAACCGCCGGTGACGACCAATGTCTTGTTAGTGCCCGACACGGTGGGCGTGACACTGACGCCGCTTAACACACCTGACGCGAAATTTTCGGACGTCCCGGTGATTCCCGCCGTGCCGCTGTAGGTCACGGTGTTGCCATCCCCGCTGAAGCCCGTCACCGGGTTGCCATAAATGTCCTGTGCCGTGAGGGTGATCCCTGCAATGGCTGTGCCCGCCGTCTGCAGCGAGGCTAGGTCTGAAACCGCAAAGTGGTCGAGCGCCCCCGCCACCACCGTTTGCACTCCGGACTGACCGGTGCTACCGGCGGCCACCGCCTGGATGGTGGCACTGCCCACCAAATGACCGGTGAAGACTGCGCTCGCGCCGCCGCCTGCCAAGTCGCCGTTCACCACTCCGCCACTGCGGCCCTGCAACGACCAGCTCGCGCTCGGGTTGGCCACAAAGTTATCGTAGGCGTCCCGTGTAATCGCATACACCGTGAGCGGACTGCCAGCCGTCACGTTTTGGGCCGCCACCGCCGTGCCCGTGCCGTCGGCGGCGGATTCCACGCGGACTTGGGTGGCCGCTCCCGCCGTGATGGTGCCGGTGGTTACGGAGTGCAAGGTCACGCTGTAGTTGTTGCCGCTGTTGCCGTCATTCACAGCCCCGGAAGGTGTTAGGGTCTTGCCCGTCCCTGCGGCGGCATTGTCAAACGTTTGGATGAAACCCGAAGTGTCGCCCGCCGCTAGTCCAGGACTGAGCGTCGGTGTGCCTGTCGAGGAAGTGTCGCCATCGGCGGGTTTGCTGGCCGTCACTGCTGTTATGTCGATCGCCTTGGGGGTGATTACCCCGCTGGCCGATTCGTTAGCCACGCTGTAATTCGCGGCCAAGCCGCCAGTGCTTCCGTTAGCCAGCGTGTAGGTGACGACGACGCCAGTGTGGGTGCCCGCGTTGGCGCTCGCATAGTCCGCCGCCGTGGCCGTCGCGGTCACGGTTTCACTTCCCACAACCCCCGCAAGCGTCCCCACCGTGACCGCGCCTGCGGTCGCTGAAGCATTGTATGTCTTGGCCGCAAGCGTCGGTGCTCCAATCGTCAGCGCCTTCTTCTGGATGACGAAGTTGCCCGCTGACTGGTGGGTGAGCGTCTTGTAGTTGGTTGAGTCAGTGGGCACGAAGTCCGCCGTGACTGCGTAGGTGCCTGCGCCGGTTTGGCCCGTTGCGCCGCCCGTAAGTATGTTTGCCGCGGAGCCCGGCACGGAACTGGTCGCGATCTGTATGGTGGCAGCCTTGGCTGTCCCGCTATAGGTTTGCGGTGAGTTGTTGACCGCCAGCGTCGCCGTCGGCGTCGCCCGGGTGTCCGTGGTGACGGTGACGGTGCCCGTCGTTGCGGCAAAGTAGGTATCGTCCGTATGCGTCGCGCTCGACAGGGTGGAGCCCCAGGTGCTGTTGTTCCGGCCCGCGCCGCCGAGGGTGAGCGTGCCCACGCCGATATTGCTGTCCGCCGCCACGCTGGCCTGGCTGCCATTGATGGATAAATTGCCGCTCACCACAGTTCCCGCTGGAACCGTCTTTAGCCCCGAGCCGGTTAGAGCAAGGTTGTTGTAGGTGATGGGGGTGGTGGTCCAGATGGTTTGGTTTCCACTGCGATCATAGGTGACGGTGCCGGAACCGGCAATAAAAGTGGCCGCCGAGCTCTCCAGAGTTATTCCGCCCTGATCGCTGGAAAATGTCAGATTGTAACCGCTCATATTCAGCCCCGAGGTGCCCCTAAGAGAAAGAAACCCAGAGGCGATGGTGATGTCTCCGGCAGCGATATTGGCGGCATTGTTGTTTTGGATTTGCAGACTTGGACTCGATCCCTGATAGGTTCCGCCCACCAGAGTCGAAGGGCCGCCACTCAGATAATTCACTTTGACATTCCAGGTCTTGCCAGCAGGGAGCGGGGTGGATGATGTGTTGGATGTCTGCAATACGCCACCGCTCGCCGTGGTAAAGGCGCCGCTTAGTTGGTAGCCCCCCATGTTGAGGTAGTCCTGAATCTTCAAAACGCCATTCACCACCGTATTTCCAGTGGCGGTTTTGATGCTGCCGCCACTGGTGGTGAGGTTGTAGTAGGTCACTGACGCGATGGATTGGGCGCTGGCTGAAGTCCATTCGATGGTGCTCGTGCCTGCGACAAACGTCACTCCCGCTCCGCTCGGGCTGCCGCCAATCTTCGCCGTGCTGGAGCCGCCGTTGAGAGTGCCGGCGGTGAAGGTGATGGCGCCGGTGAAGATATGTGTCAATCCGGAGCCCAGATCGAGCGTGCCGCCGCTACCGTTGAGCGTAATCGCGCCGCCGTTGACGTTGCCCAGGAACATGGCCGTGCCGCCGGTCTTGGTTATGGAGGTTAGGCCCGTTGTGATGAAACCGTCGATGCTCTGTGTGGCGGCGAGTCCGGCAATCGTGATCGGGGAGGCATTGGCTGTAAACGTCCCGTCATTGACGAAGTCGCCGCCAAACGTCACGCCGTAGTTGCCGGCTGCACTGGTGTTTAATATGGCACCAGTGGCAATGGTGAGAGTTGCGTTGATCACTTTCGCTCCGCCAAGGGTGACCGCGTTGCCACTGGTGTTGGCAATGATTACCCCGCCGCTGCCACCCCAGGTTGCGGGAAATTCCACCCCGGTCGTTTGCGCCCCGCTGCCGTTGTATTGCAACGTGGCGGCGGATCCGTAGGTTAGTGCGGTGGTTGCCGTGGCCGTCCCCCCCATCGAGAGGATGCCGGTGACCGTGACACTCGTGGTCGTTTTGGCACTGCTGCCGGATAGGGTCAAGTTACTGTAAGTGGTGGGCTTCACTGTCTGGATGCCGCCGGTGTAATTGACGCTATTCCCGTTACCACTCGCCGCCAAGGTGGGTGTCACTGAACTTGCAGCGATGTTGAGGATGGCGCTCGCCCCTTGAGTCAGCGTGCCAGCCCCAGTCGAGAAGGCGTTGATCGTCAACGTTCCGTTGTTTTGGTACGTCCCGCTAAGCGCCATGTTCGGAATCACAATCGCGCTGGTGCCGCTCAATGCCTTGGCCGTGCCCGAGAACGTATGCACGCCTGTGTTGGCCGTGAACGCCCCGTCGTTTTGCAGATTTCCGCCAAAAGTATAGGTGGAGGCACCGGTTTCATTCCAGACCCCGCCATCGTTGACGGTGACATTGCCGGAGAAGGTCTTGGCGCCGGTTCCGGCCAGTGTCAACGTGCCGCTCGTCCCTCCACCCACCGTCGTCGTGCCGGTCACGCCCAGCGTATAAGTGCTGGCGCTGGCAAAGGTTGCGCCGTCCGCAATGCTCAGGTTCCCGCCGACGGTCAATCCAACCCCCATCGTCGTCGTGCCGCCGCTAATGGTGAGATCGTGAAAACTTGTGAAAATGGCAGTCGGGAGCGACTTGTTGGCCGTCAATTCAACGCCGCCCACACCCGGGGTCCAGACGGCACCCGCGCCCGAGGTTGTAATGGCACCGTTCACGATGAGCGTGCCGCCAGCCGTCATGGTGAGCGTGCTGACCTGAGCCGCTATCGCCCCGTGGATCAAACTTCCGCATTCCAAGGTTGACCCGCTGGTGAAAGTAATGGTGCCGGCCCTGTTTATGTTACCAGAGTTGCCGACTGTGATAGCGCCGGAAACGGTAAGCTTAGGACTGCCAGATGCAGCAAATTTAAGCGTGACGCCGCCATTAACGCCCATCGCCAGGCTCGCGCAAGCAGCATTGGAGATATCAACTGTTACAGTCGTCGTTGCCACGCCGATTGTCACCGTGTCGCCCGCAACCGGCACCACGCCTCCGGTCCAAGTCGTTGTCGCGCTCCAAAGACCACTGGCGGCCTGTGTGATTGCAACCCCAGTGATATCAAACGCGCTTGAAGTGTCTGCCGTCAGGCTGCCGGAAGAGGCGGCAAGCGTGTAGCCGATACCGGCGTTGTTGATTGAGAGCGTGCTGAACGTCGCTGTGCCGGCGCTCGCCGCCACGGTCTGCGTGCCTGCAAGCGTGCCGCCGGCGGGGTTGTTGCCAATGCCCATCGTGACATTGGCGGAACTATTGACCAGGTTTCCATACGGGTCCTCGATTCTAACGGTCACGGCCGGCGTGATCGTTGCATTGTGCACTGCGGTGGCTGGTTGCGTGGCAAAAGCCAGTTGACTTGCGGCTCCAGCCGTGAACACAATGTTGCCGCTGGTAACGGGCGTCAATGTCACGCCACCAGAGGCCGTGGCCGTCAATGTCAGCGTGTCCGCCTTGGAATAAACCGGCGTCGATATGGTAACGCTGTTGGTGCCGCTCCCAATGCTTCCGGTAAGTGTCCCGCTTAATGTGCCGGTGCCTGCCGCCTTGCTCAAGGTGATTGTCGTGGCGCTGGCCAGGTTCGCGGCATTGCCGTTGGCGTCTTGCGATTGCACTGTCATGCTGATAGGCGTGCCCGCCGTCCCGGTGCCCGGTGCCGTCGTGTAAGCAAGTTTCGCCGCCGCGCCTGGATTTACATCAAAGGTGCTGGCGCCAGTCTTCGCGGACCCGGTGACGATGAACATTTTGCTGTTGCCCGCTGTGGTCGGCGTCACGCTCACGCCGGTCAACTGACCTGCGGTGAAAGCCGCCGAGGTGCCCGTGATCCCCGCCGTGCCGCTGTATGTAACTGCACTAACAAAACTCGTCACCGTGTTGTTGTTCACGTCCTGCGCGGTCATGGCGATACCCGTGATGGCGCTGCCCGCCGTCTTCGGCGATGGAATGGTTGAAATCGCAAAGTGATCCAACGGGCCCGCGGCATAGGTGACGACAGACGATGAAGCACCCACCGCCGTGCCCACCGCTGTGCCGCCCAGCGTCGCGACGAAGGTGCCGGAGCCGGTGGCTGTCGGCGAGGTCACCGTAGCGGTGTAGGTTCCATTGTCGTTATCTGTTGTGCCGCCAACCGACCCGGACCCTGATGGCTTGGAAATGACCACCGTCGAACCTCCCGTGGTAAGATTGTTATTATTCGCGTCCCGCGCTTGCACCGTGATCACCTGCGTGCTCGAACCGTCCGCCGTGATCGCGGCCGTGCCCGGGCTGATAGTCGAGTGGGTGGCATTGACCGCGCCTGATGAAAACACAATGTTGCCGCTGGTGACAGCGGTCAAGGCGTTCCCGCCGGATGTTCGCGTAGACGTCAGCGTCATGGTGTCCGCGGCTGAGTAAACCGGCGTTGAAAGCGTGACGCTATTGCCGCTAGCCAAAATGGTTCCGGTGAGCGTGCCACTCAAGGTGCCGGTGCCGCTGGCTTTACTCAAGGTGATCAGGGTGTTGGCGCTTGGGCTTGCTGGATTACCGCCAGCATCCTGCGACTGCACGGTTACACTGAAGGCGGTTCCCGCCGTTCCGGTGCTTGGCACTGTCGTATATGCCAGCCGCGTTGCAGCGCCGGCCGTAATGCTGAACGCCGTGCTGTCCACCGCCGCCAGTCCGGAACTTGACGCAGTCAATTTGTAAGCCGTGCCGGCTTTGTTGATGGACAACCCGCTGAAGGTCGCCACGCCACCCGCTGCCGCCATGGGAGTCGTCCCGCTCAGCGTCCCCGGCCCGCCGCTGGTCGGCGTGCCCGTAGTGATCGCCAGCGCGATGGCCGCGGAACTGCTCGCCGTATTGCCAAATTGATCTTGGACCTTGACCACCGGTTGCGTCCCAAACGCGGTCCCGCCGGTCAGCGTGCCGCCGGGGTTGGTCGTAAAGGCCAACTTGCTCGCTGCGCCTACAACTTCAGTGAGGGTGCCGCATTGGGCCCCGGATGTGATGCCTGTGATAGTTGCTGTTAGGGTCATGTTGCCACTTGCAAGCGGAGTTCCCGCCGTGGGACGGACTTGGATGTTTTGCCAAAGCAAAGTGTTTTTGTGCCCAGCACCCGAACTCTTGATGCCAACATTAATGGTGACTTTCGACGAAGTCACGACCGCTGCAATTGTAGAATTAACAGCTAGATCATTAATGTTGTCGGTCGCCGTGGCGCTGCCAACTGTGATCTTTGCAGTCACGGCCGCCGCCGTGTTAAACTCGAATCCACTGGGGGCGTTTATCACGATGGGGCCAATGCTTACCTCCCCAGCAGCGCCTTCTGCAATGGTCGGGCCGGTAAGCGTAGTCCAAGACGTCCCTCCAGCCGTGTCCGCAGAGATAGACGTGCCACCCGCCGCAGCAGTAAGAGCCGAGTTATCCGTGAACGTCATCTGCGCCGTCAACCCGGACGTTTGCCCCGTCGCCGCCAATAGCAGTGTCGTGTTGGCCTCGTCTTCGGTGACATACCAAGTTGTCTGGAAATTGCCGTTGTCATCAGCCGTGACCGACCACGGGTCGTGTTCTGTGCCGATATCGGTGGGGTTGGTTAGGTTGAACACCTGCACTTCCACCGTCTCGTTTGCTTGAAAGCCCGCGCCGGTAATGTCGGCGGTGGACCCGGGTGCGTAGTCGGTCTTGTCGGTGGTGACGCTGGGATCCGCCGCTTGCACCGAACCGCTCCAGGCCCCGACACAAGTTAGAACTAGCAGGAGGGTGCGGGTAAGGCGCAGTGCCAGCTGCGAGAGGTTAATAAGCGGGAGTTTGGCGAAAGCGTGATGGGCTGGCATTTGGTTCGGGGCGTTGGGGACGAAACTGCAACGCGGTCGGGCTTGGCGTGGAGTGGCTGCGGCGTTCATGGGGAGAGGATTTGAATTTTGGATTTTGAATTTTGGATTTTGAATTTTGAATTTTGGATTTATCCAGCGGGCGGACGGGCACCTGCATCACGCGCTGACCCAGAATCTCCCGCCAATGGAATTGATGGTTTTTACTAACAACCAGGGCGGGCCGGCCACCTCTGATAGGTTTCAGAATCTATGCAGCCGACATGAAGTTGTGTTTTTGTAACAACGTATAGCCATACCTTGGTATAGTTATGCTTTGGGATAGCGCGCGCAGCTGCGGCCGAGGATTTCAAGCGCCAGTGCGGCGAGCCTCACGCCAAGATCGGGCGCTTGACCATTGAGGTGGGTTGCCTGAGGGGGCCAAACAACTCGGTCAGTTAGGGACTGCGCCGAGTTGGTGGGAAAAATTCATCCCCAATTCACCCGAACTCCGGAGTTTATTTTAAAATATCCGATAGATTAACCACGGATTACAAGGCGGCTGTCTTGGTCCGCTTCACCCCTAGAATTTTCTCACACGAAGCCACGAAGCACACG
>JBAXOF010000112.1:0-11403 GCA_037133375.1 Verrucomicrobiota bacterium | reverse complement strand
CTCCGCCATAGCTTAGTTTAGCCACTGCTTGGTCGGATTTTCGGGGCCGCCTCAGTTATCGGGAATCTGAGAGAACAGCTCCGAATCCAATAGATGTCATTCAAGGGTTCAAGAAAACGTGCGATATAACAATTGTATGTCACAGTCAAGGCTGCAATATTGCAATGCATTTGTTAGACAAGGGGTGCAACAAATGAAGCATCAAACTAACTTATTGAAGATCATTCTGGCATTTATAGACAATCGTTAGTACAGTGGGGGGTTCGACTGAAAAAGAAATGATAGTTTGGGCTGGTTGAAGGAACGCGTCCCAAAATTGCCCCTTCCCAGGGTGGCTGGATTTGCTAGGCTCGGGTCATGTCTTTTGCAAAATCACCCCGGACTCGGGGACGTAACGGACGGGCCGCCAAGACTCGGTTTGTGGAAGTGGAAATGCCGGAGGCCACATGTGCCATCAGTCATCGAGTTGGAGGCGACTGTGCCGCTCGGAACTTCCTGCTTGTCCCCGCCCAACCGCCCTGCTAAGTGTTACGGGCCGAATTGATACCGTATGAGATTTCCGAATTGAGGTCGTAGGTTTTTGGCGGGATTTCCACACTGTGGTCGAGTTTTAGTTCCAAGTTCGTCGTAGCTTTATGGAAGGTCTTGCACGGTGCCTGTCATGTCCGAAATCATGGGGCTTTGCCCCAAACCCCAGGATTTTCGGAGGCATGGACAAAGGCTCAAGACATGTCGACAGGCATGACGCGGAAGAGCGTATCCGCCGTGTTCTGGCGGATACGCTCCCGTTGGTTTGCGACATGTCTGTCGCCTTTGTTTTGACTATCCCTTGGCCGGTTGCGTTGTGAGGGGTCCGTTGCAAAACTCCGACCACGCAATCGCATGGGTGCCAACCTTTTTCCCGTTTCTGAGCCAGTCACGAATCCGGCGGCTGCCTGGCGAGCCGATCGTCACCAACTCCACCAGCAGGCTCGTGTCCAGATGAATCATGGCTCCCACCAGTAACGTTTGGCCTGCCGCTCGGCGAGGAATGCAGCGTGCATTCCCGCCCCCTCTTCAACTGTCAGGCCGCCGCCGTTCTGGAGCCATTCCAAGGCATCCAGCGGGCTGGGGCGCTGCGTTTCCAGATCGGCCTCCGCTTTGGCCTTGCGCAACGCGCGGCGCATGACCTCGGCCTTCGAGACCGACCACTGTTTGGCCAAGTCATCGAGAATGCCAAGACTGGTCCGGTCCAGCGAAACGCCGGTTCTAACGAGTGAATAACTCATGGGGTAAGCTATTACCACATCGTGGCGGACTCAACCTGATATTCTTGAAAGGTCGCTCATTTGCTGTCCAAGTGCCGAAGATCCGTACCAAGGGCAGAGTGGGCTTCAGCTTCAATCTTTCGCTGAAGGGTTGTCATTAGCGGACAACTTTGGCAGATTGCGGCGTCCCGCCTTGCTCATGAGTTCCTTGGTTTACGCCCTGCACATCGCCACGCTCGCCCTTTGGCTAGGTTTGGCCGGCTTGGACGTGGTGGGCCGGGTGCTGCCGATTTGGCGTGCGGAACCCAAATCGTCGCGGACCGGGGAAACGGCCGCCGTTTTGAAAACCCCCGAAATTTCCCTGGGGGCACCCACGGAATCCGCAGGTGCGGCCACACCCGAGGCGGCCGCAGAGGTCCTGCCCGCGCCGCCGGACCTGCCGGACCTAACTGATTTTCCACCCTTGCCGGAGCTGCCTGAGTTGCCTGCCAAACCGTCCGCACCCACGGCAAAATCCGAGCCCAAGCGCTCCACCAGCCAACCCGCCCGGCAGGCGGACGCGGCGTCCGAAGGCTCTGCCAATTCTGCCGAAGGTGACCGCTCCGCCGCCGCCCGCATGGCGGCCGGCCAGATGCCGCCGCCCATCTATCCGCCGGAAGCCCGCCGCCTGGGGCAGACCGGCACCGTGCTCGTCGAGTTCGTGGTGGGCATCGATGGCCGCGTGATCTCCGCCTCCCCCAAGCAGTCGTCCCCCTGGCCATTGCTCAACAACGAGGCGGTGCGCACCGTGCGTGGCTGGAAATTCCTGCCCGGCGCCGTCATGAGATTGCAACGCCCGATTGTGTTCCAACTGAAATAACCCCCTACCGTGATCGCCAACATCGTCGTCGAAACATTTTTCAAAGGGGGCTGGGTCATGTGGCCCATTGTCGCCACCGCCTTCCTCGCCCTCTGCGTCCTGTTGGACCGGATCGTCTGGTGGCTGCGCTTGCAAAGCCGCCTGCGCAGCGCCGACCAGGACCGCGCCCGCGAGGCGCTTGGCGATGGTGACTTCGCTGCTGCCTGGCAATTGACCCGAGCCACGGAGGATCCGTATTTGCTCAACCTCCGCGAGGGCATGACCCACGCCCATACCTCGATGCTCGCCGCCATGCAACTGCACGCCACTCACTTGATCGAAAAATCCGAGGCCCGCATGTGGGTCCTGAGCACCTTGATCACGTTGGCGCCGTTGCTGGGGCTGTTTGGAACAGTTGTTGGAATCATGCGTTCGTTCTCCTTTGTGGGCGCCGAGCAATTGGCCGCGTCAAAGGTTTCGGGGGGGATTGCGGAGGCCCTGATCGCGACGGCCTGCGGGATTGCGATCGCGATTTTCTGCCTGCTGCCGTACAACTTTTTCCGCAAGCGGGTGGCGGTGCTGCGCGGGTCGCTGGAACGCTGGATCAACCATGCGGAGCTGCTGGTGAAGTCGGCCAAAGAACACGGGCACGATTTGGAAGCCTTCGCCGCGAACCTGCGCCAACCCAGATAGATGCCGATGCCAGTCAAACTCCACAGCCGATCCAGCGATGACGAGGGCGAGGAAGCCCGGATTGAGGTCGTGCCCTTGATCGATATCATGTTTTTCCTGTTGGCGGCGTTCATGTTGGTGAGTTTGAGCATGACCCAACTGCACCGGGTGCCGTTGCGGCTGCCGGAAGCGGCCACCGGGGTGGCCGACAGCCGGTCGCCGCTGGTGCAGATTGCGGTGGACGCCCACGGGGTGATCACTTGGGACGGGCACGTGCTCACGCCGTCGGAAATCACGGCGCGGCTCAAGCGCGAGAAACTGCCGGAGCAGGCGCGGGTGTTGATTTCCGCCGATGAGGAGGCGCGTTACAAACAAGTGATGTTGGTGTTGGATGCGGTGCGCGCGGCGGGGATTGAAAAGGTGGGCTTTGAGAACAAGGAGGTGCATCCGTGAATGGGCGAGGCATGGCGCTGGTGAATGCCGCGGGCTGCCTGGTGCTCGGCCTGCTGTTAGTGATGGAGTGGCGCAAGAACCTTGCGCTCGTCGAGCGGACCCACGACTTGAAGGTCAGCATGGTGACGGCTGGCGACCAGCTCGCCGCCGAACGCGAACGCACGGAAATATTGCAGCACGAGCAGACCCTGCTCAAGGAATCCATCGAGTCGATGCAGAAAGCGGCAGAAGCCACTGGCAAAGTGCTGGCGGAACGCGACGGCCAGGTTGCCGCCCTAGAAGCCCAGACCGCAACCCTCGAGGCACAACTCAAGACTTGGCAGGCCGCCATTGCCGAGCGCGATGAACGCATCCGTACCCTCAACTCGGATCTAACAAATGCGCGGCGGTGCCTCAACGAAGCCATTGCCAAGCTCAAGGCGGTGGCCGAGCGGTGACGGGCAGCGGGAGAACGGGGGGTGGCGCAGCGCCGCCGCATGCCAGAACGCACTGCGGCCGCTGCGGACTATTCTTCCTTACAGCTCGCGCGCCAGCTTGCGGATGAGGCCGGGTCCCTGATAGATGAAGGCGGTGTAAACCTGCACCAAGGTGGCACCAGCCCGCAGTTTTTCCCGGGCGTCGTCCAGCGAAGAGATGCCACCCACGCCGATAATGGGGATGGCACCGCCGAGATGACCGGCAAACGCTTGCAACACGGCGGTGCTTTTTTTGAATGCGGGGCGCCCCGACAAGCCGCCCGCTTCGGCGGCTCGCGGATGGCCGGCCACCGCGTCGCGCTCGAGTGTGGTGTTGGTGGCGATCAGGCCGTCGAGACCGCCCGCCAGAAACACCGCCGCAAGCTCGCGAATGTGGGAGTCGTCGAGGTCCGGTGCCACCTTGAACAGGAGGGGAACGCGTTTGCCGTGCTCGGCGGCGAGCCGTTCCTGTTCGCGCTTGAGCGTCTCTAACAAGCGGGCGCAGGCGTCGGGTCCTTGCAGCTCGCGCAGACCGGGCGTGTTGGGACTTGACAGGTTCACCGCCACGTAGTCGGCCACCGGATAGGCTTGGCGCAGGCATTCCAGATAGTCGGCCGCGGCGTCCTCGTTAGGCGTGTCCTTGTTCTTGCCGATGTTGAAGCCAAGGACACCTTGATAGCTTTTGGCGCGGCGCACGTTGGCAACGCCGGCGGCGATGCCCGGGTTGTTGAAGCCCATGCGGTTGATGATCGCCTCATGCCCGATGAGGCGGAACAAACGCGGCTGGGGATTGCCGGGTTGCGCGCGCGGCGTGAAGGTGCCCACCTCAATGCAGCCAAACCCCAGACGCCCGAGCGCGTCAATGCAGTCGCCTTCCTTGTCCATGCCGGCGGCCAGCCCGATGCGGTTGGGAAAGGTCAAACCCATCACTGTCACCGGTGCCGGCGCTGCCGCCGCAGGGTAAACCAGGCGCAGCAGACCGCCGCGCTCCGCCTGCCGCAGCACGCTCAGACTCAGGTGATGCGCCACTTCCGGATCAAGGCGGAACAGACCCGAACGGAGCAAGGGATAGATGAAGTCAATCACGCGCGCAGTGTGCCCCGCCGCAACTGACTTGTCCATCCCCCGTGCCACCCCGCCGCCTTTCTCCGGAAAAAACCACCGGCGAATGAAAGTCTTTAAATTGGCACGATGTCTGCTAGAGAAGTATTCAGGGACTTGATCGCCCCTTTTTGCACCAAATAAAGATCACGAATTCCAAAGCAGGCGGCCGGCGGAAGTTTTGCTGAAAAAATCAGAATAATTCCAAGTTGTCCGCATCTCACCCTTGACCAACCCAACCCCACGACCATGTCACACGAATCCGAAGGCAGTTTGAAGATTTACCTCCGCGAGATATCCAAGACGCCGCTGCTCACGGTGGAGGATGAGATTATCCTGGCCAAACGGATCAAGGCGGGGGATGCGGAGGCGCGCGTGCAGATGATCCGAGCCAATTTGCGCTTGGTAGTGAAGATCGCGCAGGATTATGCCAATTACGGGATGCCGGTCACCGATCTGATTTCGGAAGGCAACATCGGCCTGATGAAGGCGGTGGAGCGCTTTGATCCGAGCAAGGGCGGCAAGCTTTCCACCTATGCCGCCTGGTGGATCAAGCAATCCATCAAGCGGGCGCTCGCCAACCAATCGAAAACCATTCGTCTGCCCGTCCACATGGTGGACAAGATCGCCAAGATGCGGCGCATCGCCGTCATGCTCGCCGAGGCCTTGGGGCGCGAGCCCACTGACGAGGAATTGGCCGAGGAGATTGGCTTGCCCCGGCGCAAGTTGGCGATGCTGCGGCAAGCGTCGCAACGGCCCACTTCGCTCGACTCGCCGATCAACGATGGCGAAGCCACCGAATATGGTGACGTCATTGGCGACACACGGGTGTCCAGTCCACTGGATGCCCTCTCCGACAAGAACATGTTTGGGGAACTTGACGGGTTGCTGGACATTCTGGATGAGCGTGAGCGGCGCATCATTGATGTGCGCTTTGGCTTGACGGGCTTCACCCCCATGACGTTGGAAGAAGTCGGCCGCCAGTTCGGGGTAACCCGCGAGCGTATCCGCCAGTTGCAGAACTCGGCCCTGATGAAGATGCGCAAGGCCTTGAGCAAGAAAGACTATCCGAAGTCCGCACTGACCTCCCTCACTCTCGCGGTAGTGTGAGGGGGCGAGGCTTGTTGGATATTGAGTCCGATGATAAAAGATTGGCAATATCCAACATCTAACTTCCAATATTGCTTCGCTTAACGGTTCCATGTTAGTTACGGCGGTGGCGGGTTTTCCTCAGCTCGCTAGCACGCAATGATCAAGTAAGAGGAAGGCCTGACACTGCATTGGCGGTCATTGCCTCAGGAAACAGTTCGCCGGGTGGCCGGGATTAAGAAATTGTTTTAACTAATTCCTTGATTCTGTGGCATGGGGAGCTAGGTTGGGGTGGTTGGCACTAGGTGGTGTTGGCCGGGGTTTAAAAGTTCAATCAGGCACTCTATTATGTCACACGACTCTGACGGCAGTTTGAGGCTTTATTTGCGGGAGATTTCCAAGACACCGCTGCTAACGGCGGAGGAGGAGGTGGTGCTCGCCATGGGAATCAAGCAAGGCGACGCCATGGCGCGGGTGCAAATGATTTGTTCGAATTTGCGGTTGGTGGTGAAGATTGCCCAGGACTATGCCAATTACGGACTGTCGGTCACGGATCTGATTTCCGAGGGTAACATCGGGTTGATGAAAGCGGTGGAGCGCTTTGAACCGGGCAAGGGCGGCAAGTTTTCCACCTATGCCTCATGGTGGATCAAACAATCGATCAAACGGGCGCTGGCCAACCAATCGAAAACCATTCGGCTGCCGGTCCACATGGTGGACAAGATCGCCAAGATCCGGAGGATTGCCGTCATGCTAATGGAGGCCTTGGGGCGCGAGCCCACCGACGAGGAATTGGCGGATGAGCTCGGCTTGCCCCACCGCAAGTTGGCGTTGCTGCGGCAAGCGGCGCAGTATCCCACGTCGCTGGATTCTCCCATCAACGAGGGTGAGGTGACCGAATACGGTGATATCGTGGGTGATGAGTTTGCGGCCAATCCTCACGACTCGCTTGCGGACAAGAACATGTTGGGGTCTATCAACGAGTTGCTCACAATTCTGGACGCGCGTGAGCGGCAGATCATTGACGTGCGTTTCGGATTGACCGGTGGCATGCCCATGACGTTGGACGAAGTGGGGCGGCAGTTTGGCGTGACCCGTGAGCGAATCCGCCAGGTGCAAAACTCGGCGCTGGTTAAAATGCGCAACGCCCTGCGCAAGAAGGACTATCCGAATCCAGCGCTGCCGCGCGTGGTGGTGGCACAGGTGTGAGAGGGCGTAGAGCGCACAGTCCCCTGTGCGGTCATCCATCCGGCGTCGCTGCGCAGCTCATTGAATCCCCCCATGCGCAGCTCTCGCACTCAAGAACCGCACAGGGGACTGTGCGGTCTAGTCCGCGGACTCCTACGCGGCCGGGACGTGGGGCTCGAAGGTCATCGAGCGTTCGTGCTCATGGGCTTTGGCCGCCTTTTTGGCTTGTTGATAGAAGTGGTCCTGAACGCGGAAGGCTTTTTTGCCCTTGAGGCGGGTGAGCCGCTGGGAACTGCCATCGGGCAACAAACGGTAGGCTTGGCTATTGTCTTGGAAAAAGGCCTCCAGCACGCGCACCAGTCGGCGCTTGATAGCCGGTTCCTCGATGGGAATCATCAGTTCAATGCGCTTGTCGAGGTTGCGTGTCATCCAGTCGGCTGAGGCAATATAGACTTCCGAGTCGCCGCCCTGGTGGAAGTAGAAGACGCGGGCATGTTCGAGGAAGCGGTCGATGACGGAAACCACCTCGATGTTTTTGGAGTGGCGCAGATCACCGGGCTTGAGACAGCAAATGCCGCGCACGTTGAGTTGGATCTGCACCCCCGCTTGCGATGCTTTGTAGAGAGCGTGAATGAGCTCCGGGTCCTGCAGCGAATTGACCTTGGCGATGATGCGCGCGGGCAACCCTTGCAGGGCGCGCTCGGCCTCACCGGCAATCATGTCTAACAACATCGGCTTCATCGCCGTGGGGGCGGGCACCAACCGTTGGAAGCGCAGCAGCTTGGAGCGGCCGGTCACCGCATTGAAAAACAGGGTGGCATCGTTGCCGAACTCCGGCTTGCAGGTGAGGTAGGAAAAGTCGGTGTAGAGCTTGGCGGTCGACTCGTTGTAGTTGCCGGTGCCGAGGTGGACGTAGCGGCGCAGGTGGCCGGATTCACGGCGGACGATGAGGCAGATCTTGGCGTGGGTTTTGAGGTTTTTCACGCCATAGACAATCTGGGCCCCGGCGCGTTGGAGTTCGTCGGCACGGTGCAGGTTGCGGGCTTCATCGAAGCGGGCTTTGAGTTCGACGATGACGGTGACGTGTTTGCCATTTTCGGCGGCCTTAATGAGCGCCTCGATGATGCGGGATTGGCGGGCGGTGCGATAGAGAACTTGTTTGATGGCGATGACATCGGGGTCGGCCGCGGCCTCCTCGATGAGCCGCAGCACCGGTTCGAAGGATTCGTAGGGATGATGGAGAAGGAGATCCCTGGCGGCGATGGTTTCAAACATGGATGCGCCCGGGATGATCGAGGGTGGGTTTTGTGGCGGCCAATCGGCATCCCGCAAGTGATCGAAACCCGCAAGATTGGCCAGTTCCATCAGGGAGGCAAGGCCGGGCGGGCCATCGCATGGATAGACTTCCTGCGAACTGGCTGCGGCAACTTTCTGAATCAGCCGGGCGAGGTCGCGTGGTGCATCGGCGCGGAGTTCCAGGCGCACGGTGTCGGCAAACCGTCTGGCGGTTAGCACATCTTCCATTTCCCCGGCGAGGTCGATGGCATCTTCTTCGTGGACGGCAATATCGCCGTTGCGGGTGACCCGGAAGGCGGTGGTGGAGGTGACGCTTTCACCGGGGAAAAAGCGTCCGGCGTGGGTGGCCACGAGGTCTTCGATGAGGACGAAGGCATGTTCGTTGCTATCGATGGATACCGGCACGCGGCGGCCGAGGGTGTCCGGAATGGGAATGAGCGCGTGGCGGGTGACGGCGGATTCCGTATCTAACAGGCAACAGGCAACGATGAGTTGCAGGCCAGGAATGGCGGGCGCGGGACTGTCCCGATCAATCGCGAGCGGGGTGAGCAAGGGGAAAATGCTGTCTTCAAAGGCTGCGGCGGCCTTGGCCGCCTGTGCTGGCGGCAGCGCGCGTGTTGGCAACAGGCGGATGCCTGCCGCCTCCAGCGCGGGTAGCAGGGTGCTGGCCAGCAAGGCGTATTGGTCCGCAGTCATTTGCAGCACGCGCTGGCGGATGGCACTGAGGCAGCGTCCGGGTGTTAGGCCCGAGGCGTCGGGCGCCTTGCGCCCGCTGCGCCGCATGAGCATGAGCCCGCCCACCCGCACCTGAAAAAATTCATCAAGGTTGGAGGCGGTGATGGCGAGAAACTTCAAGCGCTCTAACAGAGGGAGATCCTCGCGCAAGGCTTCGTTGAGGACGCGTTGGTTGAACTCAAGCCAGGAGAGTTCGCGGTTCAGGAGTGGAGGCATGGGGGGATGTCAGTTAATTGTCTTCATCAATGACGACGCTAAGACCGAAGACCTGCTCGAAGAGGTCGGCTTTGGAGGTCATGGCGAGGCGTTCGACGGCGGCATCGGTGATGCTGGGCAGACGGAGTCGGAGGCGGCTCGCGTCGCGGCGGATTTCAATCTGGGACACGCGCTGGGCATGGGTTCGTTCCAAGGCATCCGCCACGCGCAGAATGGCGGCGAGCTTGTTGACCCGGATGCGATCATCGATGTTGAGGGCACTGTAACTCGGGTGATCGGGACGGGGCACGGAGTGGCGGTGGTAGCGCGCAATCAGCGCCACGAGCGTGACATCGAGCCGGTCCAGCCCGAAAATTTCGGAGTTGAGAATGATGTATTCCGAGTGTTTGTGGTGGGCGCGGGGGCTGATGTAGGTGCCCACTTCATGCAGGATGGCGGCCACTTGCAACAGCAGCGCATCGTGGGCGGTGAGTTGGTGCAGGTCAGTTAGATTGGCAAAGAACAGCGTGCAAAGTTCGCTCACGTGCCTGCTGTGGCTCGGATCGGATTGGTAACGCTCGGCCAGGATGCTGGCAGAGCGGATGACTTCCTCGGCAAAGTTGCCGGTAAGATCGCGGGACAGCAGCAGGTCGTGCAACAGTCCTTGCTCGTATTCGGTGCTGGGGATATGGATTTCGGCCAGTTTGAGGGATTCGGCGATGGCTAGGTTGATTTCGAGCGCGGGCACCAGGGCCTCGGCGGTTTGATAGTCGAGTTGGAAGCGTTTAACGCTTTCCACCTCGCTGAGCATGGAGGTTTCCGTGGTGAAGTGGCGCAGAAATCTAACGTGGCAGACCGCCTGCTTTTGAATCAGGTGGGTGGCGACGGACTGGATTTCATCGCCGATAACGATGAGGCCATCGATGGTGACGTCGGAAAAATCGTAGCGGATTTGGGCGAGGTTGCCCGAGACGTGTTCGCGGATGACGCGCAGCATGGCGGGGCCTTCAGCGTGTGACCCTTCCACGGCCTCGCGGGTGCGGTGGGTGCCCATGCGGTAGCTGGTGTAGCGGGTGATGAGGCCGTTTTGAAACAACAAGGCACGGGTGTTGCCCGGGCCGACGTGGACGACGAGGGTGGTGTTTTGGCGCAGGGCGGGCAGATCGTGCAGGCGGCGGCGGGTTTTCAGATAGATCAGGCGGGTCATTTCGCCATCGTCGATGGTGGTGACGCGCAAGGCGCAGGCGATGCGGATGCGGTTCATGACGGTTTCGTGATTGTTGGCCTCGCTGAGGATGTTAGTGGTGGCGGCGCGGGTGACGTTGTGGGGGTCGAGGCCGAGTTCGGCGAGGGACTTCTGGAAACCCTTGATAATGGAAACCACGCGTTCGGTGGTGGCTTGGCTGACGCTGCCCAAGCGGAAGATATCGCGGGCGATGGGTGCGGGTTTTTCCAGGAAATCCACCGGCACGAGCGAGCCATCGGGGTTGCGTTCGGCGACCATCATGGAGACGGAGCTGGCACCGATGTGCAGGGCGCTGAGGAGGGTGAGCGGAGGTTTTGTCTTGGTTAGGGCTTTCCGCACAGGACGCATCGGCGTATCACAGCGCGGATTGGCCGCCAGGGCAATCGCGATTTTTCGCATGGACTCCATTTCGCTGTCCTCTATCCAATATTTAACATGGATCCGCCGCTGATGGAGATCCCCCCCGGCAATTGGCCCGCATCGAGCAGGGGGTGCATGATTTTCCGATCGGTCGAATTCCAGCCGATGAGTAACAGTCGTTTTTTGGGAGACATGATGGTTTGAGGAAAAACAGGCGTCCTATTATTCAAGGGCGCGACTCCGCCCGCAAGTGAGCACCAACACCCGCTTGGCTGATATATTTACCACTCTTCTGCGGCAGGCCCAGAATCAGGAACCTGGCTAAAGATATGCAGCTGCAACTCCTGCAATTCCACCCACAAAAAGAGAAGCGACTGGCAGCCGAATTTGGGCAGGCAGAAATGAGTTTAGAACTCAGTGCTCGAACTCAATAGAGCCAAAGTTGCGAGCAAGTTGGATTTCATTCAAAATCTAAAATTCAAAATCGCCCACCAGGCGGACTCGTGGGCGCGGCGAGGCCATCACGCC
>JBAXOF010000111.1:0-11407 GCA_037133375.1 Verrucomicrobiota bacterium | reverse complement strand
CACCAACGCGCCTACGAATCCCACCCCCGCGTTGTCACCAACGCGCCTACGAATCGCCCACCCCCGCGTTGTCACCAACGCGCCTACGAATCGCCCCCCCGCGTTGTCACCAACGCGCCTACGAAGAGATGCCGCGAGACGCGGCAGCCATGCGCGGCGGCTACCTGCGGCATTTATTGAGCAGGCCGGCGAGGAACCAGGTGATCTGGGCCAGCGCGTCGGCGTGGATCGAGGTGTCGAGCGCCTCGAGATCACGGCGGCTATCATCTAACAATGAAAGCGCGGTGTCGACGGCACTTTCGATAGAGCCCTCATATTCGGCGATGCCGACGAGCACCGACAGGTCGAGCGGCTCCTGATCGAGGATGCGCTTATTGAGTTTGGTGCGCTGTGATTCGGACGCGGCTTCCAACAGGTTGAGGATGGGCAGGGTGAGTTTGCCCTTGGCCAGATCGGTGCGCAGGGTTTTGCCAACCACTTCTTCGGCACCAACCAGATCCAGGCAGTCGTCGTAGATCTGATAGGCGGTGCCGAGCTTCATGCCGTAGCTGTAGAGTTTGGCCTCGGTGGCGGCATCGACGCCGGAGAGGTTGCCGGCCAGACCGGTGGCGGCGGCGAAGAGCACGCCGGTTTTCATCTCGATGATGCGGAAATAATCCTCCTTGGAGAGCGAGAGATCGAAGCGGCGTTGGGTCTGGATCATTTCGCCCTGGCAGACCTCGCGCACGGAATTGCCGACCTTGCGGCAGATATCGATGCTGTCGAAATCGGTGGCGAGCGTCATCGCATGGGCGAAGAGCGTGTCCCCGAGCAACACGGACAGGGCATTGCCCCACTTGGCATTGGCGGTGGGGACCATGCGGCGGGTCGTGGCACCATCCATGATATCGTCATGGACAAGGGTGGCCATGTGGATGAGTTCGAGGATGACGCCGATTTTGAGGTGCTTGTCATTGACCCCGCCGGTGGCACCCCCCGTCAGGATGGCGAGCGCGGGCCGGATGCGTTTGCCGGAGGTGTTGCAGACATAGGCAACGTAGGGCTCGACGGCAGGATCGAAGGCGCAGATTTGTTCGCGAATCGCAGCCTCGACACGCTCGAGTTCCGGGCGGACGAGTTCGAAAGGAAAAAGATCGCTGAGAGCGGGCGTGGTGGGTCTGGCTGCCATGAGGTTGCGTCTGGGGACCAGCATTCACAGAAGTGGGTGGTTTCGCAACTCTGGATATTCAAACCCGTGCAAGAAATGGCGGAAACCGGCGTCACAACCGGCGTCACAACCCGCAGGAACTGGTGCGTCGGGTGTTTTTTTGCATCGGCTGCCATTATGCTTGCCTGCGGGCAAGGGTCTGGCTAGGTTGCCCTTTTCTATGAAAACACAATCATTTTGGGTGGTCATTCCGGCGGTGATTCTAACTCTCGGAGCATGCAATAAGAAGGAAGAACCGGCCCAACCAACCGCTGCCACCCCTCAGGCCGTGGCCAGCCCTGACAAGGCGGTCGCACCCGCGCCCGACGCTGCCATTCCGGCGACGCCCGCCGCAGCCGAGGTCAAGGCCCTAAGCGCGGAAGAACGTGCGGCTAAACTCGGGTTTGCGCGCTATCTGCCGCAAGACACCGAGTCAGTCATCTCGGTCTATAACGGAAAAAAAATCGGCGAGCGGGCGCAAGCCATGAAACTCTGGAAGGTGCTCAAGGAGCAAATCGGCGGTGGCTTGGGCATGGGGATGACCCCACCGCTGCCGGGTGAAGACATGGGTGGCAACAAACCAGCGGGTGAGGATTTTGCCATTCCTGAAGGCGAAAAGGAGGTGGCGGCCGCACCGGCCAAGGAAGAGCCCGCCATGGAACCGAAAAGCAACGAGGAAGTGTTGACTGAGACCATGGCCCCGGGCGACATGCTTGGCCTCGAAGTCACCGTTGGCGTGGGCAAGACGGCGGGCACCCAGTTAGCCAATCTTATGACGCTGAGCAACCGCCTCGGTTATTTCCAAATGCGCGGTCTGGCTAAAGCGTTTGTGGCCGCCGCCAAGTCCGGCGACCTTTCCGGCATCGAGGAAACCATGGGCAATACCTTCGGCGAAGAGCTGGCCAAAAACCTCATCCACGACCCGGAATCCGGCATCGGCCTGCTCGAACGCGCCAACATGCCGCCAGTCTATCTGGCATTTCGCACCTCCAAGGCCAAACATGAGGCGGTGGCCGGCACCGTCGCGGAAATGGTGGGAAATCTCCAGGCCATCGGCGAAATGGTGGAGGCCGTCGAATTCGAGTGTGCCGGTGCCAAGTTCAGCGGCTACAAATTCCTTGGGTCCAAAATAGCGGAGGAGGTGGGCACCGACCGCAAAGCCATGGACGAAGCACTGGGCGCCGAGACTGTGGACAAGTTGCTCGCCGCAGTTGCCAAGAAAACCCTGGTGCTAGCCTCCGGCACACTTGGCGAATACGTCGTCATGTTCATCGGCAGCTCCGAGAAGGATTGCCAGCTAGTGGCCGAGGTCGAACATTCTCTAACAAACGGAACCGCGCTGGCCTTCAGCGACGCCTACGCTTCCAAGGAATTGGCCGCCCTGATCTTCGGCAATGACAGCGCCGCCAAAGCCCTTGCGACCATTCAGGGCGGACTGTCCGCCTACACCAACGGCTTGCGCGATGGACTTGCCGGCGCGGATGGACTGGGCGACACCCGTGATCTGGAAGCCTTGTTGCAATTGGTGGCTGACCGCGAAGCGGCGCTGCGCAAGCTCGGTGGCATGGAAGCGATGGGCACCGTGGCCTTCTTCGAGCAAGGGCTGAAGGTGGAATCCTTCGGCGGTTACGATCCGGGTGCCCTCGATTGGAAGACCCCGGCCAAGCTCGGCCACCTTGGCGATTCGCCGGATGTGGCGTTGTTTGCCAACCTGACCTCAGATGCCGCCTACGACGAAAAGGCCCGCGCCTATTACGAATCCGTGGTGGAAACCGCCTATGCCATGGCCATGAAAGTTTCCGATCTGAAATGGGAAACCTCCGAGATGAAACAATTCAAGGAGATGGCCACGCTCTTCAACGGCAAATTCCGTGGTGACGCGGTGGCACTCTGGGATGCCCTGAAAGGCGACCTGGCCGCCGGTCTCGGCCAGGAAACCGCCATCGTCATCGATCTCAAGGGCACGGTGCCAGCCATTCCGGGCCTGCCGCAACCCTTCGTGGACAAAGGCCGCTTCCCGCGAGCCACGATGATTTCCCCGGTCACCGATCGGGCGAAGTTGGCATCCTCATGGACCAAGATGAACGAGACTTGCACCAAGTTGCTGGCCAAAGTGAGCGAGATGAGAGGCAAGGAAATCCCGATGCAGAAGCCGCTCAGTTCGGAAAAGGACGGCTACAAGACCTGGTTCATGGCCTTCCCATTCCTCAACGATGATTTTGTCCCATCGGTGACCGTGGGCGACAAGTGGTTTGCCGCCTCCACCTCGAAAAACCGCGCACTGGAACTTCTCGGCACTGCCGACAAGGGGACCGCCGGCCGCACCGGACTGTGGATGAAGATGGATTTCAAGGCGCTGCAGGAAGCCACCGCCGAAACCCTCAAACTGCTCAACGAAAATGCCGAGGCCATCTTTGGCAAGGACAGCACGCAACTCACCAAGTTCAATTCCAGCAAAGGTTTGCGGGACAAAATCATCGACGCGATGAGCGAGTTGGATTCCCTCACCGTCCACAGTCGGCGCGAAAACGCGGTCTTGCGCAGCAGCGTTCACTTCAAGACCCGCTGACCCCTCCCCTGCCCTCGTTGCATGGCAAGCCGTGCCGGGAATGCGCGTCAAGTTAGCGAAGTTTGGGTGATTTTGCGTAACGATTTTACCACTGAGGACCACTGATTCCACTGAAATAATGATAAAAATCTTCTCAGTGATGTCAGTGGCAATCAGTGTTTCAGTGGTTTTTCTGGTGCGATTTACCAGAACTCGGTGGTTTCTCATAACTATCCCCTTAACTTGACGCGCATGCGTGACGGGCCGTCCATGCAAATCGAACCCATCGCCGTGGTGCGCTCGTGCTTCGGCGGCAAATTCGGTGCACCCCGCCAACCTGGACTCTGCCCGAGCGCGTGGGCCACTTTGGTTTTCCATGCGCCCTACCGCAGCGAGGAGGCCATTCGCGGGCTCGATGGCTTTTCGCACCTGTGGCTCATCTTTGGCTTTCATCAATGCCTCGATCAGGGCTGGCATCCCACCGTCCGCCCGCCCCGCCTCGGTGGCAACCAGCGCATCGGCGTGTTCGCCAGTCGCTCGACTTTCCGGCCTAACTGCCTCGGGTTGTCGTTGGTCCGCTTGGAAGGAATTGATAGAACCCCGCCCGACGCGCCGGTCCTGCAACTGGGCGGCGGGGATTTAATCGATGGCACTCCCATCTTCGACATCAAACCCTATCTGCCTTATGCGGAAGCCCCGGCGGAAGTTACCGGCGGCTTCGCCCAACAGGCACCAGCGCACCTGCCAGTGACGGTGCATGCCACCGCCAGCACTGCTTTTGTTAGCCTGCCGGCCCGCGCCCAAGCGCTCATCCGTGAGGCCCTCTCGCTCGACCCACGTCCGGCCGTCCGAACCGCCGATGCGGCCCGCGTTTTCGGCGCCAACCTGTGCGGCCACAACGTCCGCTTCACCATCGCCGATGGCACCTGCCAGATCGTGCAAATCGAGCCTTGTAGCGGCGGTCTGTGACCGCTGACGGGCGCATGCCACGCGCATCTCTTTTGCATCGACGCTCATAGAGCGCCGCTACAATTCGTTCCAGTGCAGCCTTGTAGCGGCGGTCTGTGACCGCTGACGGGCGCATAGACGGCCAGCGCCACTCGCCGAATCCCTTCCAAGGTCAAATCATTGTCCACCGCATCGATTTCTGGAATCCCTTGCGCGATGAGATCCGCATCGCCGCCGGTGGCAATGATTTTCGGCCGGCCCGGGAGTTCCGCGCAGATCTTGGCCAGGATTTCGCGCACCAACCCGCGGTAGCCGATGACCGCGCCCACCTGCATCGCGTGAATGGTGGATTTGCCAATCGCGGTAGCCGGTTCCTGCAGGACGATTTCCGGCAGCAGTGCGGTCTTTTGCGCCAGATAGACGGTCATCGCACCCAAGCCCGGCGCAATCACCCCGCCGCAATACGCCGGTGCCTCCGAGACGATGTCAAACGTCACTGCCGTGCCCGAATCTATCACCACTGCCGGCGCTCCATGACAGGCCAACACCCCCACCGCATTAGCCAGCCGATCCGCGCCAATCTGCTCCGGCTCCGGGTAATCAATCCCCATCCCTAACGGACTGCGGTGATCCAACATGTGAACCGGCACCCGCCGCCCGAGATATTCCCGCAGCACCTCCGCCTTGGCAGGCACCACCGAGGCAATCACCGCGGCATCAAAGACCACCTCATCTAGCAAACATGCCAGCGTCGTGGCAGAGACCTCAGCCGTGGCCAGCACGCCACGCCATGCCTCGAGTCCACACACCCCACCGAGCGCGAATTTCGTGCGGGTGTTAGAATTATCTATCAGCAGCCAGCTCATCGGTCATTGATGGGTGAAAAATCTGCGGGAATTCCTTTGTTCATGCGCGGCCCAATCTGTCCGCAGCGAGCGCCCGGTGCCAGCCAATTCTTCAGGCGACATTGCACCCTCATTTTCCTTGAGAATGGTAACATATCCGAGTTCCCGCAGGGCGCGGATGAGATCGGAAGCGTTGACGTCGCGCGGAATTATCACGTCGTCAGGGCCTCGTCGCGCACAAAGTGCAAGCGAATGATCTGCGGTATCGAACCGGGCAGTGCATCGCCGAAATGGCAACGCACGGCGTCGCGCACCATCTCGCGCAATTCCTCGACGCTGTCGCCTTGAGTGGCGATGGAGTGACCCAAGGCGACGGCGACATAGCTGCGCATCTTAACTCCCCGACCATTCAATCCGTCGATCAACAACGCGCGCGCTGACAAGTTGGATGCCGGGATGTGGGCGGAGGCGTATCGCCACAGGTGCTGCGTGATCCCGGTGTCGGCGTTTCACGAGTGGGGGCCGGGCCTTGGCGGGCGCAAGCGGGCCCACGGGTTCCGCGAAGAGGAAGAATGGACTAAAGACCTAAACTACATTCCTGCCTCAACCAAACGCCTTGAGAAAGCCGACCTCGAGAGCGAGCGGTTCAAAGGCATTGGTCTCGAGCGTGCGGCGCAGCGCATCGAGCGCCTCCATGCGTTGCAGGAGTCTGATCTCGCTTTCGGCTTCTGCGATCGGTCGCAGCTTGGGAGCAGAGTCCGGGAAATCCAGACCAGCGGCTTGCGTCTTGAGCCGCAACAGATCGGCCATCCAAGCCATGAGCACGTCAAACAAGCGGCTGCGGGCATCCAGATACTCGGCCTGCGCCGCTGCCTCGTGAAACACCTTACGCTCCTTGAGCCAGGCCCCATCCGTGGCATCGCGATAGGCGGCAATTTCCTCCTTTTCCGCTGCCACCGCCGCGGCATCCGCCGCCGCCCGGTGTTGAGCTAAAAACGACACGAAGGCCGACTTGAGATGCAAGGCCGCCACCGGTGTGCCAAATCCCCGCGTGGCCGCCTGATTCAAAGCCGCCACCAATTCGGCCCCCCCCTCGGCCAGCAGCGGTCGCCCACCTAACAACTGGATGCGCACACAGCGCGAAAGGATCGTCGGCAACAGCCGCTGGGGATTGGCGGTGAGCAACAATAACAGGGTTTTTTGTGGCGGCTCTTCGAGGGTTTTCAAAAACGCGTTGGCGGCCTGGTCATTGAGGCGATCCGCCTCGATGATGACACCCACCTTGCAAGCACCGCCCGGGGCCGCCAGATGCAGAGTGTGTTCCAGGTCGCGGATTTCATCCACGCCGATGCGGCGGGATTTCATGCGCGGCCGCAACACCCGCACCCAACCGCTCTCCAACTCATCGAGCGGCGGCACCACCGCCGCCACCGGTTCGCCAAATAAATCAAAGCCATCCACCTGCGCCGTGCCATTGACCAATTGGATCAGGCGGGCGGCCAAATTTTCCTTGCCGCATCCCACCGCCCCGCTGAGCAAAAACGCGTGCGCCAAGCGGCCGCGCTGATGTGCCGCAGAAATCAATTCGAATGCCCGTTCGGTGGGGTATGCCATGCGCGCCGATGGTGCCCAGCCCCGCCCGCCGTGCAACCAGAAATCACCATTGCTGCGGATAATGTGCGCTGGACAATGCCCGGATCGCCTCTCATTGTTGATGCATGGACTCCAATACCCCCTTTGCTCCTCGCGGCAGCCACGCCGAAGTCGAGGCCGGCACCACTTTCTGCCCGAAATTCGCCGCCGACGGCCTGATCCCGGCCCTCGCCATCGACGCCGCCACCCGCGAACCCCTGATGCTCGCCTACATGAACGCCGAATCGCTCCGCCGCACCTTGGAAATCGGCGAGGCGGTCTATTGGTCCCGCTCTCGCAGCGAATACTGGCACAAGGGCGCCACTTCCGGCCATGTCCAGCGCATCGTGGAAATCCGCACCGATTGCGACCAGGACGCACTGATCCTGCTGGTCGAACAATTGGGTGCGGGTGCCTGCCACACCGGCAGAAGCAGCTGTTTTTACCGGCGCTTGGTCCCGGATGCGGCCTCTGGTGGCACCATATTGGAGTTCATCAGCACCGATTTGACCTTCGATCCGGAAAAAGTTTATGCAAAACCGCGCGTCGGATGAATTTCGCAGTTGCAATTCCACCGCACATCACCTAGCTCTGCCGCCCGCGCCACGGGTTGCACTGACCCGGTCGCCACCAACCGTATCTATTTTTCGCGAAGGAGGACCCCATGGACATCATTAAAAAAATCGAACTAGAGCAGATGAAACAAGACGTCGCCGAATTCAACATCGGCGACACCGTCAAGGTCCACACCCGCGTTGTTGAAGGCGGCAAGGAGCGCGTGCAGATATTTGCCGGCATCGTCATTGCCCGCCGTGGCTCTGGCGTGAACGCCTCGTTCACCGTGCGCAAAATCTCCTACGGCGAAGGCGTCGAGCGCGTGTTTCCAGTGCATACCCCGCGCATCGCCAAGATTGAAGTCACTCACAAGGGCAAGGTCCGCCGCGCCAAGTTGCACTACTTGCGCGATCGCGTTGGCAAGCGCGCCCTCCTCGTTAAATCCGAGGGCTGAGCCGCAGAAAAGTCGCTCACTCCACAAGAGGCATTTTCCACAAGAGGCATTCCGCACCGGGATGTCTCTTGTTGCGTTGGGGCGATGACACATGCCTCGGGTTGCTTTGCAAACACAGGATTTTTTGCTTGCGGCCAATGAAGCCTCTGACTATTCTGCGCATTGTGGCTCCATGGTGGAGCTGTCTGAGATAGCAACCCTCCTATGTTATGAAAACGTCATTTCAACGCATCGCATCAGTCGCAACCCTCGCCGCCAGCCTGCTTTTCCCCGCAGTCGCAGTTGCCAAGGTATCCGAGCAAACCCTCAAGAACCTCAACACCGCCTATCAGGGTGAGTCCAACGCCGCCAATCGCTACGCCAAATTTGCCGAAAAAGCCGCTGCCGAGAGCAACGCGCAAGTCGCCAAGTTGTTCCGCGCCGCGGCGGCGTCGGAGGCCATCCACCGCGACACCCACAAAAAAACGATCCTCGAATTGGGGGGCAAGACCACTGCCGTCGAACTCGACGCCGTGACGCCGGGCACCACGGCGGAGAACCTGCAGGCTTCCATTAAAGGCGAAACCTACGAGCGCGATACGATGTATCCCGAGTTCCTCGCCTTGGCGAAAACCGATGACGCCCCCGCCGCCATCCGCAGCATCGAGTTTGCCCTGACCGCGGAAAAGGAACACGCCAAGCTCTATCAGGAAGCCCTCGACAACCTCGGCAAAAATGCCAAGGCCGACTATTACGTTTGCCAGGTCTGTGGCATGACCGTCACCGAACTGCCCGCCCAAAAGTGCCGTTCCTGCCGCCATGACGTGAAGGAATATAAAAAGATCGCCTGAAGCACCTTCCCCATGATTTCCCTACCCAATCCACTCCACCCGGCAATCGTCCATTTCCCGATTGTCCTAATTTTGTTAGGGGCAATGGTAGCGCTGCTGGTTATCGTATCGCGTCGCTGGCACTTGCCGTGGCTTGCCGCGATCCTGTTGGTCACGGGTGCCGCCGGGGCGCTCGTCGCTACTCGGACCGGTGGTCAGCAAGCGGAAATGGCCGGCGAAATCTCAGGGGTTGCCGAGCGCATCCTCGATCAGCACGAGGAATGGGGCGAGCTCACACGCAACATGGCCATCGCGGCAGCCATCCTCGCCCTGCTGAGCGCCTCCTCGGCGCGGTTTCCCAAAGCCGCCCGAGGGCTGGGGGTCGCAACCGCCCTAATCGCCGGAGCGACTGCCTACGCTGTCGCCCAGACCGGCCACTACGGCGGCCAGCTCGTTTACAAACACGGCGTTGGCATCAACACGGCCGCCGGCATCAAACCAACCCATGCAGCCTCTAACCCAGCCACCAAGACAAAGACAGCCGATGACTGAACCTGGAAAGAGGAATGCATGAGCGGCATGGTTGCATGACAGAACGACCCTCCTAATCCCAGCGCTCCCTCACCCCGCCCTCATTGGCGGGGTGTTTGTTTTTGCCATCTTTCATCGCTTTCGGCTTTGCGCCACCTCGCAGACAGGCAACTATCCGCCCGTGCGCATTCCGCTGTCGCTTTCAATTCTCCTCGCCCTTGTCGTTCCTCTGGGCATCTGGTGGCTGTGCACCCGCAAGATGGATTTTCTCACCCCCCCGGCGGAGGTTCGCCTGGCCGCCATCCGCCAGAAGACCGAAGCCTCCTTGCCGTATCAGGAAATACAAGCTCCAAAGGCTGCCCCCAAAGCCCCGCCGCCCCCCGTCGTGGCTTCCATTCCAAGTCCGCCCCCTCCCGTGGAGCCCGGCGTCGAGATCGGTGAACTCAAGCCCAACCCGGGCCTTGACACCTACGCCGAACTGGGCCCGAAAGGTGCGCGATATTTGATTGAACTCGCCTCGCTGTTGGAAACCTCCGGTGAGGTTGCCCACTCCGCGCTGGCATGGGAACGGGTGCTGGATTCCACCACACCGGATCCGGCCCAAGCCGGCACCGCCCGCGCCGCCATCCAACGCCTCCGCCCAAAGCTGCCTGCTTGGAACAGCAATCCGGCCAAAGCCATCCCCATCGTCCTCCGCGCCAGCATCGCCAGCGACCTCGACAAATCGATCAAACCCATTCTTGAACAAGCGGCCAAAGACCTCCAACGCGCCTCCTCCGGCATCCTGAAGGTCACCACCAAAATCACCACCAATCGCAAGAGCGCCCCCGCCGCCGTTGATATCTGGCTCACCGGAGGCACCGCCAAATCCCCCGCTACCGAAACCCTCTCCTTCACCGTCACCAAACCCAAGAACCTGCCAACCGACATCCTGCGCAAGCTTTTCCGGCTCACCAGCAGGCAACTCGGCAAAGTCCGCCCGCTCGCCCCGATCCCTCCCCCTGCCGCCAACGAACCTCCGCTCACCGCGCTCGAAACCCGCATCACCCGCCTCTGCTGGCACCAATTCGGGCTCTCACTCAACAAACCTCCCGCCACCCGATAACCCATTTGCCAAATTTTCCGCCGCTGATAAGTTCCGTGTGGCTCCGATTCCAAGTTAGAGGAACAACAGCCCCTGCCAGCATCGCTTTCCATCCGGACCGCCACCCGATCGCACAACCCCAAGCCCTCTCCACATCATGAAAGCCACCACCGCACTCATCCTCCTCAGCGTCGGTCTCGCCGCCGCCGCCCCGGCAACTCCCAACCGCTATGTGTCGCTCCAACAAGAAATGCGCCAAGCCATTGCCCGCGGCAACGCTTGGCTCAAGGAGCAGCAAAAGGCCACCGGCCAGTGGGACGACGATGGACTACCAGCCTTCACCGCCCTCGCCCTCACCGCCGGGGCCCGCGATCCCAATCGCGACCTCAAGACCACCCTGCCCGCACACCTCGACAAAGGTTACACCTGGCTGCTTTCCCAACAAAAGGGCGACGGTGGCATCTACAACCGCGGCCTCTCTGTCTATAACACCGCAACCTCACTCACCGCGCTCATGGCTGCCGGCAGGGCCGACTATGAACCTGCCGCCGTCAAAGCCCGCAAGCACCTCATCGACAACCAATGGGACCTCGGCGAAAAGGGCCAGACCGACAACCCTAACGACGGCGGCGTGGGCTACGGCTCCAAGAAGGACCACACCGACCTATCTAACACCTATCTCGCCATCGAAGCCCTCGCCCTCTCCAAGAAAATCATCGAGGACGGCAAATTCGGCACCCAGCCCGATCTCGATTGGAAGGCCGCCATCACGTTTATTTCCCGTTGCCAGAACCTGCAGGAAACCAACGACCAGG
>JBAXOF010000110.1:0-11448 GCA_037133375.1 Verrucomicrobiota bacterium | reverse complement strand
CTGGAAGCCGCAGATACTGCTGCGGCCTGGAAGCCGCAGATACTGCTGCGGCCTGGAAGCCGCAGATACTGCTGCGGCCTAGAAGCTGAGCCGGCAAGTGACGATGGCGGTGCGGCCTCGCACGATTTCGCCGTAGGGATTGAGCGGGCTGAGCCGATAGTCGGTGTCGCCAAGGTTGAGCACCCCGACGCTGACCTCGCCCTGGTTGCGCCAGAACCGGTAGCCGAGCATGGCATTGAACTGCCAGAATGCGTCACCCTTGCGCGGACTTGCTCCCGCAGCCAGCCCGCGCGGATCGTCATCCAGGTTCTGACAAAACCAATTCGCCTCCGCCCGGGCGAAGAACCCGCCGGGTGAGTTCCAGACGCCGAACACCGACACTTCGTGCAGCGTCGCCTGGTCCTCGACTTCGGGCGCAAGCACCGCATTGACGGGCAGCTCGGGGTAGCGCGTGCGCAACTTCGAGCGGGTCGCCTGATAGGCAAGCCCCACGGCGAATTCTTCGCCTAACAATTGATTGAGGGTGGCGCTGAAGGCGCACTCGCGGTAGGCGAGTTGCTGCGGGGTGCCGTCGGGGAAATAGGCAGGACTGTTAGGAAAGACGCCGAGGTCGTAGCCGGAGAAAGCGCCAAGGGTGCGGTCGACGTCCTGGCCGATCACCTTGAAGGCGGCACCCCACCAAGTGCGGGATGGCAAAGCACCATCGACGCCCAGCCCCCAGGTCTTGAACTGCGGCGCTTCAACCGAGCCGGCGATCGACTCGGAGAGGATGGTCCGGTAGGCTTGGCTGAAACCAGCCACCTGCGAGGGTTCCAGCCTAACGCTTTCATCGAAGGTCACCCCGCCGAGGCCTTCGCTGTAGGCACCGCGCAGGTTGAACCAGCGCGATGGCGTCATCGTGAAGCCGAGTTTGCCCGATACCTGCTCTGCTTCCCGCTGCCGGTCATTGACCGGCGGGTTGCGGAAATTGTCGGGATGTTCGATCCGATCCCATGCGACCCCGCCGATCAATGTCAACCATGACAAGGGGCGCCAATAATCGTAGGCGTAGAGGCTGGTGCGTTGAAAATCGACCACCGAGTGCTGATCGGCCGCCGGGGTGGAGAAGCCGCCGGCGAAGGTCGGCCGCAGAATCGAAAGTCGGGAGTCGGTATCGAACTCGCCGCCCTGCCAGCGGGCACCTGCCAGGAATGTGTTGTGGTCACCTTGCTCAATATGTTGGAGTTCCGCGGAGTAAATCTCGAACTGGCGCTGGGTGGCAAAATCAAACAAGGCCGTCGCCACGTTGGTCACCTGGCCGCTGCCCACATACGGCGCGATGGCGCGCAACAACGCCGGCGAATAGATGAGCGATTGACCATCCGGCCCGAGCGAGGCCGCCGGGGGCGCGGCATTTTGCAGCGCAGGATCGGTGTATTCATCGAACCAACCGTTTTTGTGCACAAAGTCCGGATACATCGCCGCAGGGTCGCGCTGCAATAACAGTTGGGTGGAGCGTGGATCGGTTAGATTCTGGGTGGCGCTGAGCCGTCCGCCCAGGAAAAGTGTGTTAGACCCGGGTCGCCAGCGGTGGTTCCACCCGGCCAGCAACAGGCCCGGCTCCTGGGTTTCGCGAAACCTCATGAACGGCGACAACGGCTGGTTGTCATAGGTCTCGAAATTGTCGCCGCTCTTCTGGTCCTGCCACTTGCCGAGGAAATAGAAGATATCATCCGGCGTGACCTGCCATTTGAATTGACCGTAGATTTCGGTGCGCTCGGCATCCGAGTTCAGGCGGTCGCCGTTGTCGTTGAAATACGAGGCGTCGAGGCCGTAACTGACGCGTCCGTAGGTGCCGAACACGGACGCCGTCGTGCGCAGTTCCGAGGTGCTGCGCCATTCCTGAGTCACACTGCCACCCGTGCCATCGGCTTCCAACAACCGGGAATACTCGCCCTGCGAAACGTATTGCGACAAGGGACCGCCGCCGACCGGCCCTAGCAGATTGGCTAACAAAAGCTCGTTGAACCACGGCGTCTCGTGACGCAACTCGATGCGCCGCGGGTCGCGCAGCACATCGAACGAGTTGGCCAGAAACAAGTGGGCCGACGGGTTGGTATAGTCGCTTTCCACGGCGCGGGTGGCCTCGCGGACGGCGACGTCGCGCATGCCGTTGTATTGATAGAGCTTGGCGAGGTTGGCGCTGCGCACCGCGCGGTCCTGGTCCAACAACATAGACGAGCGATACAAGCGGCGATTATCATTGAGCTCGATGGACTTTTCCAACTCGCCGATGGCATGGTTCGGGCGGTATTGCTCCTGATCGACCAACGCCGCGTAGAGCCAGGGAGTCGGGTCCCGCGGGTCGAGGAGCTTCGCGTATTCCAGGTCGTCCTGCGCGGCTTTCATCAAGCCGACCTGGGCGGACGCCTTGCCCAAATAGGCATGGAACATGGAGCGGTTGGGTTCCAGGATGGTCGCGGTCTGCAGGTCGCGCCGTCCGGCCTCCTGGTGACCGCCACGAATGTCACACAGCCCGCGCCCTAACCAGGCGGTGCCCAGCGCGCTGTCCAATTGGATGGCCGACTCGAAGGCCGCGCGGGCGGCGGCCATGCAGTTCCAATCGCTGAGCATGAACCCTTGCAGCGCGTAGGCCTGCGCATTGCGCGGTGCGAGCCGCAGGCCGCGGGTCAATTCCTCCATCGCCGCCCGGGTGCGGCCAAACGAAAATTCCAACTCGGCCACCCTAACGGCTGCAAAACCAAAGTCCGGCGCGAGGGCCGCCGCCTTGCGTGCCGCCGCCAATGCCGACTCCAACCTCGACCGCGATTGTTCGTAGTAGGAGCGTGCCAGCCACTCGCCGGCAGACTTCGGCGCGTGCGGATTGGGGCGTTCAACGAAATTGATGGCGTCGATCGTTTCCTCGATCGCGCGGCGGCCGGGTGCATCGTTAGGGACTCCCGCCATGGCCGTGCGGGCGTCCGCGACCTGCCCGACTGCCAGCAGCACCATCGCATGAAACACCTGCGCCGAAGCAGAGTGGGGGATGTATTCGGCCGGCCAGGCTGCGAGCGCATCTAACAAATCTCCCGTGGTGTATGCCGCGATGGACCTTGTTAGTTCGCGTTGCTCCTGCTGAGTGAGGCCCAGTTCCGGCAGATGCAGCACGCCCGGGTAATACAGGCACCACTGGATGGTGTTTTTGGCATCGATGCGGGCGGTGCGGCGCGGGGCTTTGCCGGGTTCCACTATCCCTTGCTCGTGGCTGCCAAGCGTGAGTTTGCCAAAGCCATTGACCAAGTCCACCGTGCCTTCAAACATCGTGAAGGTGGTCGTGCCGTTGTCCTCCACCAGCACCCTGAACTGCGTGCCGTGCGGCTTGGCTTCGGTCACCGGGGTCTGGATCGTCATGCCCGCCCCGGCTTCCCGGCTGTGCAGATAGATCTCGCCTTTTTGTAATTCGAGGCCCAGCGCCTTGTCCCCAAACAACGACGGCAAAATCACCAGTTGCGTCTTCGAGTTCACCCGCAACAATCGGTCACCTGAGATCTGGATGACCGCGCGGCTGCGCTCGCGTGCCGCCACAACCTCCCTGATGACCAGGTGGCGCCCGACCTCTGCCGGTTCCCAAGCTGCGGCAGGCGGCGGCTTGGCTTCCACGATACGCTCCTTTTCTATCAACTGTGGCGGCGCCGGCGGCGACTGCGAGAACCCCGGCAACGCCAACAGCCACAGCCCGACAAGGGGGACTGGCAACAGCAAATGGGACATCCTTCGCATCAACGGTTTTTCTATCAATGAGTGACGCGACCTTCCTTATCTTCGATTCACCCGAGGTCGAGCAAAATCGCCTCGATGCGTTGCAGCCAGGCCGCATATTGGCGGCTCAGGTGGCCTTGGTCGCGCAGCCCGCTGAAGATTTTTTTGCCTTTCTGCAACAAGGCGCGGGCCTCATCGGATTTCGATGCCAGGGCTTGCAGCCTGCCGACCTCAAGGCAGTAGAGCCCCAGATGCGCCTGCCATTTGGCATAGCTTGGATCACTTGCAGCCACCCGCTCCGCCAGCGGCATGCCAGCTAACAATTCACCCAAGGCATCATCGGGGTAGCCTGCTTCAAACAACGCGTCGCCGACCTTGAAATAACTCACTGCGAGATCGTGCCGCCACTGAGGGGTTGCATCGGGGCGTGACTCCAGGCGCTTGGCCAATTCCAGGCCCTTGCGATAATACTCGATGGCGGCGTCGAATGCCTTGTCTTGATTCTGCCCGGCTGCCCTGAGGCTCAGCGCCTTGGCGGCATTCAAATCCCCCAGGTTGTCATAACTGACCGCCAGGTTGTGCTGATACATAGCCTTGTTGCGGTCTTTGCCTAGCAGTTTGTCGCGAATCTCCAACGAGGTTGTGTAGAAAGTTCCGGCGGCGGTGAAGTCGCCCAGGCTCCGGGCCAGGTAGCCGCGGCTGTTGAGCACCACCGAGCGCATGTGCAAACTGTCCGCATCGTCGCCCGGCATCTCGTTCTCGTCAAAATGTTCGTTGACGATCCGTTGCGCATCAGTGAGCGCCCCGGCCTGACCGCCAGGTTCGAGCTTGGCGCGCAGATCAACCAGGACGTCGGCGACCATGCGCGACGCGTCTTCATGAGCGTCGCCGATCAACAGCAGCGAGCGCTCGGATTTGATCCGCTCGCGTTCAGCAATCCGATAGGAACGATAGGCGAAGCCCGCCATGCCAGCCATCACCAGTGCCACTGCGGCGGTCACCGCGACCCGTCTGCGGGTTGCTTGAATCGCGCGGCGCTTCCGTTCGTTGTCCTCCAGCAGCGATTCGCCGGATAGTTGTTGTGGTTCCAAGCCGAAGAGCTCACCTAACAAGGCATATTTGGCGACGCTGTGATCCCGCCGATACGCGGCCACCCGTTTAGCCGTTTCCGATTTGGAGAATTTGTTGGCTTGCCGCAAGCGTTGCTCATAGGACGCGGGATCGGTCCAACCGCCGATATCGGCGTTGTCGTTGTCGCGCCATTTTTCCTTGGGGCGGAAATCCGCGTAAACCAATGAGTGGCCTTGGCCGGTGATCGTATTGCCATCATCGCCGAGCGCAGGACCGGTGTCGCGCAGGCACTCAGGCAGCCAACATTCCCTGGGGTCCGGCGTTGGGTTCATGCCGTCGATCACCACAGGGATGATTTTGTGCCACTTCCCGGCATTTTTGAAGTGCTCAATTTCAAATGCCACATACTGGCTGGCCGCCGATCTTGGGGAACAAATCAGCACGAGAAATTGGGACACTTGCAGGTGTTGATCGAGCTTGGGTTGGAGTTCGCCACCTGCCGTCATGCGCAACCGGTCAAGAAACACTTCGCGGGAATGCCTGGCTTGACCGGCCGCTACCGCCGGCTCGCAGTTGACCGGTATCGGAAAACTTTCAATCATCGCTTTGAGCCAATCCGCCCACTGCCGGCCGGCCTCGGCATTGTCAGCTCGTGAGTAAGAGATAAAGGCGAGATACTTGGGCGGTTCTTCCTGCATCAGGTGCGGTGGCGTTGAATCCGCGCAGGCTGCGGGCGTTCGCTAAAGAAGTAAAGGGGTAATGAGGACGACGCCAAAGTCGTCCACATCTGCGGGACTGTGCGGACTCCTACGGCAACTGGGTGGTGCCTATCAGGAAGCGGTCGCATTCACGGGCGGCGCCACGGCCTTCGTTGATGGCCCATACGATGAGCGATTGGCCGCGGCGCATGTCGCCTGCGGCAAATACACCGGGCAGGTTGGTGGTGAACTTGCCGTGCTCGGCCATGACGTTGGAGCGGGGATCGGTGGCAAGGCCGAATTTATCGATAATGTTAGATTCGGGGCCGGTGAAGCCCATGGCGAGCAGGACGAGTTGGGCCGGGATGACACGCAGGGTGCCGGGGATTTCCTGCGGCACAAAGCGGCCTTGTTCGTCTTTGCCCCACTCGATTTCCACCATCTCCAGACCTGTTAACTTGCCGGCGGCATCCTTGAGGAAACGCTTGGTCTGCACCAGATATTGGCGCGGGTCGCCGCCCTGGACAGCGGCGGCTTCCACCTGGCCGTAATCCATCAGATAAACCTTGGGCCACTCCGGCCAAGGATTGTTAGCCGCGCGCTCCAACGGCGGCTTGGGCAGAATCTCCAATTGCACGACGTTCTTGCAGCCGTGGCGCAGGCTGGTGGCCACGCAGTCGGTGCCGGTGTCGCCGCCACCAATAACGACCACTTCCTTGCCGGCCGCATTGAGCGCGGGCAGTGTGCCGTCGAATCGATGATCCAACTGGTGGCGCGTGTTTTCGGTTAGAAAAGCCATCGCCAGATGGACGCCCGCCGCGTCGCGGCCATCAATGGTCAGGTCGCGGGCCTGGGTGGCGCCGCAGCAGAGGACCACGGCGTCGAATTCCTTGCGCAAGCGCTCGGTCGACCATTCGGCATCGCTGCCGATGGCAATGCCGGTGATGAACTCGATGCCTTCCTCGCGCAGCAGGTTGACCCGGCGGGTGACCACCGCGTCCTTGTCTAGTTTCATGTTAGGGATGCCATACATGAGCAATCCACCGCAGCGGTCCTCGCGTTCAAACACGGTGACGCTGTGGCCCGCTTGGTTGAGTTGCGCGGCACAGGCGAGGCCGGCAGGGCCGGAGCCGACGATGGCCACCTTCTTGCCAGTTCTTTGGGCGGGGGTTCTGGGAGTGACCCAACCTTCCTCCCAGCCGCGGTCGATGATGGCACATTCGTTGTTTTTGATAGCCACCGGTGGCGCGATCACCCCCAACACGCAGGACCCTTCGCAGGGGGCGGGGCACACGCGACCGGTGAACTCGGGAAAATTGTTGGTCTTGTGCAGGCGTTGCAGCGCCTCCTTCCAGCGACCGCGGAAGATCAAGTCATTCCATTCCGGAATCAGGTTGTACACCGGGCAACCGCTGGCCATGCCGGCGACCAGTTGGCCGGTGTGGCAGAACGGCGTGCCACAATCCATGCAGCGCGCGCCTTGCTCGCGTTGTTGCTTCTCATCCGGATGGATTTTGAATTCCTGCCAGTGCTTGAGCCGCTCGAGCGGCGCGATTTCCGCAACGGTCTTCCGTTCCAATTCCATGAATCCTGTTGGCTTGCCCATTGTGTTCTTGAGTGTGTGAGTTTTCGGTGTTCAGGGGAATCGGAAGGGGAAATCGTATGGAACCACTGATTGCACTGATTATACTGATGATTGAAGAGGTTGCTGAATGTTTTAAAGGTTTTCCTGATAGCCTTTAACTCAATTCCCCCCCACGCGTGACAGGTCCTTGAGATTTTCCTCGAATGCGGCCATTGCCGCCTCATCGCCGGACAAGCCCTGTTCCTCGACTTTCTTGAAGCACTCCAACATCCGCTCGTAGTCGCGCGGCATGACCTTGAAGAACTTCGGCAACTCGGCATCCCAGTTGTCTAGCAACCATGCGGCGCGCTCCGAGCCGGTGCAGGCCTGATGTTGCTCAATCCTGGCTTTGACCTTGGCGATGTCCTCATCGCTGCATTCTATCAATCGATAGAGATTGACCATGTCCTTGTTGAGGCGTTTTTCAAAGAGTCCGTCGATGTCATAGACATAGGCCACGCCGCCGGACATGCCTGCCGCGAAGTTGCGTCCGGTCTCACCCAGCACGATGACCTCGCCGCCCGTCATGTATTCGCAACCGTGGTCGCCGATGCCTTCGACCACGGCCTTGACGCCGGAATTGCGCACGCAGAAGCGCTCGCCGGCGATGCCGCAGATGAATGCCTGGCCCTGGGTGGCACCATAGAACGCCACATTGCCGATGATGATGTTGTCGGCGGCCTTGTATTTCACACCGCGTGGTGGATAGACAATGACCTTGGCCCCGGACAAGCCCTTGCCAACGTAGTCATTGGCATCCCCTTCAAGCTCGAAGGTCATGCCCGACGGCGTAAAGGCAGCGAACGATTGGCCCGCGCTGCCATGGAAGGTGAGTTGCACGGTGTCTTCCGCCAGTCCCTTGCCGCCATGCTTGCGGCTAATTTCGCTGCCGGTGATGGTGCCCACCACGCGGTTCACATTGGCGATCGGCAGGTCGATGCGGACCTTCTCGCCGTGTTCGATGGCGGGTTTGCACAGCGCCAGCAAGTGGGTGTTGTCAAGGGCGCGGGCTAACCCGTGGTCCTGCGCAATCTGGCAGTAAGTGCCCACCCGGTCCACCACGTCCGGTCGGTGAAAAATCCCTGTTAGATCAACTCCCTTAGCTTTCCAGTGGTTAGTAGCCTCTGCGGTATCGAGGCATTCGACGTGGCCGACCATTTCGTTGATGGTGCGGAACCCGCACTCGGCCATGATCTCGCGCATCTCCATGGCGACGAAGCGCATGAAATTGACCACGTGTTCGGGTTTGCCGGCGAAGTTCTTGCGCAATTCCGGGTCCTGGGTGGCGACACCGACCGGGCAGGTGTTTTTCTGACAAACCCGCATCATGAGGCAGCCGACGCTCACCAGCGGTGCGGTGGCAAAGCCGTATTCTTCCGCGCCGAGCAGGGTGGCGATGGCCACATCGCGGCCGGTCTTCATCTGACCGTCGGCTTCTAAGACCACACGGCTGCGCAGGTCATTAAGGAGCAGAATCTGGTTAGTTTCCGCCAACCCCAGCTCCCACGGCGCGCCGGCATGATAGATCGAGGAGGTGGGCGAGGCGCCCGTGCCGCCATCGTGACCGGAGATGAGGATGACATCGGCATGCGCCTTGGCCACGCCAGCGGCGATGGTGCCGACGCCGACTTCCGCCACCAACTTCACGTTGATGCGTGCCCGCGTGTTGGCGTTCTTCAAGTCATGGATCAACTCGGCGAGGTCCTCGATCGAGTAGATATCATGATGCGGTGGCGGCGACACCAATCCCACCCCCGGCGTCGAATAACGCACCTTGGCGATCCATGGATAGACCTTGGAGCCGGGCAGTTCGCCCCCTTCACCGGGCTTGGCACCTTGCGAAATCTTGATTTGGATCTCATCGGCATTGACCAGATACTCGCTGGTGACGCCGAAGCGGCCTGAGGCAACCTGTTTGATAGCGGAGCGCTTGCTATCGCCATTGGGCATCGGCTTGAAGCGTTCCGGGGCTTCGCCACCTTCGCCGGTGTTGGATTTGCCGCCGACGCGGTTCATCGCGATGGCCAGGGTTTCGTGGGCTTCCTGGGAGATCGAGCCATAGGACATGGCGCCGGTCTTGAAGCGCTTGGTGATGGCCTCGACGGATTCCACCTCGGCGAGCGGCACCGGTTTGAGGTCCTTGCGAAAACTCATCAGGCTGCGCAGGGTGGAGATATTTTCGCTCTGGTTGTTGACCTTTGCGGCAAATTCCTTGTAAACCTCGTAGCTGCCGGTGCGCACCGCCTTTTGTAACAGGTGGATGGTTTCCGGATTGAACAGGTGATACTCGCCGTCCGCGCGCCATTGATAGATGCCGCCGGGATCAAGCGCGAGTTCAGCGTCTGGGATGGGTCGGTCAGGAAATGCGGCGCGGTGGCGGGCCAGGGATTCCTCGGCAATTTGCTCAATGCCGGACCCTTCGCAGCGGCTCGAGGTGCCGGTGAAGTATTGCTGCACCAACTCGGTGCTCAGGCCGATGGTTTCAAAAATCTGCGCACCACGATACGAGGCGACGGTGGAGATACCCATCTTCGCCATGGTCTTTACCACACCCTTGATAGATGCTTTAAGGTAGTTATAGACCGCCTTGTCGAAGTCCATTGCCAGCATGTCGTCATTAATCATCTGGTGGAGCGAATCGAAGGCCATGTAGGGGTTGATGGCATCCGCGCCGTAACCGATGAGCGTTGAGAAATGGTGGACCTCGCGGGCTTCGCCGGTTTCCAGGACGATGGATACCAGGGTGCGCGTGCCGGCCGCCACCAGGTGGTGGTGGAGCCCGCCCATGGCTAACAGCGTCGGGATCGCGGCGTTGGCGGCGGAGATATTTCTATCAGAAAGGATGAGGATGTTGCAACCGTCCTCGATCGCTTGATCCGCGGTTTCAAACAAGCGCTGCAAAGCCACCTCCAAGCCCTTGCCGCCCTGCTTGGCCGGAAACAGCATGTCGAGGGTGATGGCCTGGAAACCGGTTAGGCCGATCTCGCGCAATTGGGCGAGCGCGCGGTTGTCGATGAGCGGATTGTCCAAGCGGATCATGCGGCAGCTTTGCGGGCCCGGCTGGAGCAGGTTGCCTTCCGAGCCGATAAAGGTTTCCGTGGCGGTGACGAGTTCCTCGCGGATGCAATCCAGCGCGGGATTGGTCACCTGCGCGAAGATCTGCTTGAAATATTGATAGAGATGTTTCGGCTTTTCCGACAACACTGCCAACGGGGTGTCGTTGCCCATCGAGGAAATCGGTTGGACCCCGGTGGTGGCCGATGGCCCGAGCAACAAACGCAGATCCTCATAGGTGTAACCGAAGGCCAACTGGCGCTCGCGGATGCGCTTTACCTCGACCGGATTCGGCGCGGCGGGCGCGGGCAGTTGGTTGAGGGCAACGCGGTTGTCATCTAACCACTGGCGATAGGGCTTGGCGCTGTAGACGCGGCGTTTGACCTCATCATCCGGGATGATGCGACCTTCGTTCATATCCACGAGGAACATGCGGCCTGGACGCAGTCGGCCTTTTTCCACGATGGAAAGCGGGTCGATATCAGGCAGCACACCAACTTCCGAGGCCATGATGACCAGATCGTCATCGGTGACGTAGTAGCGGCTGGGGCGCAGGCCGTTGCGGTCGAGGACGGCGCCGATTTGTTGGCCATCGGAGAAAGTGATAGAGGCCGGGCCATCCCATGGTTCCATCAGGCAGGCATGGAATTCGTAGAACGCGCGCTTGTCGTCATCCATCAGGGTGTGGCGTTCCCAGGGCTCGGGAATCATCATCATCATCGCATGAGCGAGGTCGTAGCCACCGTAATGCAGAAATTCCAGCGCGTTGTCGAAGCGGGCGGAGTCCGAGCCGTCTTCGTCAATGACCGGGAAGAGTTGTGGGATATCGACGCCGAAAATATCGCTCTTGCAGAGTGCCTCGCGGGCGCGCATGAAATTGGAGTTGCCGCGGACGGTGTTAATTTCGCCGTTGTGGGCGATGAAGCGGTTAGGATGGGCGCGCGACCAACTTGGGAAGGTGTTGGTGGAAAAGCGGGTGTGCATCAGTGCCAGCGCGGACTCGAAGTCCGGGTCGTGGAAGTCATGAAAGTAATCCCCCAACTGGCAGGCGGTGAGCATGCCTTTGTAGATCATGGTTTTGGCGGACAGGCCGGTGACGTAGTAGTAATTGGCGCCGGGGAAGGTGTTGCCGCGGTTGCCATGGACGTCGCTGAACTTGCTAGGCAGTTCGTTGGTGCGGATCGCGTGAGCCACGCGCTTGCGGATGACGTAGAGTTTGCGCTCAAACTCCATCGGATCGGTGATGTCGGCGCTCTTTTTCAG
>JBAXOF010000109.1:0-11490 GCA_037133375.1 Verrucomicrobiota bacterium | reverse complement strand
ACCCTCACCAAGGAACTCGGCGTCCCTAACACATGCAACAACTGCCATGCCGACAAGGGCCTGGATTGGCAGATCGACTGGACTAACAAATGGTATGGACCGACGAAAAAGCCGTTGGCGCGGGAACGCACGCGAGCGGTGGCCGCCGCCACTGCCGGCAAGCCGGAGTCCATCGAAAAGCTGTTGGCGGCGTTTGACGTCGAGGAAATCGCCGCCTGGCAGGCGACCCTGCTGCGCCTGATGGACCCTTGGTCCGGTGATTCGCGCGTGACCCAACGCGCCGACAAGGCCGCCGTGCATGCGGAGCCACTGGTGCGGGCCGCCGCTGCGTTCCTGCTCGCACGGGTGCCAGCCAAAGGCACCCAGTGGCAGGCGTTAACCAATGATCTTGTTAGGTCGGTGCGCCTTGAGGCTGGCTGGGGTGCCGCCGAGCGCCTACCGGCAGCTCATCCATTATTGTTAGAGATGGCGCAGGTGGCGCGGCACCAGGCTGACCAGCCCACCGGGCAGATGCGCCTGTCGCGTTTGGCGGCGGCACGGGGCGAGGTGGCGGCGGCGGAAGGACACATGCGCAAGGCCGCCGAGTGGGACCAGGGGTCGATGGCACCGCGGCGGGATCTGGCGGTCTATCTGGCAGGGGCCGGTCGCACCCGCGAATCCATTCCGTTGTTAGACGAGGCGGCGAAGCTCGCACCCAAGGATCCGGAACTGCCCTATCTGCACGCGCTGGCGCTGGCGGAGCTCGGCGATCAGGCGGGCACCGAGGCCAAACTGCGGGAGGCGATCCGTCTCAATCCCCGGTTTGCGCGCGCCTACTACAACCTGGGCTTGTTGTTGTCAGGGCAGGGGCATGATGAGGCGGCCATCATCGCGTTGCGCAACGCCGCCGCCCTCGGCCCCGAGGATGCGGAACCACCGTATGCCTTGGCCACCATCTATCTGCGCCTCGGCCAAACGTCCGCCGCCGCCACCGCCGCCAGCGCAGCCCTCCAGCGCAACCCGTCCCATCAGCCGGCCGCCGCCCTGCTGCAATCCCTGCGGCGCTGAGGGGGATATCGAAAATAGCCGGAATTTGGGCTTTGCGGACTGCGGGCGGGCGGCCATGCTTGCTGGCATGTCAGGGACTGACTCATGGGTGCTGATCACGCTGCTAGCGGTATGCGCTGGTTTGCTGTTGTTGCTGTTGCTGGCGGTGATGCGGGCGGGGCGGGGCCTGGCACGCATCGCGGGCCTGCTGGAAAAACGCGGCGGGGGCGGCGAGGGTGCGGCCAGCATGCTGGCCACCCGCAAGTCCAGCCATGACGGCGAATTCGAGACGTTTCTCAAGGCCGATCCGGCACGCCGACAGCTTACCAAAAGCGAGCAATTCCGCGCCTATCGGCGCTGGCGGCAGCAACAGGGCCTGAATTGGTCAAAACCTTGACGGGCAGAGCATGGCACTCCCCAAGGCGATTTGAGGGTTGCAAGGTGGGCTAGGGTTTGCAATCTAAACGCGCCGGTTGGCGATACCCGGATGGTTGCTGATTTTGCCAGTGAACCTTCCCGCAATCTCCAGCATTTTTCCCACGCTCCATGGCAAACATCTTTCCCCGCTGGTCCAACCTGCTGCCGCTCAAAATCGCCGTTTGCATTCTTGCAGTGGCGGCCGGTGGCATGCTCGGCTTCACCTACTACGCGACGCCGAAAGCCCTGGTGGTGGGCTATCAGCCGTCCCAGCCGATCGCCTTTTCGCATAAGCTCCACCTCGACCAGATCGGCATGGATTGCCGCTACTGCCATTCGTTTGTGGATGTGGCTGGTGCCTCTAACGTGCCGACGGGCAACACCTGTTGGAATTGCCACCAACACGTGCTGCGGGACAGTCCGAAATTGGCACCGCTGCGCAAGGCGATGGATCCATCGTTCGCGGGCTACGATGGCAGGCCGCTTGAGTGGGTGCGTGTCCACAAGCTGCCGGACTATGTGAAGTTCAACCACTCGGCCCACCTCAACCGCGGCATCGGCTGCGTTAGCTGCCACGGCCCGGTCGATACCATGGAAGTTGTCTATCAGGATCAAAACCAATCGATGGGTTGGTGCCTCAACTGCCACCGCGCGCCGGAAACCCACCTCCGCCCGCTGGAAGAGGTTTACAATATGCAATACGACGCGGCACACTTCCTCAAGGCGCACCCGCAGCCCGGAGTCGCCACCCCGGCGGAGTTCGGCCTCAAACTCAAAGACCAATTCAAGGTGGCTCCCCAAACCACCTGCGCCACTTGTCACCATTGAGCCGCCCGCCGCCACCCCGGTTTTCCATCCCCATCCGCCATCTAACATGAGCAAGCCCGCTTCAATCCCTTCCGCAGCAACCGCTGCCACCGTCGCGTGGCGCAGCGCGGAACAGCTTGAAGACAGCGCGGAATTCCGGCAATGGCTCGAGCGCGAGTTCCCGCAGGGAGCCGCCGAGATGGCCGACGCCGGCGAGGCGGAGGTCTCGCGCCGGTCGTTCCTCAAGCTGATGGGTGCCTCCACCGCGCTGGCGGGCCTGGGCATGGCGGCCTGTCGCCGGCCGGAGAGTTACATCGTCCCCTACACCAAGGCCCCGGAGTGGGTGATCCCCGGAATGGCCACCTACTATGCCTCTAGTATGCCGCGCGCCCATGGTGCCACGCCGCTGGTGGTCACCTCCTTCGAAGGCCGCCCGACCAAGGTCGCCGCCAACCACCATCATCCGGATGCGGATGGCACGGATGCCTTTGCCCAGGCGTCCGTGCTCGACCTCTACTCGCCATCCCGCTCGCGGCGCATTCTCAAATCCGGGGCCGCCGCCGAGCGCGCGGACTTTGAGCTCGTCCTCGCCGCCCTGGCCACCGACAAGGCGGCTAAAATCGGCTTTATGTTTGGTGCCGACGACAGTCCGACGCGGGTCCGTCTGCGCGGGGAGTTGGCGGCAAAATTCGCGGCGGCGCGGTTCTATCAATACGAGGCGCTCACCGGCGAGGCCGCGGCCGCGCTCGGTGACGGGGTGAAATGGGCGGCGGATTTCGCCACGGCGGAGCGCATTCTGGCCTTCGACTGCGACTTTGTCGGCAACGATCCGCAAGGGCCGGTGGCCGCGTTTTTCGCGCGCCGCAAGCCGGAGGGCAATGGCTATCTGGCCGCGCCAGAGGTCGCAAAAATGAACCGGCTCTATGCCGTCGAGGCGGCCTACACGCTCACCGGCGGAATGGCCGACCACCGTCTGCGGGTGGCCCCGAGCCAGGTTCTAACAGTCGCGGCGCAAATCGCGCGCGGCTTGGTGAGCAACACCGGGCTGGTCAGCCAAATCGAGCCGCTCACCGACAAGAACCAGCTCGCCTGGGTGCAGGGCGTCATCGCCGATCTCAAAGAGCACGCGGGAAAATCCGTGGTGCTCGCCGGCTCCCGCCAACCCGCCGCACTGCATCACCTCGTCCTGGCCATCAATCTCGTGCTGGGCAATCTCGGCGCTAACAAGCCACTCGCAGCCTTGCAAACTGACACCCGGGGCCTTGGCAGCATCACCACGCTCAAGGCGGATATCGATGCGGGAGTGATCGAGACGCTGGTCTTGCTGACCCCGTCCAACCCGCTCTATGACGCGCTGCCCGACCTCAAGTTCGGTGAAGCCCTGGCCAAGCTAAAGACAAGCATCCACCTCGGGCTGCGCGCCGATGCCACGGCGCACGCCACCACCTGGCATGTTCCCGCCGCCCATTATCTCGAGGCATGGGCGGACGCCCGCAGCAGCCGCGGCACCCACACGGTGGTGCAGCCGTTGATTCTGCCGCTCTATCCGAATTGCGTGTCCGAGTTTGAATTGCTGCTCGCCCTGCTGTCCGCGGATGGCAAGTTGCTCACCGGTGAGGGGCCCAAAGGCGAGCCGTCGCCCGCCTATCAGGCAGTGCGCGCCACCTTCGCCGGGGTGGGCGGGGCGGGCGGGGAGGCATGGAAAACTTTCCTGCGCGAGGGGTATCTACCGGACACAGGCTATCCGGTGGTGATGCCGAAAATCGCCACGTCCGCCGCCGCAGACATTGCCGCCACCAAGACCGCCGCACCCACCCCGCAGGCCCTGGAAATACTCTTTGCCAGCGACTCGTCGGTTCATGACGGGCGCTGGATCGACAATGGCTGGTTGCAGGAAGCGCCCGATCCGATATCCAAACTCACTTGGGACAATGCCGCGCTCATTGCCCCGCGGACCGCGAAAAACCTCGGCATCTATGATCTCATCCTCAGTCCCGAACCGGTCACCAAGGTGCTGGGCAAGGAGTTCACCCTTGGCAAGTCCTATCCGGATGGCGAAGGCGACCACCACAGGTCGCCCATCATCCGCATCGTGGTCAATGGCGCCACGCTGGATATCCCGGTCCTCATTTCCTTCGGCCAGGCGGAGAACACCCTGGTCATTCCGTTAGGCTATGGCCAGGGCTTTGATGATGATGATGAACTCAAGCGCGACACGGCCAATGCCGCGCACGTCGGCCGCGTGGGCGTGAACCGCGGCTTCAACGCCTATCCGCTGCGCAGCGCCAAAACCGCGTATTTCGCCACCGGCGCCACCGCCAGCAAAACCCGTGGCGTCTATTCGATTGCCGTCACCCAGGAGCACAGCGCGATGTATGGCCGCGCCCTCGCCCGCGAAATCTCCACTCTCACTGATCCGGAAAAGGGCACGTTCGACGAGCAGATCGCCAATGTCAAAAAGCATGCCGACGACGCCCACGCGCTGCCTAACATTTCACTCTATCAACAAAAGGGCTCGGCCACCTGGCATCCCACCAAGGATGGCAAGGCCCCGGATTTCCTCACCGACCCGCTCCACCAGTGGGGCATGGCCATTGACCTGTCGTCCTGCATGGGCTGCAACGCCTGCCTCGTCGCCTGCCAGGCCGAAAACAACATCCCCATTGTCGGCAAACAACAGGTCGCCAAAGGCCGCGAAATGCACTGGATCCGCATGGATCGATACTACGCCACCCAGAAGGACAATGACTTCGATGCGGACAATCCCGAGTTGGTCCCGCAACCGGTCGCCTGCCTCCAATGCGAGCTCGCCCCGTGCGAGACGGTGTGCCCGGTCAATGCCACCGTGCATACCGAGGACGGCCTCAACGCGATGGCCTACAACCGGTGTGTCGGCACCCGCTATTGTGCCAACAACTGTCCCTACAAAGTCCGGCGCTTCAATTTCTTCGATTACAACAAGCGCAACCCGCTCATTGCCAACAACCTCTACAAGGGGCCGTTGGGTGAGAAACAGGTCGGCGAGGCACCCCATCTCCAGCGCAACCCGAATGTCACGGTGCGGATGCGCGGCGTGATGGAGAAATGCACCTATTGTGTGCAGCGGCTCAAGGATGCGGTGATCCGCCAGAAGCGCGGCCAGAACCAGCAGGCCCTCGCCGCCGGCAAGCCGTCCACCGCGATGACCGTCACCACCGCAACACTCCGCATCCCGGCCGATTCGGTTAGAACAGCCTGTCAGGACGCCTGCCCGGCCGCGGCCATCACCTTTGGCAATTTGTTAGACAAGGAGGAGTCCGCGCTCGGCCGCGCGAAGCTGCTTGAGCGTGACTATGATCTGCTCCACTCCATCGGCACCCGTCCGCGCACCAGTTATCTGGCGCGGGTGAAGAACCCGAATCCAGCGCTGCCGGATGCGGCATTCATCGGCAAAGCCACCATCAACATGGCTTGATGCGTCAACGTCCCCCTTCCCTTCAGCAATCTTCCCCATGGCATCCACCACCCAACCCGCCCCGGAGGCGTCCCACACAGGACCGAAGCTTCCGGTGCTTGAGCGCGAATCGCTCGTTCTCAACGAGCGATCCTATCATTGGATCACCGAGCGGGTGTGCGGTGTCATCGAAAATCAGCAACCGCTCTGGTGGTGGTGGTTGTTCATTCCCTGCGCCTTGCTGGCGATCATCGGCGTGGGCGGCGGCTTGTTCTATCTCGTCTCCACCGGCGTCGGCGTCTGGGGTAACACCAACCGCGTGATGTGGGGCTGGCCCATCGTCAATTTCGTGTTCTGGATCGGCATCGGCCACGCCGGCACTCTCATCTCCGCAATCCTTTATCTAACAAGACAGAACTGGCGCACGTCGATCAACCGCGCCGCGGAAGCCATGACGATTTTTGCGGTGATGTGCGCGGGGCTGTTTCCGGCGTTCCACATTGGGCGGGTGTGGATGGCGTGGTTCCTGGCACCGGTGCCCAATGCCAACGGGATCTGGCAGAATTTCAAGTCGCCGCTGTTATGGGATGTGTTCGCAGTATCTACCTATTTCACGGTTTCGCTCATCTTCTGGTTTCTGGGAATGGTGCCTGACCTCGCGACGCTCCGCGACCGGTGTCAACCCGGCATCCGCAAAATCATCTACGGCATCCTCGCGCTCGGTTGGCGCGGCGGCAACCGCCAGTGGAGCCATTATGAAATGGCCTATCTGTTATTGGCGGCGCTGGCCACGCCGCTGGTGCTCTCAGTGCACTCGGTGGTGTCCTTTGACTTTGCCACGTCGGTGGTTCCCGGTTGGCACACCACGATTTTCCCGCCCTACTTTGTCGCCGGGGCTATCTTTGGCGGTTTCGCGATGGTGCTCACCATCATGATTCCCGCGCGCTTCGTCTATGGCCTGCAGGACTTGATCACCATCAAGCACATTGATAACATGGCCAAGATCATCCTGCTCACCGGCACGATCATCGGCTATGCCTATCTGATGGAGTTGTTCGTCGCGTTTTATTCCGGTTCGGCCTATGAGATGGACGCGTTCAAGTTTCGCATTGCGGGTCCATACTGGTGGGCGTATGTGGTGATGATAGTCTGCAATGTCATCGTGCCACAGGTGTTCTGGTTGCGGGCGTGCCGCGAGAACCTGTGGGTGGTCATGAGCGTGGCGATGTTTGTCAACGTGGGCATGTGGTTTGAGCGCTTTGTCATCATCGTCACCACGCTAGCCCGCTCGTGGCTACCGGGGGATTGGAAGACCTATTCACCCACGCCTGTTGACCAGATGTTATTTCTGGGGACCATCGGATTTTTCCTGGCGCTGTTTTTGTTGTTTCTGCGCTTCTTGCCGTGCATCAACCTCGTCGAGGTGAAGTGGGCGAAGCGCGAGTCCAATCCGCACCACGCCGCACGCCTCAAATATCCCGACCCCGGCGTCGTCACGGAACCCGCCTATCAACACGAACTCCCTCAAATCTGAAATCTCCCATCTCCCGTGAGCACTCCCCGCCAACGCGTTTACGGCTATCTCGCCGAGTTCCAGAGCGCCGCAGCCCTGTATCATGCTGCGGAAAAAGTCCGCGACGCCGGCTTCCAACGCTGGGACTGCTATTCGCCCTATCCGATTCACGGTCTCGATGCGGCGATGGGCATCAAACGTTCGGTCCTGCCATGGTTGGTGTTTTTCGGCGGCCTGACCGGCGCGGTCACCGCCTTCGCTCTTGCCTACACCACGCAGGTGGTGATATTCCCGACCGTGGTGCAGGGCAAACCGGCTAACATCTTCACCATTCCGGCGTTTTTCCCCATCATATTCGAGTTAACGATTCTCTTTGCGAGCTTCACGGCGTTTTTCGGCTTGCTCGCGCTCATCCAATTGCCGCGGCTCAATCATCCGTTGTTTGCCAGCAAACAGCTCCACCGCGGCACCGACGATGGATTCTTCATCGCCATCGAGGCCCGCGACGGCAACTTCAGCAGCACCGCCACCCGCGCCTTGCTGGCAGACATCGGCGGCTCTAACATCGAACTCGTCACCGAAGAGGACGAACGCTGAAAAGCCATCATCCAAAATTCAAAATTTTCCCAGCTCCCCCATGCGTTATTTTTTTCTGGCCTATGTGAGCATCGCGCTGCTGGTGGTGGGCCTCTTCGGGTGGCGCGGCCAGAAGTTTGCCAAGCCGCCGATCTGGGTATTCCGGGACATGGATATGCAGGACGTGTTGCGCGCGCAGCAACCGGACGCGTTTTTCGCCAACGGCCAGGGGGCACGCCTGCCGGTGGCACAAACCCAACCACGCGGCTTCAATGAGGACGGCTCACGCGAACTCGGCGGCATCCCCGAATATGAATTCGGTGGTGACAGTTGCTATTACTTCACCGGCCAGATCGGCGATTATTTTGGCACTGGCATGCCGGAGGAACTCAAGCTCACTGCGGATAACGCGACGACTCTCATCCAGCGCGGCCAGGAGGTTTTCACCATCACATGCGCGCTCTGCCACGGCTCCGCAGGGGATGGCCAGGGCATAAGCTCCGCCTACGGCGTCCCCGTGGCCGCCAACCCCAATGCCAAACTCAACGCCATCCCGTCGCCAATCTATCCGGATGGGCGCATCTTCAACACCATCACTCAAGGCAAGGGAATGATGGGTGCCTATGGCCCCAACATTTCAATCCGTGACCGCTGGGCGGTCGTGGCCTATATCCGCACCCTGCAAGCCGCCACGGCCAGTCGGCACAAGGATCCCTAACCTTTTTAACGCGCACGAGATGACCCACCCCCACGTCACATCCGCCGACATCGCCAGCCATGGCGATCACCTCGATGCCGCCAAGGTATCGCGGGTGAAGTCCGTCGCCCTTGGCATCGCCGGCATTGGCACACTCCTCAGCGTGTATGGGTTGTTTTTCGCGCCGCCGAGGTTGAGCGGGCCGTATGCATACTCCTGGTTGTTTGCGTTCTATTTTTATCTATCGCTGTCGCTTGGCGGTTGTTTCTGGACACTGTTGCACAATGTCACCAACTCCGGCTGGGGAACCTCCGTGCGGCGCATCTTCGAGAACCTCGGCTCCACCTATCCGTGGATGTGCCTCTTCGGATTGCCTTTGCTCTGCCCGCAGGTCCAGCAATACCTCTACGAGTGGATGAACATCCACCGTGAAGCCCAGGGCACCGTGAAGGATTATCTCAACCACCAGGCCAGCCTGCTCTGTCACAAGTATGGGTTTATGAACATCCCCTTCTGGTATGCGCGGGTCATCTTGTGGGGTGTAGGCCTCAGCGTGGTGATCCATGGCCTGCGCAAGCTTTCCACCGACCAGGACACCGATCCCAACCCCGGCACCGGCCGATTACTCAAGGCGCGGTTCCACTCCAGCTACACGCTTATCATCTTCGCCCTGACCATCACTTTCACCGGGTTTGATTTCTTGATGGGACTAGACTATAGGTGGTTCTCCACCATGTGGGGCGTCTATCTGTTTGCGGGGGCGGCGCTCAACTCGATGGCGGTCAGCATCCTCGTGTGCGCCTGGCTCAAACGCCAGGGCCACCTCAGGCACGTGACGGGGCCGGAGCATTTCCACCTCATGGGCAAGCTGTTGCTGGCGTTCACGATTTTCTGGGCCTATATCGCCTTCTCGCAGTTTTTCCTCATTTGGTATTCCAATCAGACCGAGGAGAGCTCCTACTTCCTTATCCGCAACACCGGCGATTGGAACACTGCCATGATCGCACTGGTCCTGGGCCACTTCGTCATCCCCTTCGTGGTTCTGCTGCAAGCGTGGTTGAAGAAAAACACCAAGGCGCTCTCCATCGTCGCCGCTTACACCCTGTGCATGCACGTCCTCGACCACTACCTCATCACCATCCCCGAGCGCGGCATCTCGCTGGGCGGTGAACACATGAGCAAGGGCGCCGCCTTTGAGGGACTCGGCCCGATCCAGGTCTCCATTCCCGATGCCTACTGGGGGGATATCTTCGCCTTCATCACCCTTGGCGCCGCCTTTGTCTTTTTCCTGCTCCGCGCCCTCGGCCAACATTCGCTCTATCCAAACCGTGACCCCCGTATCCTCGAATCCGCCAATGTGTCGAACTGAGAGAAGAAGACAGAAGACAGAAGATAACAGATAGAATATTGCTTGTTTCACCTACTTTTCATGGACCCGACCCGCGACAACCCGATAATCCGCTGCAACACCTGCTGGTGGACTCTGTGGACATTTCTCAGCTTTGCCGTGGTGCTGGCCGCCATCCTGATTGTCATCCGCCAGACGCCGACCTCCCTGGAGGACGCCGCTGCCGTGGCCCGCTATGTCACCAAGGACAAAATCCTCAAGGCCGAAGCCGCCGCCCTGTCCGGCGCACAAATCACCGCCGCCATCCCCATAGTCGCTGCGGAATTGTCATCTAGCAAACCAACCGCCGTCGACAAGCCCGAGCAGGTCGTCCCAGGATCGCCCACCGCGCTGAAACTCGCGACCGAACCCACCAGCGCGCCCGCTCCTAACGAAGCGCCGGCAACGCCCGAGGTGGTGGCACCGATGGACGCGCCTGCCACCGCTGAGCCACCGGCGGAGGTTGTCACGCCGCCGGTGCCTGAAGAGGTTAAACCGATGGTGAAGCCCGCACTGCCGGCACCTGAAAAGGCCAAGCCGAAGGGACACCCCTCCAAGCCGGCGTCCGGGAAAGCCCGCCCGTGACACGGTTGATTTCATTCCAACAATAACATGTCTGCCGCCCCTTCCGCCACCACCACTTCGGACGCCACGCTGCGCGCCGGGATTGACCGTTCGTTGCGGCATCCGGTGATGTTTTTTCTAACTAGCGGTGCGGCCTGGCTGGCGGTTTCGATTCTGCTGGCGATTTTAGCGTCGATCAAGGTGCACTATCCGGAGTTCATGGATGATTCCGCGTGGGCGACGTATGGCCGGGTCTTTCCCGCGCATCTCAACACGCTGGTGTATGGCTGGGGGGGGCAGGCGGCCTTTGGGGTTATCCTGTGGCTCATGGCCCGCATGTCGCTGCGGGAATGTCGCAGCGCGGGAACCATTCTCACGGCCGGCCATTTGTGGAATGCGACTATTTTGTTAGGCACGCTGGGCATCCTGGGTGGGGAGGGCACGGGCATGCCGTGGATGGAATTTCCCAGGTTTGTCTGGCCGATGCTGTTGTTGAGTTATATCGCCATAGTGGCGTGGTCATTCGTTGACTTCCGGGTGCGTGCCGGCACGCGGGTGTATGTCGCGCAATGGTATCTGGTGGCCGCCATGATCTGGTTTCCGTGGGTTTTCGTCACGGCCAATCTCTTGTTGCACTGCACGGGCGGGCATCCGGTGATGGCGGCCGGGATCAATGCCTGGTTCAAGTCCGCCCTGGTGTTTCTCTTCTTCATTCCGGTGGCATTGGGCACCGCCTATTACCTTGCACCCAAGGTCACCGGTCGGCCGATTCCGAGCCACACGCTGGCCCGCCTCGGGTTCTGGTCGTTGGCGGTGGTGGCGCCGTGGGCCGGCATGCAAAAACTCGCCGGAGCACCCATTCCGGTGTTTCTGCCCTATCTGGGCGCGGCGGCCACGGTTTTGCTGGCCGTGCCGCTGGCCACCGCCTCTAGCAACATTTTCCGCACCATCATCTCGAAGGAGGAAACACTCCCGAAAAGCCCGGCGCTGCGTTTCACCATGGCAGGTATTTTCGGCCTGTTGCTGTTAGCCGTGGCTGCCATCGCTCTCAACCTTCCGGGCTCGTCGCT
>JBAXOF010000108.1:0-11583 GCA_037133375.1 Verrucomicrobiota bacterium | reverse complement strand
CCGCGTTGTCACCAACGCGCCTACAGGAGACCCGCGTTGTCACCAACGCGCCTACAGGAGACCCGCGTTGTCACCAACGCGCCTACGGGGGACTCGCGTTGTCACCAACGCGCCTACAAGATGCCCTAAACACTGACCCTGGATTCCAGCATGGAATCCGGGGTTATCGCTGATAGATGGGCAGGAAATGGTTTTTCACGGCGAGGGCGAGCACGGCGAGGGAAGTGACGTAGGTTTTGCCGCCGGTGCCCATCTCATCGTTTTCTGGACCCTGCCACCAACCCTCGCGCTGTTGATATGGCAGGAGGATTTCAGGGACGAGGCGTGCCGCAGTTTCCGCGTATTTGCCGCCGCGCTGATACATGCCCTGGGCGTAGTAATACATGGTGTAGAAAAACCAGCGGTGATCGGCTTTGAGGTCCACTTGGAACAACAGGTTGGCGGCGGCGAGGGTTTCCTCAGCCTCATACTGGCCGCATACCTGCATCGCCAGGAAACCTTCCGCCGTGGTGGAGGTGGTGGTGGCGGGTGCCGAATAACCAAAGCCGCCTGGAATGTTAGGTCCGCGCTTGCCACCCACCGGCATATACATGCGCTTCATGTAGCCGACGACATTGTCGATGGCCTGGCGGGGCACATCGATGCCGGCGTTTTGCGACGCGCGCAGCGCCATGGTCTGCCAACAGGTCACTGACAAGTCCGAGCCCGCGCTATCCGGTTCGTATTGCCAACCGCCGGTGTTCATCGGGTCTTTGCGCATGCCCTGGGCACGCAGGATCAACTCGACACCCAACTTGCATTTCTCACGGACGAGAGCGTCCTGTTTGTCGTCCACGCCCATGCCCAACATTTCCGCGAGCATCAGGGTGGTGATGCCGTGGCCATACATCCGCGAGTTGTCCACCTTGCCGAAGTAGCCATCCTTCGTCTGATTCTCTGGCAACAGAGCATAGTCGATGCCCTTGCGCATCGCCTGTCCCTCCGGGGTGGCATCGGCCGGTTGGTGGCCGCAGGCAGCAAGCGCCAGCACCGCCAGCGACGTGTTGGCCATGGGAAATTGTTCGCCGACCTTGCCCGTGGGCCCTTGCTGGGATATCAGATAGTTGGTGGCCAGCTTCAGCGCGTCATCGAGTTTGGCATCTGCGCGCACCGGGGTGGCAAAAAATGTTAGAGCGAGGGCAAAGGTGCATAGCCATTGGAGCGGCGGTCTGTGACCGGCGCGGGCTAGGGCTGGGCGCAGGCGAAGAGGACGGGCAACATGCCCGCGCCACATTTGAAGAGAACGGGCAAACTGCCCGTTCCCCTCTTGAAGACAACCGGATACCTGAACATTCATGATGGAAACTTGATTCATGGCTTCTTGGATTTTTCGGCGATGACGCGATAGTAGGTTTCGACGGCCTCGCGGTATTCGGCGGCAATCGCCTCGCTCTGGCCCTTTGATAGATCCTTGGCAAGCTGCGGGCGCAATTTCCCCCAATCGCCTTTCTTAAGTGCTTGCTTGTCGGGCACCGCGCCCTCCGGGGTGGCCATGGGCGCACCCGCACCACCCATGGATTTCGCCATGTTGCTGGGCGTCTTGGGCGGCATCCCCTTCATGGTCGATGGCATGGGACGACTTTGGCGCATGGATGCCATGGCCGCTTGGGCCATTGCCGCCATGGGGCTCGGTGCTCCGGGTGGTCCGGGTGGTCCGGGTGGTCCAGGTGGTCCAGGTGGTCCAGGTGGGCCAGGTGGTCCGGGTGGTCCGGGTGGTCCAGGTGGCCCAGGTGGCCCAGGCGGTCCGGGCGGCCCGGGCGGGCTGGGTGGCCCGGGCGGGCTGGGTGGCATTGGGGACCCGGGCATGGGCGGGCTGTTTTGCGCCAATGCGGGCGGGTTGAGTTGTTGATCGAGTGCGTCCAAGGCCCGCGCCATCATTTGCTGTTCGGCTGGTGTTGCGCTCGGCTCCTGTGGCTCTGGTGGGACGGGTGGTTGTGCCTCAGGCGGCGCGCCGGGTGGTTGTGCCTCAGGTGGGGCACCAGGAGGTGGGGGACTGCCGGGTGAACCACCGGGTTTGCCACCCTTGCCGCCCTTGCCGCCCTTGCCGCCCTTGCCGCCCTTCCCGCCCTTCCCGCCCTTACCCCCCTTACCGGCTTTGCTACTTGGTTTACCGCCGGGTTTGGCGGGCAGGGCCGAGGAATTTTTCGGGGGTTGAGTCACTTGTTTGAGGGCTTCGGCATTTTTGGCGAGGGCGGCATTGGCTTGCTCGACCGGGGCTTTCGCCTGTTCCGCCTCCTTCGCTTGTTGGAGTGCCTGCTCGGCGGCCGGCACGTCTTTTTTCGCGGTGTCGTCGATTTTCGCCGCGAGGTCTTTGAGGGTTTCGCTCGCGCCCTTGTTATCGAGCCGTTGCTCGTGACGGGCCGCACGATCGACATTGGTGGCGGCATCCTTGGCATCCTGCTTCACCGGTTTCTGGTCGATACTTGCCAATGCCAGTTTGGAATTTTGCGGTGCCGCTTCAGGGATTTTAGCCATGGCCTGGGCACGCTCAGCGGCAGCGCGGGCGGCGGCATCCGCCTGTTGCGCCGCTTCAATGGCTTTGGTCGAGGTTTGGATTGTTAGACCGGCCTTAACTTGGGCCTGTTGGTTGACCGCCTGTTGGGGGCCGGCCTTTTGGGCCTCGGTCTTGGCAAATTCGGACACCGGGTTGGCTTCGCCCCGGCAACGATCTGAGGATTGGATCATCAGGCCCGCCTTTTCAATGACCGCTTTGGACTCCGTGACCACATCGTCCACAATGCGCGCGGCTTCCATGCGCTGGGCAGCTGCCACCAATTGATCGGCTCTCGGCACTGCCTCGTCGCCAAACGGCACCGACAACTTCATCTTCTCCACGGCAGGCGCGTTCGCGGCTTGCTCCACCAATTGCAGGGTGGCCTTGGCCGCAGCCTGTGCCTCCCTGGCATAGGCGGCCGCGATCTTGGCGGCTTCCAGTGCGCTCATGTTGTTTTTGGGATCCTTGTCCCTGTTGACCTGTTCGGCCACTTTCCTTGACGCCTCGGTCTCCGCCTTGGCTGCCGTGTCAATCTTATCCTTGGCCAGGCCCAGCGCGTCGCGGGAAATCTGATCGAGTTCCTTCTGCATGTCCGGGTTGGCGGAGAGCTTTTTCTCCAAATCCTTGAGTAGATCCTCGGCGCTCTTCTCCGCCATTTGGGCCAACATTTCGGCGTTGGCAAACTGCTCGTCGAGATCCTCTTTGACGCCTGCTTCATCCTCCGCCTTGCGCAACGCGGCGCGCGTCTCATCCGGCTTTTTGCCCTGCTCCAGCGCCTCGTAGTGACGGGCTATCAGGTTGAGCGCGTCGACGGTTTTTTGTTCCTGCACCACGGCGCGCTCCAGATCCATCTTTTGCTGCAGCGCCTGCTCGTCCTCGGTCGCATCTAACAACGCTTGTGCCGCAGCGGGCGGTGGTTCCTCAAGTGTGGCCAGCGCGTCATCGGCATCGCGCATCCGGTCGCGCTGATCTTTTTTCAAAATACTCTGCTCGTTGGCGTCGGCGCGGATCAGATCCTTGAGTGATTCGATGCGGGCGTTGATATCCGTTTGGCGGACAAATTGCGGCTGGGTTTGGGACTTGTTAAGTTCGGGCGCGGTATCGGCGGCGATCAATGCCTGTTGGTCGGAGAGCAATTTCAAGGCCGCCTCTTCCTTGGCGAGGGCGAAGGCGAGTTCGCTGATTTTCGGAGTGAGTTTAGCGAGCGTCTGGCGGGCCTCGGCGATGGGCTTCTGCAACTTGTCGAGTGCCTCCTTGATCTTGGCGGCCATCTGCTCCACCTCGCCGCGCACGCTTTCCGGTTGGCGCGAGAGGGTTTTGCGCGCCACCATTTCCTTGACGATTGCGAGGAAAGGCTGGCTGTTAGGCATAACCCCCATCAGCGAGGTCACCGCCTCCACATCCTTCTGGATCGCTTCATCCGTTAGGTGAAGGCGGGTCAGTTGGGCGGGTGCCATACAGACGCGGGTGGCGACCCATGCCCAGTCGCGTGGTGCCGAGGTGCGTGCGCCGGTGGTGCGCACTTCCCAGCGCTCGACCACGCTCAGGGCGGTGAGACCGTCGATCAATTCCTGCAGGTTGTGGCCGGTTTCCAGGATGCGCAGGCATTGGTCGAGCTGGGCCAGGCGTTCGGTGGTTTTTTCCTGGCCGTCGCTACGGGCGAGTGCCTGCATGGTTTGGATGGCCACGGTCGTGCGGCGCAAATCACTCACAAATGGATTGTCGGCCACCGCGCGCACTTCCTCGAAATCGGCGTGGCCTTTAAAAATATCCGCCGCCGCCACCCAGCGACCCGTGAGCAGGGCGCTGCGTTGCTCGGGGGTGAGCTTGTCGAATTTTTGAATTGCCACCTGTTCATCGCGCAGGCGTTCGAGGCAGGTCCAGGATGCCCCCATCTTCTCCATCAGGTTGCGGTGGGCTTTGGCAACAAGTTCCGAAGATGTTAGGAGTTGGTCATACGGGCGGTCGCCGAGGGCCCCCGCCGCGTTGGCGAGGTGCGTCCGCTCATCGATATATGTCTGGGCGATGTTCTGCATCTGGCCGAACGTGTTGTCACGGATGCCCTTGAGATAACCACCCAGCGTGTTGTCGGTAGGTATATTGGCCAGGGCGAGCTCGAGCTTTTCTCTCTCTAACGAGAAATTGAGCACGCGGTCGCCGATTTCGGCTCTGGGGCTGCCGCCCACCTTGATGGCGAGCATGATGGCGTCGAGGCTGCGGGAGAGATTGAGCACTGTGCGCAGGCGGGTGACCACCCGCGCCGCAATCTCCGGCGTGACCACGGGAGGTAATATCTGGCCGATCCGGTCGAGTTCATCACAGAAGAGTTTGCCTAACTCGGCCAAGCCATCGATCTGCTCGGCGGCCACATTGAATTGGCAGGTCACGAGTGCCAAGGTGCTGAGCACATCGAGACGGTTGGTGGCGTCCTGAATCTCGCGCATCAAGTCGCGCGCTCCCGGCGCGGCCGGATCGGGACTGAGGAATTCGAAAAGTTTGCGCGCGTGCTGGGCCTCACCGCTGTGGATGCGGCTCAGCAGGCGACCGAACAGAACGAGGTCGGCACTTTCGTGATTAGCCGGCGCTTCGCGCAGCGGTCCGTTGAGCGCCGTCCACGCTTGGCTGAGCTTGGCATCATAGTCGACGTAGGCCGCCGCATAACTTGTTAGCATCTGCTTGCGAACCGGATCGGCGTCATCGCTCTGATCGAATTTCAGGCGCGCGAGCCGGGCCTCCTCCGCCAATGCCTTGGCGGCGGTGGCGAGGGCTTTCACCGCATCCAGCAGTGCCTTGCGGGTTTCCAACGCAGCGACCCGTGGGATTTCCGACCCTGCGGCCACGATCATGATTTGCAGGGGCCGCGACTCGACCTTATTGCCCTTGAAGTCGGTGACGACGAGCTTGGTGGTGACCATGTCGGTGGCTTTCACCTCCTCTTCGGATAGATCCCATTCGCGTTCCACGCGTTCCATGCGGGGGCTGGCAAGATCCCCACTGCCTCCATCAACTTTGGGGGCAGGCGTGTCACCACCCTCCTTGTTAGCCGCGTTATCCTTGAGCACGACTTCCTTCCACGCGCGCTCATTGACTTTGACTACCTGCACGATGCGCGCAACGCCGATGTCGTCACTGGCATGACCCTTGAGCGTGACCACATCATCCAAGGGACAAACCAGATCCTGCTTCGGCGCGTCCAACTCTACGACCGGCAGCAGGTCCGGCTCGGCCCGCAGTTCATACTCCGGGCTGAACTTGTTTTCGAAGCCGGTTTGGGCGGCGACCAGATGCACCCGATAGGTTCCGGACGCGCTGAGCGGGACGCGTGCGGACAGGCGGCCGTCGGGCAGCGCCACCAAGGCGATGGCGCTGGTGGCCTTGCCGCGGTCGAGGCGCAACTCGCCGCTTTTCACGGGTTGGTTGGTGGAAATTTTCAATTCCACCTCGGTGCCTTCCAGCGCGCTGAGCCCGCCAGTGTCCTCCTTCACCGTCTTGGTGGGAATCCGCGAATAGGCCGGGTATTGATAGATTTTTTCAAACGCAACCTCATGGGGGCGGGCGATGGCGGTCAGGGTGTAGCGGCGGGTGCGTGCATCGCCGGCCTGCACGCGGTAGCGGACGCTTTCGCGGGCGACCTGGACGGTGGCGGCAAAGCGGTTGTCGCCAAGCGGGAGCATGGCCGACACCTGGCGTCCTTCGGTTAGAGATTCCGTTTCGAGTTTCGCGGTTTTGGTCGCCTCGCCCTTGAGTTCAACGACGAGGCGCACCGCATCCCCGTGGGCCACGGTCTGATCGCCGGGATTCGGTTCGATGACGACGATGCGGGTGGCCGAGACATTTTCCAGATTGGCGCCAGGCAGCAACGCGCGCAGGAACAAAGTGCCGAAGCGGAAGCCACTCAGCAACATCAGCAGCACCACCACGATGCCGATGATGGCCGCCACATTGATATAGCGCTTGAGCAACCTCACTGGCAGCAAGGTCTCCACCTCAAGATCCTGGACGCGCGCGGAGACATCCGATTGCAGCAGCGCGCGGAATTGCGCGGAGTCGAACACCTCACCCTGCGTGCTGCCCAGCTCGACTGCGGATAGCAAATCCTCGCGCAGCTTCGGCTCGGCGTGCTCGACGATGCGGGCGATCTGGCGTTCGTCCGGCGCGTGCAGCAACGGGCGCACACCCTGCCGCCAAATGATAAAGAGGACGGCCGCGTAGGCCGTGGCACTCAGGGCCCAACGCACGCCATCGGCAAGCAAGGGAATCCAGTAGTCGAGCGCGGCCACTCCGATCATCGCGACCATGAGGGTGGCCAGCGTGGCCAAAACCCCGCGCAGAATGATCAGCCTGCGACGACGGCGCGCAAACGCCCGCAGCTTGTGCAAGATGACCGGATCAAGCGTGGAATTCATGGGGTGAGAGTATGTGGCGCAGCAATCACAACCTGTCAAAGCATGCCGACACGTTTGCGGATAAGCCATTCCATGGTGAGCAACAACACGACAAGCCCAAACCAGCCTTTGCTCTCCAGCAGCGGCGTCTCACTTTCTTGAACGTTGCCCGCAGTCATCGGTTCTAACAATTTAACCAACTGGTCGGCTTGTTCCTCGCGGAAATACTGGCCGCCGCTGGTCAGCGAGATCTGGCGCAGCAAGTCTTCATTGACGCTGAGCAAAGTGCGTTCGATTTTCTGTTGGGCCTCCACCTTGAACTCGGTGCGCACCTTAATCTGGCCTTCCGGCACGGCCGCGCTCTCGATGGCGACCTCGTAATTGCCGAGTTGGAGGGCGGCGGTTTTACCACGATAGAGTCCGCCCTCTGCGGGCGTGAGGCCGATGCTGGCCACGCGCTTGCCATCGCGCGAGAGCACGGCGGTGACGGTGGCGTCGGTGACGGGCTTCCCTTCGCCGCTGCGCAAGCGGACGCGGATGGGTGCCTCTTCGCCGGGTTCGTAGGTGAGCTTGCCGGAATCTAACGAGACATGTTTATCCCGGGCGGCAAACGGTTCCTCGGCGATAAAGTTAGCGATCTGGTTCCAGAACTTGACGTGATGTTTGTCAGCGACCTCATAGCGCCAGCGCCAGGAATCATCGAAGGCATGGTAGTAAACCTTGCCCGCCCCAAACGGCCGCAAGATCGCCAACGGCACCGACCCGCCAACTGCGTCGGCCTCAATCAGCACTTCCGCACCAGGCAAGGGTTGGACCCCGACCACCGAGCGCGGGACCGGCAGCTTCGCCCAGACTTCGGCATTGGCGGCCATTTCCGGGCTCAAGGCAAAGGGTGCCAACTCGCCGGCACGGCCTGCCAGGCGCAGTGCTTTGAGACCGGTGGGTGCCTTGGCATTGGCGTATTCCACGGGCAGCAACGGCCCGAGCGGGGTGTCCGCGTATTCGCGCAGGTGGCCGCGGGCGCCGTCGATGAACACAATCGCACCGCCGCGTTTGCCCACGAAGTCGGCCAGCCAGCGGATCTCCTCGGGCTTGAGCAAGGCCTTGGGAACCTCGCCGAAAATAATCAGGTCGTAGGCATCGAGCATCGCCTTGTCGGCGGGAAAATTGCCATCCTTGTCGCCGCGGACAAAGCCTGCCTCGGCACGCAAGCCGGCGAGGGCGGCATTGACCTCCCATTTTTCGTCGCGCTGATAGAGGTTTTTCAAATAGCGTATTTCCCAGCGCGGGCGACCGTCCACCAGCAGGATTTTCCGCTTATGGGTGACGGCGCGGAAGCGGAGGCCGGCTTCATTGTTAGAAAGTTCCTGCTCTCCATCGAGCGGGGTGAGGGTGACTTTGAGATCGATGGGCACGCTAAGGGCTTCGACGCCGGCGGGCAGGGCCTTGATGCGCGCCTCTGCCAAATCCTTGACGGGGAATTCAAAGGGCACGCTGCGGCGGGTCTTGGCCTCCGTGGTGAGTTGTTTTTCGAAGACGACCTTGTCGGCGTCCTTGATGGTTAGAGTGAAGGGCAGGCCGGCGGCGACTTCTTCCTTGAGCATGACATCGCCGCGCACGACGTCCTCGTGGAATACGCTCTCGGGCGCGTTGACGCGGAGAATGGCGAGGTCACGCGGCGGGACATGGCTGCCGGTGCCGAGCGTGAACACCGGCATTTTCTTGCCGGCCAAAACCTTGGCGGCGGCGAGCGGTGAATCGCCCGCATTCTGCTGGCCGTCGGTGATGAGGATCACCGCGCCCTTGCCGGTTTTCTGTTCGCGGCTCACACTGAACTCGAGGCCTTTGGTTAGATTGGTGATACTGCCCTCGGGCTTGGGCAGGGTGCCCGGCATCGGCGCGTCATTGGTCCCGGTTTGCCACAGGCTCTTGACTTCGCCGTTGTCGAGGGTGGCAAGTTGCAGGTCGAACTTGTCGGCCAGCTTCGGCAGCAGGCGCTGCTCCGGCTTGCCACCTAACATGAGTGCCTGCACCCGTTGCCAGCGTGGCAGCGCGTCGAATTTGGCGAGGGCGTTTTTGACGGCGGGGTTGGCGCTCTCGGCGCTGATGGCCTCTTGGAACAGCCCGGCAATCACCGTGGACCAACGGGCTGCGGCCTCCGCGAGTTTGGCTAGATCCTGGGCGGCGCGGGTGCCGTCATCGACCGATTTGAGCTCGCGGGCCGCCAGTTCGGTGGCGGGCGTGGCCAGTTCCGTGCGGAAGTTGGTGAGCTGCTCGGCGGTTTTATTGGAATTGGCAAACAACCCGTCCGCCTTGGCCACCAGCGCAGCAAAATCCGTCGCCAGTTTTTTCGCCACCTCGGCACCCGGCGCGTCGACTGACTTCATGCCATCGGCCAGGTTTTTTGCTTCGGCTAGAGCGGCGGACGCCTGGGGTTGATCGAGATTGACCGCCCCGGAATCGAGCATGCCAAGCCGCTCGAGAATCTGGATCTTGCGTCCGGCATCCATCCCGGGGTCGGCCAGTTGCATGCTTTCCGAGCCATCCACTAAAATGATGAGCCGGGCCAAGTCGCCGATGACCTTGCGGTGATGCAGCACCGGCCCGCCTAGCAGAACCACGATGAGAAAGACCGCCAGCGCGCGCAAGATGGGCAACAGCAAGCGGAAGGCCGGGCGCATGGCCCCCGCCTCACGGCGATAGAGCAACCACGCGGTGAGGGCGAGGGCGAGGGCGGCTGTTAGGCCGACATACCACGGCCAATCGCCGAGCCAAAGTAGAGTCGTAGTGACGGTTTCGCGGTTCATGATTTACCCCAAACAAAAAAATGGGAAAGGTTAGAGCGGTATTTTTCACCACTGATTACACGGATTTTAAGTGATTTCACAGCAGGAATTGAATTGTTATAAGTCATTGAGCGAATTTACCCATTGGGTTGAATCTGATTCAGATGCAAATGATTCAATAGCAGTATAATCAGTGAAATCAGTGGTTTCATTTCACATTAGGGATTTGCCGCTTTCCGCGGGCGAATTTTTGTTGCAAGATGAGTTCACCAAAGAGCAGGAGCAGCAGCAGCAGTAGCGCCCATTTCCATAGCTCGTGACCGTAGCGCTGGACCTTCTCGAGCGCCTTGAATTCCGCCGCGGTGTGCACCAACTGCAAGCCATGGGTCTTGGCGAGAGTGGTGATTTCCGCGGTGCTGAGTTTGGCCAGGTTTGATTCGCTGCGCTCGGCGTTGACCACGTAATGAATGGGTGAGCCACCTGCCGGCAGCAAGGTGTAAAGCCCGGGACGGCGGGTCTGGGCATATTCGACCACCCCACGTTCGCCTTTCTTGACCACCGGCACTTCCACCGTGCTGGTGTCCGGCAACGTGAGCACCGCAGTTTTGCCAGCGCTGGTCACCGGCAGGAACCCGACGAGTTGTTCGCCGACCTGCAGGTTGCGGCGTGGATAGATGTTAGAGGCAAGGTAAACGCAAAGCCGCTGGATCAAGGGCAGATAGGACGGGCGCGCCGGGAGGTTGCTCCACTCCGCGTCCAGAGTGGTGGCGCAGGCGATGACGTGGCCCTCGCCACAGGGTTTTTCCACCAGGAATGGATCCCCGCTGTCGAGCCGCGCCAGCACCACCGGGTCTTCCGGCCCACCGCTGCGCTCGGATGGCTTGAGACGATACCAAGCCTTGATCGCCACATCGGAGAGCGTGCCATTTTGCGGATCGTTGAAGATTTCCAGGGCGGGGTTTTCAAAGCGCTGGCTGGTTAGGCCCATGGTCGGGGCGCCATCTTTCAAATCGCCTGCCATTGAACCTAACGGAAGTGGCGCGAGTTTGCCAAACGCGCCGTTCCACCATGCCGCGTCGGTGTGATCGCCGCTGAACACTAACAAGCCACCGCCTTGCCGCACGAACAGCTCAAGCGCCTTGAACTGCTCGTCGCCGAGCTTGGCGACGTTGGCCAGCACCACCACGGCGGAGTCCGTGATCTGCCTGGCGCTGAGGGCCTCGGCCGTCACCACCGTGGCCTGGATCAAGTCAGCTTGTTCGACCTTGCCCGCCGCAAACGGCGACAGCGCAATCTGCGCAAAGCCGGTCTCGCTTTTCAAATCATCGGGCGTGGCACCGGGAGCACCGTCCACCAGCAGCACCGGCAGCTTGTCGCGCACCGCGATGCTGGCCAGATAGCTGTTGTCGGCCTTGACCGCGTCGTCCTCAATTTCTATTTCCACCACGTGCGAGCCCGCCGTGTCAAACACATGGGTGAAGAGCACCTGGCTCTGCGCCTTCGCTCCTAACAACACCTGCGAGGTCGCCTTATCCCGGCCATCGACTTTGAGTTTAACGCGAAAGTCGTTGCGGGCGGTTTCGCCATAGTTGCGGATGTTGGCGCGGATTTGGACTTTCTGGCCGACGCCGACCATGAGCTTGGAAAAGTCGAGCGAGTCGACGGCGACGTTTTCCTTCACCTCGACGCCGACATCCCAAAGGGTGATGGTGGGCGGGACTGGGAGTTTTTTTAAATGCTCGACGGCTTGGCCAAAGGCCTTGTCCTCGCTGGCCGGGAAGCTCAAGCGCTGGAAGTCAGTGAGCATAACCACCTGGCGCGTGCCCTCGGTCATTTTGCCCAGCGTGCCGGCGACAAACTCGAGGGCCGCGGGCACCCG
>JBAXOF010000107.1:0-11696 GCA_037133375.1 Verrucomicrobiota bacterium | reverse complement strand
TCCTTGATGACTTGGGTGGCGCGGGTTTGCTTAGGCAGGGAGACCGAGCCAAAGGTGATGTCGCCGGTGCCGACTGCGGCGGGTTTGGCCTTTTGCAGGGCGGGCATGATGCCGCGCATGTTGGCCATGCCCACCTGTGGGTTGTTGCGAGGTTCAGGCAGGTTGCCGGTGGCCCAGCCGAGGACGGCGGGCGGAGCCGTGCACACAGAGACCTGATGCTTGCCGCCTTCGACTCGTTCCATGACGCGCAGGCTGCCATCGGTTTCAATCGTTAGGGAGTCCACGCCTTGGAACTGCTCGGTGATGCCGAGTCGCTCGCCAACGAGTTGCAGGGTCGCTCCGGCACCGCGTGACGCGCTTTCCCAACCGCCGAAGAGCAGCACGTTGGCCAGATCCAAGCCGGGGATGGCGCTGATGGCCTCGGCAAGGGCGGCGGCGGTGTCGGCGGCGTCGGTGAAACCACCGACCGGGCCATCCAAAGCGATGAGTTCGAAGGGCACTTTCTGGGCGACGGTCATCATCACTTGTTGCAATTTGGCCTTGGGCCCGAGGCTCACCAGCCAGACTTTGCTGCCGGGGTGTTTGGCAGCCAGATTGGCCGCCTCGTACAGCGCGTGGCTTGCCCACGGATCCAGCGACGAGGGCAGCATCATTTCGTTCTTCAAGGCGGGTCCGTTAGGGCCGGCAACCGGCTCGAGGGTTTGCAGGGGATCGGGCACAAAACTGCCGCAGACGATGATGGAATACATGGTTGTCAGTTATCGGTTAGAAGTTATTCGGGAAGACAAGTCGGAAGACTTTGAGACAGAAGACAGAAGACAGAAGACAGAAGACAGAAGACAGAAGACAGAAGACAGAAGACCAGACGCAAGCGGAAGGGGACCCGTAAGCACCGGAACTCACCGCTGGCAGCGGATGACCGGGCGGACGGCGGGCGGAAAATACTGGAGCGCGAGCCCCGAGGCAAGCCCAGTTATTGGGCCGGGTGAACCGACCCTTGGGGCAGCCATTGGACGAGCATGGCAGCCAGGCCTCGTAGGCGTTATCGAACTGATCCGGCGTGATGCCGTAGAGGCTGTGCATTTGTGGGTCCCAGATCAGCCGGTTGTTGGGGACGTCATAGTCCCAGAGACCCACGCCTCCCGCCCGTGTGGCCAGTCTCAGACATTCGTTGGCGTGCGCCAGTGCCTCTGCCGCCTGTTTGCTCTCCGAGCTGTATGTGGCCATTGACCGACAAGCATATAAAGAAAACGCAAGCGACGAAGCAGAGTCTAATTCTCCGCCGAATGCAGCCCGCCGGTGCCGGCTTGGAAACTCACGAGGGTATGCTCCGGGTTGTTGGGATGGGCCTTGGCGCAATTCCACAGGCAGGCGCCGCAGTGGATGCACTTTTCGCGGTCGAACACGGGGCGGCCGTTTTCGCTAGGCGTGATGGCCTGGCCGGAACACATTTCCACGCAGATTTTGCTGGCGCACGACTCGCAGTCGCTCGGATAGAGGAACACCACGTGATCGGCATAACCGGCCGGGGCCTGGACCTTGCCACCCATCAGCAGCGCGTCCTGGTGCGAGACTAACAACTCGCCGTCGAACGGGATGGCCGGCCAGCCGAGGCGGTCCATCAGCACGCCGCTGGCGGCGATGCCCTTGGTGTCGCAATCCTTGCGGATGGCGGCGAGGTCTTGTTTGGAAATACGACCCGCATAGTAGTCGGCGGGGGCGGGGACGCGGGTGTGGGGCGCGCCGGGGCGGCCGGGCATGGCGAACAGGCCTTTGGTGAGGCCGGTGAGCATGGTGCCGATGAGGCCGGGAACCACGCCGCGTTGGAAGCCATCGCGGGCTTTTTCGGCGATGCGGCCTTCGGCTTCGACCCAGCTGGCGCGGCGGCGTTTGACGTAGGTGGCATCAAGGTTGTCCTTGGTGAACGGTTTGCCGGCCTTGAGCAATTCGATGACTGCCTCGGCCAGTTGGACGCCGGTGGCCCAAGCCTCATCCACCCCCGAGTTGGTTAGAACATTGGTGGAGCCGCTGCCTTCGCCGATGCGGGCGAAGCCATCGCCAGTGAGATGGGGTTCGCCGCGGCGGCCGGATTCCTGCAGTGACTTGGCACCCCATGAGCGGAGGCGTCCGCCTTGCAGATGCCGCCAGAGATACGGATGCATCATCCAATGTTGGAGATAGCGGTAAGCGGTGCGGGCGGGACTATCAAACCACGAGGGGACGAAGATGCCCAGTGATGCCACACGGTCGGGATGGACATAGAGGAAACCGAAGATCTCCGGCTCCGGGAAGCCGATGGTATGCAGGACGGTGCCGGGTGGCAGTTCGCAGTGCTCCGGCAGATCAACCACGAATTTCATGCCCAGCGCCCAATCATGCAGGTGATGGCCAGCGGGCACGCCGAATTCCTCGTCAAGTTGCTGGCCTATGGCACCCACCGGGCCGTCGGCGACGACGGTGAGCGCGGCACGCACCTCCATGCCGGGCATGTAGCCATCGGCAGGCGTGCCGTCCTTGCCGACACCCTGATCTAACAATCTAACCCCGGTGACGGCGTGATTTTCAACGAGAGCTTCCGCAACGGGGCTGCCGGGCCAGATTTGAACGGCGCCGGTGGCCATGACCTGGTTGCCGACCCATTGGGTGAACTGGCCCATGGAGAGGATGAGGCCGCCGTGTTTGTTGAGGAACGCCGGGGTCCACGGGAGTTCCATCGCATCATGTTGGACGCCGAGGACGCCACCGAGGGCACGGATCGCCTTGTCGGCGGCACGCATGCTGAACGGGCGGCGGCTGACCCCCACCGGATCGAGCAGATAGAGGATTTTTTCCGTGCTGACCGGGGCGGCCATCGGGATTTGTGCGGGATCGAGGTCAGGGAATGACTCGCGCAAGCTCCTGGCATTGGTGACTATGCCTGAGACGCCCAAGCCGATGTCATCGGCGCGCTCGTAGCACATGACTTGCAGGGGCATGCCGGGCATCGAGGGGCTTTCGAGTGCCGGACTGCCGTCGGGATGGATCACCGCCGCCGCGATGGTTGTTAGAAAACCGCCGGATGCCGGACCGAAACCGACGCAGACGATATCGGCATCCATGGTGGGGCGGTCGATGGGGTCAATCATGGGGAACGGTGGGGAAGGGGTTAATGGGCTAACGGTTAAAGGCACAAGACTTCAAGACACAAGACACAAGAGAAGATATTGCTTCAGCATTGATTTACTCAAGGGCGATTGCGAGGCAGGCGCTTGTAGTAATTGTCCTGAGGCTCATGGACTTCCAAATTTCGTATCTTCCACTCTTGCGTCTTTTCTTAGACTGGGTAATCCAGTGCTTCCGGGATCATGACTGTGGTGAGGGCGTTGGCGGCGCGGTCCTTGGCCAAGCCGAAGCCGTAGAGGCAGCCATCGAGCTTGGAGCGCATGCGCAGGAATGCTTGCAAGCGGCTGGTGTCCGGGCAGGGACCGGCTTTGGCTGGGTGCGCCTGACCGGCAGCGGTGATATCGGCCGTGCCGCGTGCGCTGCTGGCGATGCCGGGCATGATGCCTTCAAGGGCATCGAGATCATTGGTGCCGTAACAGGCGGCGCATGCTTGTTCGGTCCACTCGGGATGTTGGTTATACCCGAAGACGAGTTCGCTGCAAATGCGGGCTGTTTCACCGGCGGCGCGGGCCGCCTGGACGTGGCACAAATCGCTGAGGTAGGCGAGGGCACCGGGCAGTTCATCGGCCACGGAGGGATCCGCGGCACCGGATTTTCCGAGCTCGACCACATCGAGGATTTGTTGGCGTGAGGCAATGAGCCAGCACAGCGCGTCGGCGAGCGGGAAGGTGATGCCCTGGCGGTTGGACTGATAGAGTTTGCTGCCGTTGGCATCGGTGGCGCTCTGCAAATGGCGGAGGGTCCACAGCCAGAGGGCCATGGCGGAACCCAGCGCGCAGGCACCGGTGCCGGGTTGTTCGGCGGCGATGGCCTTGAGTTCCTTGATCCAACCTTCAAACTGCACGAGGAAGAGACCGTTGGTCATGGTCACGGAAAGTTGGCGGCGTTGCACCGCTTCCGGGCCTTCGTAAGTGGCTTCAAGTTGGGCATCCATCCATTTATGGGGCAGAAAGCCGGGGCAATCCTCAGTGATGCCATAACCGCCCATCAGACTGACGGCCTCGCGCATGATGGTGGCGCCGTGGCCGGTGTTCCAGAGTTTGCAGGCGGGACAGAACACGTTGGCCCGGGCATCCAGGATCGCGTATTGCACCAGCGGATTCGACTCTAACAATTCAAGCCGGGTGTTGTCGCGGGTTGCCGCAGGCTGGCTTTGGAGTTCGATGCAATCGGTGGCGTCCTGTTGGATTTTGGCGAGGGCCTTGAACGCGCTGCGTCCGGTAAGCCCTTGTTCGGCAAACAATTGGTCTTTCTGCCGGTCGAGCGGATCGAGGAGATCAAACAGGCGCGCGGTTTCAAAGCCGAGTGCGGCACCCGCCTCGCCGGTGGCCCACACATCAACGAGGCGATGCAACACGTCTTGTTTGGTTTGCAACCCGAGGTCGTAGCGGGGCGAGCCGGGAGTGCCGGTTTCACCACCCCGGAACCGGCTGCGTTGATAGCGAATGATTGGCTCGACCGCAGAGAGCAATTTGGCAGAGGTCATCAGGCCGACGGTGACGCGGGTGCGGCGGAAGACGGCTTCGATGACATCGCTATGGCTGAAGTTGGGAATGATCACGCCGTCCTTGACGGTGTAGCCGCCGACGATGCGCGCGGCGGGAACCGTTAGATTGAAGACCGGATCACAAGTGGAGGAAAGTTGGTGGACCATCTTGCGGGTCGGCACCCCGGCATCCCACAGCCCGGGGTCGGTCTTCTCAAGGATCACGATGCAGCTGCCCTTGATCCGCGGATCGGCGGAATCCACCGCGGCGGTGACCACGCTGGCGAAGTCCATGTTGGTGATGAAGCGCCCGCGTTTGTCGATGTGGAGGAGGGGTTCTTGGCCGTCGTCCCAAGCGGCGACGCGCATCTTGCCACCTAACAATCCGGTTTCCACTCCCACGAAGGGAATCGGCTCGGTGAGGGCGAAGGCGACGCGGGTTGCCTCGCGGGATTCGCCGGGTGCGGGCGGGCAGACCAGCGGCATGTAGTGGGCGATTTGCTCGGGGGTGCCGCGTTCGTGGATCGGGGCGACGCCGAGATTGCTGGCGAGGCTGCAGGTGGCAGCGCCGGCATCGACCCATGAGAGTTCGAAGGCGACGAGGGCGAGGGCGAGGTTTTTAGGACCTTCGATGAAGCCGCCTTGCTCGGGGTTGAGGAACGCTGCGGTGATGCCGGATTCATCGTAAACCGCCAGCAGCGAGTTTTTTTCCGCCGTCCATTCGTGGGTATTGCGCCCTCCCTGGGCAACGAGGCGGGCGACCGGGCCGCGGGCGACCGGGCGGACGGCTTGCACGAGCATGGTCAGTTCGAAGCGCTCGGCAAAGCGCCACTGGAGCGCCCGGAGTTGGTCGGAGGGAAGGGTTTGGAGCGTGGGAGAAGGATCGGAGGCGGCCATGGTCGGGGGATGGGATGAGTGATATGCGCTTTAGGGCGTGGAAAATCTGGCGGTTGAATGGCAAGCGTTAAGGGTGATGGCGGATGCAATTGGGAGGAGAGCACTGGTCCGTCACTTGCGGGATGGATGCCTGCGTTCTAGAGCGAGGATGGATGCGGTGCGAGCATGTTTGCAAGGGATTTTTGCGGGTCACAATCTAACAAAGCTACGGCAGTTGGCCACAAGCTGAATGAACAAAGGAAATGCCCGACCCTCAGCGTGAGAATCGGGCTGATTTCAGGATTGCTGAGGCAGCAGGGGGATCAATCCCAACCACCGCCGCCGCCGCCACCTTTGTAGCCGCCGCCGCCGCCACCTTTGTAGCCGCCGCCGCTGCCACCTTTGTAGCCGCCGCCGCCAGGGCTAGCCTCCTTGGGTTCCGAGGCATTCACGCGCAGGGCGCGGCCTTGGTAGTCGTATCCATTGAGTGCCTCGATGGCGGCATTCAACTGGGCTTGGTCACCAATGGTCACAAAGGCAAATCCCTTGGATCGCCCGGTTTCACGGTCGGTGATGATTTTAACCCGTTCTACGGGTCCGTATGCGGCGAAGAGGCCGGTAACGTCCTCTTCTGTGGCGGTGTAGGGCAGATTGCCCACGTAGATGTCCATTTGCTTCGGTATTAAAACGCCATTGCAATCGACTCTTCCTCAGACCTTGGCGCAAGAGACCAGACGAAGCGCGTTCTGACGCGTGGTTGCGAAAAGAACGCGGAGACGATATGGGTGGTTTGGCGGCTTGGCAAGCTTTGTTTTTTTGCTTTGTTTTGGCTGCGGCCCATCAGCCCCCGCGCTGTCACCAGCGCGCCTACGAAGAGAGCGGTCGCGCTCGTAGGCGCATTCGTGAGAATGCGGTCCATCAGCCCCCGTGCTGTCACCACCGCGCCTACAGGATAAGAGCCGGGCTGAAGCCCTAGACGACTTTGAGACTCCCGTTCGCGCGCACTATATAATGCCAGACATTATGTTATAGACAGCGAATCCGGAATTCCAGGCTTGGCAGGAGGGGTTGGGGAGTGGAGGGTGGGGAGCGATGCAACTGAGTCTAGCCAAGCTGCGGGAAGCGCTGCCTGAGGGTGGTTTATTTGGTGGCGGAAGCTGGCGCTGGTCGCCGGAACCGCTGCGTTTGAGCCGTGCGGAGGCCCGGCGAATGGTGGCGCTGGGACATCCGCTGGCGAAATTTCAACAAGCCTGCGACGCGCTCTATCGCCAGAGCGCGGCCGGAAAACTGCCACGCTGGCTGGTCGACTTGTTAGATGCGGGAAAACCGGACTGGATGGTTCACTGGCAGCGGGAGGCCGGGACAGTCGGCCAATTCCCGCGGGTGATCAGGCCGGATTTGATTTTGACCGAGCAGGGTTTTGCTTTAGCCGAACTCGACAGTGTGCCTGGCGGGATCGGCGTGACGGCGTGGTTATCGGGGGTTTATGCGGAGGCTGGGTTTAAGGTTCTTGGCGGTCCGCACGGAATGATAGAGGGGTTTCGCTCGCTGTTGCCACGAGGCGGGGCGGTGCTGGTATCTGAGGAAGCCGCGGATTACCGCCCGGAAATGGCCTGGCTCACCCGCCAACTCGGCCCGGCATGGGAGGTGGTGGCGGCGGAGACCTATCAACCGGATGGCCGCGATGTGTATCGGTTTTTCGAGTTATTTGATTGGCAATCCGTGCCAGCGGTGGAGTCCCTCGCGGCCAAGGCGGCGGCTGGCACGCTTGGCGTCACGCCGCCGATCAAACCGCATCTGGAAGACAAACTGTGGCTGGCGTTGTTGTGGTCGCCATCACTCAAGCGGGAGTGGGAACGTTCCTTGCGCAGCAGCCATTTACAGCGCTTGCGCGAGGTGGTGCCCTTTGGCTGGGTCTTGGACCCAACCCCGTTGCCGCCACAAGCCGCGTTGCCACGGTTAGACGCGCATTCGTGGGCCGAGGTGGCAGATTTCAGCCAAAACGACCGCCAACTGGTGCTGAAAATCAGCGGTTTTCATGAGACTGCGTGGGGTTCGCGGGGCGTGTTCATAGGGCACGATCTATCGGCGGCGGAGTGGTCGGAGCGCCTGACCCATGCCTTGGACAGCCTGCCCAAGCAACTGTGGATGGTCCAGAAATTCCATGAGGGACGCCAGATTGAACATCCGGTGTTTCGCGACGACGGGTCGGTGGAAATGATGCGAGGCCGCGTGCGTTTGTGCCCGTATTTCTTCACGGATGGCGCCGGTGTCACCTCATTCGGGGGCTGCTTGGCGACCATCGTGCCGGCGGACAAGAAGAAAATCCACGGCATGAGCGATGGGATTCTAGTGCCTTGTGTGGTTGGGTGACAGCCTGCCGACCAGGGCGTGGACGGTCTACAAACGAAGCGGTCCGGTGTTGCCACCGGACCGCTTGTGATGAAACAATACCCAAAAAAATCTATTCCTGTCTTAGAGGATGCCGGCTTTCTTCAGTGTGACGAAGGCGCCATTCTTGTTAATGGTCTTGAGTGCGCGGCAGCTCAACTTGAGGCGGACATATTGGTCAAGCTCGGGAACCCAGATGCGCTTGACCTGAAGATTTGGAGAAACCGTGCGCTTCACCACTTTGGTGACGTGACGTCCGATCCCGCCCTTTTTCTTGGCCAAACCAGACCGATGAATTCTGCCGCCGGAGCGGACACGGGTGCCTCTGATGCTACAAATACGTGCCATGATTTTAGGAAAGTTGCGGGGGTTACGGGGCGCGCAGGATGGCTCCCACAACTCAGCCGTCAAGCAGAATCCACAAGAATTTTTGAAATAAAATCAGAGCTGGTGGTAGCGCAGGCGATTGACCCAGCGCTCGATATCCCCGAAAATTTTCTCTTTCTGCGCATCATACATCAGGAGATGGTAAGCGTTCGGGTAGTTTCGGTAGGTTTTTGACGTCCCCGGGGACACCTGCGTGACGAAGCCGAGCACATCGGAGTCGGTATTAAAATAGTCTTTGCCGCCATGCAGGACCAATACGGGCACCCGCAAGTTTGTGGCACAATCGCTCATGGTTTCGATATGTCTGCCCAGGGTGCCGAGCAAGCGCAGCGTATACTGCTTGATGTTATAGGAGTTGCTTACCGCTTGGGTCGAATGCATCGTCGTTTGGGTCATTTGCACATCCTGCCCGCCGGTTAGCGCGTCCAGTGAGACGCGCGCCAGTGGGAAGGTCGTGGCAGCCACCTCCATCAACTGGATCTTCCACGCCGGGATATCATCGCGGAAGCGCACCAGCGGAGACGACAGCGCCAAAGCATCGCATGGCACGTCGGTCGCGGGTGATTCGCGCAAGGCATGGACGGCGATGAGGGCACCCATGCTCTCGCCAAACCAAACGATCTTGGCATCCGGATGGCGCTCGCGGACCAGTTGAGTGAAGGCAAACAGATCGCGATACCAATCCTTCGGGTCGCCGATGTCGCCGCGGCGTTCGCGGATCGGGTCACTACCCTGGCCGCGGATTTCATAGGCATAGAGCCCGGTGCGGGGTTGGTGGGCGAGCAGATGATTGCCGAGGTTGGTGTAATCGATGGAAGCCCCGCAAAATCCGTGAATGCCAATGATGATCACGTCCGGTTCGACCGTCTTGGAAATCCACCGCCGATAACCAAAGGTCTCACTCTTATCGCCCGCCACCACCGGGCTGGGCGGGTTGACGCGACTCACCGTCGTATATTGCGGACCGCAGCCGCTCAGTCCCAGGAAGAAGACGCACGGAGCCAAGCAGCCAAATCTGGCTGTAGAGGCTCGGAGGCGCCTTGGAAAATGCCCGTTCACGTTGAGATCATCGCTCAATCCCAAGGTCAATGCAACCTCACAGTTCCGCACAGTTCCTGAGCTCGGTGGGAAATTGCTTTGGCACATTCTCGCGCCTCTCGGGTTTGGGTTCCCGGGCCAACGGCCCATCCTATACCAGCCTTGGGCAACGCCCAAGGTCTCACGCGCCATCATGATATTCGAGGTCTCGCTCAGGAAGTCTGAATCTCCGCCAAGCCCCGGCGCGATATTGGCACACGCGAGTCTCACTCAAAGACCGGCCGAATGTCTCCAAAGGTGGTCTGCGAGGGAAACTCAAAGAACAGCTTGTAACCGTCCGGATAGACCGCAGTGTGAAAAAGCACCACGCGCCGGGCTTTATCCTGCCGCAGCCAGGCTGCCACGGCCGCATGCTCGTCCTTGCTTTTCACCCGGATGCCTAGCAATTTCACCTTCAGCTTGGTGGCCACCTCTACGACATTCATGGCTTTGCCGTAGGCCGTGACCTCGACCGGCGTGATCTTGAGGGGCTTGCCGCAATACTCGCTGAGTGCATCAAAATAGCGTTTGGGCGTGTCATAATACTGCAACGGGTAGCGGCTGGGTGCGGCAGAAACGACGATCGGCTCATTGACGTCGATGGTGATGGGTTGATCACCGATGACGGCCCCCTCCCCTTCTTTCTTAATCGGCGCGGTTCCCAGAATGGTGCCCTTCGTTTTCGCACCCATGAGCACACCCATAAAGCGGTCGGTCGGGGCATAGACATTGACGCCTTTCTCGGCCAGATAATACGCCGCATCCATCTTGCCGAGGTGGTCGCCGCAACCCACCACGAGGTCGGCGTCCAGTGCGTCCCAGGCGATGGCGCTGATGCCGTGGGTGTCGTTGACGATCGCGGTGTGATTATCCACCACGCAGGTCGTGGGATAGTTGTTGACCTTGTCCTCGGAGATTTCAAACCGTGGCGTGCCGGTCGCATCGGGTGCAAACCAGCGCTGGCCGACCTTGGTAGCTTTCATGCCCCATACGGGCGTGATGTTAGCCCCGGCCAGATCGACCAACTCCCTGCACTTTTCGCCTTCGTGCCACGGCACATGGTCCTCGACTGTGAAGCCCCACGGGACTCTCTGCGGGTTTTTCGCAAGCAACCAATCCCGTGTCACGCGGTCCACCTGGGTTTTGACCAGTGCGCCCCTTTTCACATGAATGGCGGAGCGACCAAGGATGATCTTGCGAAACCCGGGAGCCGGGGCGGGCTCCTTCACATAGTGGATCGGCTCAACTGCTTTGGGCTCCTCACTCGTTGCGTAATCGTCGGTGAGCAGGCTATCGGCATACCGCGCGCCGAGTTGCGCCAGCGCCTTCTGCTTGGCATCGGTGGTCACGTCGCGTTGCATGTCATACAAGCCCCGGGCACGGGCGATGTAGGCAGGATCATTGCGGATGATGCCAAGGGTCTGATTGGCGAGGGCCAATCCATAAGCCTTGTCCGCGCGGGTGCCGGCCATCGCGTCACAGTAAAGTTGATAGAATTCATCCAGCGAGTCGAACTCTGCCCGGATCGACGCTGGGGCCGAGCCAAAATCATACCCATCCGGCGGATACACCGCGAGTGGCGCAGGCACAGGCACAGGCACAGCGACCGGGGCATCGGCGGCGGATGCCCGCTGCGGCGGAGCGAGCACACAGGTGATGAGCAGCAGCAGGGCACTTCCGGAGGAGGCGCTTGGGCTCCGCCGTCCGGCGCGCAGGCAATCCACGAACCGCACCACCAAGCGCAGCCCGTGAATGCCCAGAATCACTGCCACCAGCGCCACCAACGGCACCACCGACAGCCTTGGCACCACCGCATGGAGCGACGCCATCAGCGCGCTCTGGGGGCCGGTCGCGGGGAAGCGCTCGGCCATCACCGACAGCACTCGCTCGAGAAACCAATATTCACCGACGATGACGAGCGTGACCGAAGCGGCCATGACGACCAGATTGCAGATGAGTGCCCAGCGTGCGAGGGTGCTGCGCCCCGCCAGGGTGCGCGGCAACTCGCGAAACGGCAATGCCACCGCGAGCAGCAGATAGAACAAACCATTGATACCGACACCAGGGACTCCAGCAATCATAAGGGATGGGAAAACTTGACGGGTGAATGTTAGTGACCTTTGACGTAAGTGGTGAACGGGCGGCGCAAGATGAATTCAAACCAAACCGCCTTGACCATGAACCAACTGTTGACAATGCGCAAGGCAGGGAAGCAGGCGAGGCTGAGCAACGCACGGCCGGTTTCCCCGCGCCGGATGGCGGCGGCCATGACCGGCACCGCCACCGCCGGCAGATCAATCACGTAGCCGAGCGCGAA
>JBAXOF010000106.1:0-11779 GCA_037133375.1 Verrucomicrobiota bacterium | reverse complement strand
GCGGCGAGCGGCGCGAGTTCCGCCACAAAGCGCGTCCGCGATTCCATCAGGACGGTGCCGCTGGCCACCAGGATTTCCTCGTAGGCCAGGACTTCGGCATCCCGAGGCCGACCGTCCTTGAGCAACAGGTTTTTCGCCCGCAACGCGCTGCGGTAGAGTGACCAGGCGCGGCGGTAGTCAGGATCGAGTTGGCTGCCGAGAAAGTCCAGATAGCGGCGGCGTTGTTCGCCGGGGCCGCGGATCAGGTCGAGGTCCTCATTGCCCATCCAGACTACCAGACCACCATCACTGAGGTAGTTGCCTTGGCTCGGGCGCGGTTCTGCGTCCACCTTGAGCATCAGTCCGGCGCGCGTGTGGCGGACCTGCCGTTCTTGGTTCCATGGGTCACCCGCCACGCCAAACCCCTCGCTGCCGCTGCGCACCAGCGTGGCCAGGCGGCGGCTTCGCGGCGATTGCAGCCTAACCAACACGCACAGCGCCTCAAGAATCGAGGTTTTGCCTTGGGCATTGTTGCCGACCAACACGACTCCCGCCGCCGGCACATTCATGGCCAGCGATTCAAAGCAGCGGAAGTTCATCAACCGGAGTGAGCGGAGCACGCGCCAATGCCTAGCGCCAAAGTCTGCTTATTGGAAGCCCGATCACGCCCACAATCACGAAATTCACGTTCAATCAGCCGATCACCCGGAAGGACGGCTAACCGCGCAGCACACACTTTGTTGGAAGGAAGGCGGCAGACGCCGCACCCGCACGTTCGCCTACATGTTCAATGGTCTATGAATTACGGGAGATCTACGATCCATTTCCCATTATTCCGCTCGGTCCAGAGCTTGGCATCGCCCCATTCACCATACCCATTCCGCATTTGAGCATTGTCGGCAATATGATCAATATTCATAACTTGGCGTTTTGGTTGGCAACTTCAAGCACCTGCCCCGTTGGGAAGTGAGATCCTGGCCGCTGACTCTGAAATTACCACATCACGGTGTTTCCGTTCGCAGGACTCGGTAGAAACGCCGGGGCAATCCTGATGCTGCATCTTGAAAGGTGAGCATTTGATCGACAAAGATGGAGGGAAAGGCCGCACTTGGCAAGTCCCTGCGCCAGTCGATGAGGTCGTTGGAGTATTCGATCTGGTAGTCGAAGCCTTTCTGGCCGGGCCAGGTGAGGGTCCTTGTGGCGGCGGTGTGTATGAAGGAACTTGGTTTGAATGGCTCAATGCCTAGCGGGGCGCTGCGCACCACGACGTCGGCAATCAGCATCCAGTTGTCGCCATGGCCGGAAGGGGTCGTCGAGTCGAGTTGCCATTCGTAGGCGAGCAAGCCGAAGTTGATGGTGTTGGTGGTGGCAGTGAAGGGGGCGTTGGTAAACAGGGGGTTGCCATCCAGAGTCGCACTCCAGCGGTTGGTTGGCAAGTTGATTACAAAGCTCAACAAATGAAGGTCACCGCGTGCAAACCCCTCGCCAGTGTCATAGTCTAATTTGCCGTCCCCACGCCAGATACCGTATGTGTCGAGTCGATTGTCGAAGCGAATCCCGGCCAAGTAGCCACCGCTGCTATTGTAAACACTCACAAAAAAGCTATCGCGGGCACTGGTGGTGACGGAGTCCTGGATTCCCACGAGCGTCTCGACGCGGACGAGGGGCAAGTCGCCGACTTTGGGGGCGTAGTTGATCGGCTTGGCGACAACAACAAGGGTGGCACTGGGCTGATTGAAGCCGAGGAAGGCGGTCTTGCCGAGAGCTCCGCCTACAATGACATCCTGGTCGATTCCGTGGACCCCGTAACCCTTGCTGTTACCGATCCAACCCTCGGTATCCACCCATTTGTCATCGCCATTAATGAAATTCTCGAACTCGGTGCTGTATAACACGCCAGCCCCGGCGGGTAATACCGCCAGGGCAACGCAGGTAACAATGTTAGGTAAAACGCGGCGCGGGTGCATGTGAATCATTAGAGCCCTGCCGCATCGGCGAGCGGTTCGTGGGAAGTGTCGCGGTCACCACTGAAACCACCGCGCCAGCGATTGGTGGTGGTATCCAGCCAAGGTGCCACCGGCGACTGCGGCGTTGCCAGCGTCAACAAGGCCGTGCGCACGGTTGCCGGCGTTGCTGTCGGGTGATGGACGAGGTAAAGCGCGGCGCAGCCGGTTACATGGGGCGCGGCCATGCTGGTGCCCGACATGGTGGCATAGTCGCCATTCTTATAGGTTGAGTAAATCGTCACGCCCGGCGCGGCGATATCGACGACCGCGCCGAAGTTGCTGAATGTTGCAAAGCTGTCGTCCGCGCCGTAATAGGTTGCCAAGCTGTCGGCACCGCAGTCACCATCCTCGTCGGCGATGGCCGAGACGGTGATCACGCTGGGATGATTGGCGGGGCTGATGGTGGCCGCGTCAACCGCGCTGTTACCGGCGGCCACCACATAGGTCACCCCGGCACTCACCGACTTGGTGATAGCACTGTTGAGGGTGGTGCTGGTGGCGGTAAAACCGAGGCTCACGTTGGCCACTTTGATCCCTTTGAGTTTGGCGTTCTTGGTCACCCAGTTAACGCCGGATATCACGGCGGAAAGCGTGCCGCTGCCCGTGCTGTTGAGAACCTTCACGGCGAATAACTTGGCGTTGGGGGCCACCCCGCGCACGCCCAGACCATTCATTTTGGCTGCGGCAATGCCTGCCACATGCGACCCGTGACCGTTGTCGTCATTGGTGGAGGCGACGCCTGTGACATACGAGATACCGCCCGCGACGTAGAGATCGGGATGAGTCAGGCAAATGCCAGTGTCAATGACGGCAATGCCGATGGCCGAGGCGTCCGTGCATGGATTCAGCTCGGCGTCAATGCGATCCACACCGGTGGGCACCAAATCGCCGGTGCTGGTGACCGTGGCGGCGCTGATGGTGCCAGCAGTAACCAAGTGGCCGAGCACGCTGACCTGACGGTCGGGCTCCACCACCAGCACCCGCCTGTCGCGCTGCAAGGCTTGCACTTGATCGGCCGAGAGCGCCCCGGCAAAGCCTTGCACTGCGGTATCGTAGATATGATCGGCACGCAAGCCGTGCATAGTTGCCATGCCCTGTGGATCGTGTCCGGCTTGCAGCATGACGATATATCTGCCAGGAATGATCTGCGCGGAAGCGGGGCTAATCCATGCCGCGAGCGCGGCACTGATGGTGATGAAGCTTTTAATTGTCATTATGGGGTGTTGTTTGATTGCGATGGCCAGAGGGTCCGACGCACTTCTGGCGCTGGCGGTTACATTTAATTCAGATTATTTCACTGTTTACGGTGTGGGTTTGACGATGTCGAACAAGTTGCTTGGGGTATGGGTCGTCGGCGCGGCACGCTCCGCAGCGGCGGGCGTAGTCTCCACGGCTGCGGGCAAAGTAAGCGCAGTCACCGCGGCCACGCCGCCGGTTGAATCTATCAAGTTGGCCTCAAGCCGGGTGAGGGTGTCCTGCCACCAGAGTTGCCGACTCACCTCCTGGTCCTCAACGAGTGCCTGTTGCGCGGGGTCAAGAACCTGATGGATTTCCTCAAGGGCGGCGAGCGAGGTTGCGGCTGCGGTCGTGGAGCCGCCGACGAGCATGACGGGATCGTAGCCCGGTGCTGAGCGGACAAGGGCTGGGAACATCTTGTCGCGTTGTGCCGCACTGAGATCAAGCTCGGTGGTGAGGTGCTCCAGACTCGCGCGGGCGGTAAGCTCCACTGCGGCGGCGCGACTGCGCCAGGCACTTTGCTGCGAACTCGGCAAGGTGGTCAACCAAGGTTCAGAGAGAGCGACGCGCAAGACTGCGGACTGGTGAGTGGCCTGGCCGAGTTGTCGGCTCAAGGTGGTCGCGTTTGTTGGCGCTTCCGGCGGCTTGGCCAGGGTCCGTTCGTGATCGGTCCGGTGCGTGCCAGCACTGGGCCGGGTGGCCGCGCGGGTGCCGTCGGGCACATTACGCATGGTGATCGAGGCGGCCAAGGTCGCTGCAATCATGAACGTCGCAAAGCCAAGAATAAAAGTGGAGCGGTTCATCAATTCTCCCTGTTAGTGATTGATAGACTCAAGCAGCAGATGGGCACGGTGGAGTCAATATCGTTCGGAATTTATGGAGTGGTCCCGGTGTGCGTTTGGGGCTGGACGCCGGTGCGGGACTCGTATTCCCTAACACTAACATCCAACCCCTTGAATAGACCGCTATTATTTGCTGCTATTGGGGCCGCCGGGGCCGCCTGGGCCACCTGTGCCGGCTGGGCAGGTTCCATCGCGGGCTTGGTCGCATTGTTGCACCGCAGCGAGGAATTCTTCGAGTGTGACCAAGCCGTCGTCATCGGCATCGAGTTTGACGAAGATTTTCTCCACCAAAGCCACATCCTTGTTGACCATGCCAGGCAAGTCGTTGAATTCCTCATAGGAGAGTGCGCCGTCTTGGTCAATGTCAGCTTCCGTGAAACGGGTGTTACGGCACTCGGTGATCATGTCGCGCAGCCGCAGTCTGGCCTGATCGCGTTCCTCATCGCTGATTGTGCCGTCGCCATTGGTATCCCAGTTCGCACGGAGTCCCTTGCGGATTTGGTCGCGTGCTTGGACCATGGCCTGCTGTTCTTCTGTGTCGATGATGCCGTCACCATTGACGTCGTATGGGGCAAGGTATGCTGGCAGACAGGTGCCGGTGCCGAAGCGTTTTTGTTGTTGTGGTCCCGATTGTGCGAACACGGACGGGGAGAAGCAGAGGGCGCAGATTATAAGCCAATTGATTTTCATTGTTTTGTTCTTTCTTGATTTTCGAGGCGGGAATTATTTCCGCCCTTCATTAGGACCGACGGCCCGGCAATGCGGGCGGTTACAACTAATTAAAAAAATTGGCGAGGGTCACGGTTTAGGTTCGAGGAGGTCGAACAAATTGCCTGTGGCATGGGCTGCCGGGGTGCTCAGCTCTTCGGTGGCGGGCGCGGGTGCCACAGGTGTGGGCAAAGCAACTGCAGGAGTAGCGGCTGCGGCGTTGATGGATTCTATCAAGTTAGCTTCTAGCCGGGAGATGGTGTCCTGCCACCAGAGTTGCCGGTTCACCTCCTGATCCTCAACGATCACCTGTTGCGCGGGGTCAAGAACCTGATGGATTTCCTCAAGGGCGGCGAGTGAGGTTGCGGCGGCTGCGGCCACGGGGCCGCCGACGAGCATGACGGGATCGTATCCCGGCGTGGAACGAACCAGAACCGGAAACATTTTGTCGCGTTGCGGACAGGTGAGTTCGAGCTCGGCGGTGAGGCGCTCCAGGCGCACACGGGCATCGGCTTCGACTGCGGAGGCGCGGGTGCGCCACACGGATTGTTGCTCGGTTGGTAGCGCGGCCAACCGGGTTTCGTGGAGTGTCACGCGGAAGCCCTCGGCTGCATGACGGGCTTGGGTATCAGACATCAATAAGTTGGCAGCGGCGGCCGACTCCGCCTGGAAGGGTTGGCTGTTAGGTTGGCCCTGGGTGACATGAGAGGTGCCTGCGACGGATCGAGTGCTCGGACTGCGATCACCGGGCGCATTGCGCATGCTGATCGAGACGGCCAAGGTTGCTGCGATTCCCAATACTGCAAATCCTAGAATGAAGCCAAAACGATTCATATTGAATATCTCCTTCGATTGAAAAAAGGTCTGATCATTGGTTGTCCTTGTCAAGTGAGATCTGCAATTGCTTCCGACTCACCTCGACCTGTTGGCACTGAGTGGCGTCCAGATGAGGCAGCAGGCGCTGGTGGAGATCGATCAAAGCACTGCGGTATTGGCGAATGGCTTGGTGGCGGGTAGTGCCGATGGTGGTAGCCGTCTGGCTAACTTCCTTGGCAACGGCGGTTTGTTGGTCGGGGGTCAGCGCGAGTTCGCGGGTCAAGCGTTCGGTGGTGGCTGTGGACCAGTCGGCAGGTGCCTGGGCGGTGCCGGTTGCCGGGGTGAGTCGCAGGCGCGTGGCACGCTCGCCAACGACAAAGCCGATGCCATAACCGCATAGCAGGATGGCGAGCAAGGCGGCGGTGATGGCGAGGTAGTCGCGAGGGGATGCTTTCATGACTTCAAGGGGCGGGTGACAGGAGTTCGGGCGTCTCGATGAGCGGTGGCGTGGATTCGGTGCAGCGATGGATGGCAAGGATCACCACACAAATAACAAAGCACAAGATTGCGATGGAGACCGACCAGCGGCGCCACAACAGCACGCGGGCAAGAACGATGATCGACTCACGCATGGCCACGATCCGTGAGGCAAAGCCGGGCGGCACGGGCTTGACCCCGACTGGCGGGGGATTGGCGCGGCGGGCGGCAGCGACAAGTTTTTGCCAATTTTGTTGGGGGTCATTCATGGTGCTGATGATGAGTGGATTTCGAAGCGCTGCATTTGTTCGGCGAGTTTGCGGCGGGCACGCATGGCAGTGACCTTGACCTTGGAGTCCCCCCACCCGGTGCGGTTGCAGACATCCTGAACTGAGCGTTGCTCCAGATCAAGCAAGCGGATCACAATTTGCTCGTTGGGCCCGAGCGTGGCTATCAAGCGGTCGAGCAAATCGTGCAGCATGGCGGGTGACTCATCGGGGGTCGGCGCGTCGCTTGCCAGCGTGCGCTCCAGAATCTCGCGCTCGTCATCCGTCAGGTCGCTATGACATGTTAGAGGTCTGGCGGCGATGCGTCGCAGCCAGTCGCGACAAGCGTTCAGGGCGATGCGCGAGACCCAATGGTCGAAGGGTTGATGGCCGGCGTATTGGCCGAGGTTGGCAAAAATCTTGACGAACACCTCTTGCGCCACGTCGTCGCGGTCAGCCTCGCGACGCAGGTGGTTGCGAATGATTCCCGCCACCAGCGGATAGAGCCGATCCACCAACTCGCGCCATGCCGCCTCCTCACCGGTGCGGGCGGCGTCGAGCAGGCATTGGGGAATATCGGAGGCGTCGTTGGCCATGGCTGGCAATCGGGTGTTACGCCATGTGCCGACAGACTAACTGACCGGCACGGCGTGTGCAACAGGCACTGGGCAAGAATTAGCCGTTTTGCCCGGTTGTGCAAGCAAAAGAGTCGGCCCGCCCGCCACCCGCATTCCGTTGATCGGCGAAACCGCGCCTGCGTTCGCAGCACAAACCACTCATTCAATCTGCCACCCGCGGCCCACGTTTGAAAATGACCTGTCGAGGTGTGATCAAGTGGCGGGTTTTCGCGTCGGTTTCCTCCGTGCAGCAGGCATTGCTCCGGGGCTTGCCCGCGAGGAACGGCAACACTTCTGTCTCGGTAACCACTCCAAGAAGGCGGGAGCTTGCGCAAAGTATATCTGATCGGCACCAGTGCAAAGTAGGTGCAAGATTAGACTTGCGTAATTCGCGAAAACGCGAATATTGATGGCATGCAGCGTAATACGAGCGGAAAAACGGGTTCGGCGGTGAAGCCGACGAAGACGGCTCTCAAGCGCCAGGCCGAGGTATTCAAGGCGCTTGGCCATCCCGGTCGGATGGCGATGGTCCATGCCTTGGGTTCTGGCGAGGTGTGTGCCTGCGAATTGGCGGCGGCGGCCGGATGCGCTGCATCGACCACCTCCCGCCACCTGACGGTGCTCAGACATGCCGGGCTGATCGCCGATGAGCGGCGCGGCCAGCAGATTTTCTATCGGCTTAGCTGTCCCTGTGTGCTCACCTTTGCCGAGTGCATCAACCGGGTTGATGCCGGGGAAAAGGTCCAAACCCTGCGGGTCGCGTGCTGTGCCTGATAGAAGAAAATCCTAAATTCAAAATCCGAAATTCGAAACCAAAAATTAATTCATGAAGATCCAAGTTCTTGGCACGGGTTGCCACAAATGCACAACCCTCGCACAAGTCACCGAACAAGCGGTGGCGGAACTCGGCATTGCCGCCGATATCAGCAAGGTCACCGATCTCAAAGAAATCATGGCGATGGGAGTGATGATGACCCCCGCGCTAGCCGTCAATGGCACCGTCAAGGTGGCCGGGCGGGTGCCCGGCGTCGCTGAAATCAAGAGCATGCTGCAATAATCTAACATCTAATACAATCATGAAAACACCGGCCAAGATTATCATCATGCTGCTCGTGGTGGGGGCGGCGGTAGCTGCCATCGTGCTTAAAGGCAATAAGTCACGGAACTCCACCAACTCCTCGATACCCGGGGGCACCACGGCCGCGGCAGTGTCTGAAGCCACCGCCAAGCTTCCCAAACTGTTGGATCTGGGCGCGAACAAGTGCATTCCCTGCAAGGCGATGGCGCCGATCCTGGCAGAACTCAAAAAGGAATATGCCGGCAAGATGAACGTCGAGTTTATCGACGTGTGGCAGAATGAAGACGCCGGCAAACAATATGGTGTGGAGATGATTCCCACCCAGATTTTCTTTGATGCCACCGGCAAGGAACTGTTCCGCCACACCGGCTTTTTCGGTAGGGAGGACATCCTCGCGAAATGGAAGGAACTGGGCGTGGACCTCGGTGGCAAGGCGTCTGTCGGCATCGTGCGGGAGACACCGGTGGCCGCTGACACTCGTCCACGTGACACCGTTTGTTTCATGTGTGACGAAACTGTGAATGCCCAAAACAAGACCGTGGTAAAAGGCCAAACCGAGCAGCATGTTTTCTGCTCGCCCCACTGCTGCTTCATCTATTTGTCTAGCCTCGTGAACCCGGATGTGAAGGCTGAAGACGCCAAAGTCAGCGTGACGGATTCAATCAGCGGCAAGCTGATTCCTGCGGTTGCAGCCAGTTATTTTTATGGCATGGACGCCAAGGGGCGGGCAACGGTCAAAACCTTTGAATCGAAGGAGGCGGCCACCAAGGAACCACCGGCCAACACCGGCTACCTGGTTTCCTGGGACGTGCTCAAGTCCAAGGAGTTGGCCACGCGCTGCGCGTTTTGCGACCGAGCCGTTTATCCCGAGGATGCCTGTGCTGTCAAGTTTGGGCCCACGCATGGCTACGGTTGTTGTACCCACTGCTCGCTGGGCGTTACCGCACGACTCAAGCAGAACATCGAGGTCGAGGCAAGGGACGCACTGACCGGCGAAACGATCCGGGTCAAAACCCTGGACGGACAGATCTCTTCGTTAGATCCGGCGACGGCCATTGCATGGTTTGGCCAAAAGAAGGGACCGGATGGCAATTGGACATCCGCAGGATGTTTCAAGCAGGGATTTTTCGTCAATGAGGCCAACCTGCAAAAGTGGCTGGACGTACGTCCTGCAATGACAGGCCGCCAGATCACTATTGCCCAGGCACTGTCCGATAAGATGAAGCTCAGTCCCGAGCAAATCTCGAAAGCCTGCAAACTCGGCGAGTGCAACTGATATGAATCCCTCCTGTCGAAGTTTCCTCATCGGTGCCGCGGTCATCGGTGCCGGTTTGATCATTTGGAAGGCTGGCGACGAGCGGCTTTCGACGCGCTCAAGCTGTGCCTGTACTTCGCTTGTGGCCGAGGTGATCCCACTGCCGCAGTCAGCAGAATCCAATACGCCAGCGGTCACCAGTGATGCCGACGTGCCACTGATGGATGGGTTTTTCCCGGAATGGGCTGAGCACGCCCCATTTAACCAAGCCGTTCGAGTGCTCGATACCGAGAGCGCGGTAGGGCGGCTCGCCACCCAACCTAAGGAAATCACACTCAAAGATCTGGCCCGGATGCACGGGCATCTTTGCGACGGACTGGTCATCAGCTTTGTCGAACTCAAGGCCGCTCTGCTGCAACTCTTTCCTAACGGAGTGGTGGACCGCACCGACCTGAGGGTCGTCTCAAAGAATGGCCCGTGTTGGATGGACACCGCAGCATGGCTCACCGGTGCCCGGATCAACTTTCAAACACTGCGCGTCGATGCGTCGGTTGGCGATGGCTTCATCATTCAAAAAATCTCCACCGGTGAAACCTGGGAAGTGCGGCTGAAACCAGGTGTTTTCCCGGAGCCCCAAGCCAAACTGGAAAACCATATTCGCGAACTGCGGGCTGCGGGCCAACCGGTCAACCCGGCGGATGTCGACCGTTTCGAGGCGATGGCAAATGACTTGATCCGCCATCTTCTCAATACGCCTCCCGCTGAACTGTTAGTCCTGACAGCGCGGCCTGGTTACCGGTTTCAGTTCAATGATCTCTACGGCGGACGAGGGGACATCATCAACCGTGACCTGCGCCAGCAGCCATCCGCTCTACATTCCAACTGACATTTCGCAATCAGACCATGGAGCAGTTTTTTACGAATCTCAGTCACGCCGTCGAAGGCGCACCGCTGATTGCATTGGGGGCCGCCGTGGTGTGGGGGATTCTGAGTATTGTGCTCAGCCCGTGCCATCTGGCGAGCATTCCGCTCATTGTCGGCTTCATCAGCGAGCAGGGGCCGGTCACCACGCGGCGGGCGTTTTTGACCTCGACCTTGTTCGCCGTGGGCATCCTCGTCACCATTGCGGCGATTGGCGCGATCACAGCGGGCGCTGGACGCATGCTGGGTGACGTGGGACGATATGGAAATTACTTCGTCGCGTTGATATTTTTGGTGGTGGGACTGCATTTGTTAGGTGTGATTCCGTTGCCCTTTTCCGGGCCGGGGCAAGTGGGTTTGAAGCGTAAGGGGTTGCTCGCAGCCCTGATTCTGGGGTTAGTGTTTGGCGTGGCGTTGGGTCCCTGCACGTTTGCCTACATGGCACCCATGCTGGGGGTCACCTTCAAGCTGGCGAAGTCCGCCCCGTGGTATGGCGTATTGTTGCTGCTGGCCTACGGCATCGGCCACTGCGCGGTCATCGTTCTGGCCGGCACCTCCACCGAGGTGGTGCAGAAATTCCTCAATTGGAACGAAACTTCCAAGGCTGTTATACGGGTCAAAGGCGTGTGCGGCGCGCTTGTTGTGTTAGGCGGGATCTGGATGATCTATACGGCACCGTGATGTATGAACCCATGCTTTTGAAATAGCCTGATCCATGACAAGCTTTCATCTCGATTTTCTATATGTGTGCAGCTCTTTCGCTGAAGAGTGTTCGGCAGGATGCCGGCGCTCCCCAATTTAAAAAACCACCTCCATGGACTCATTGCCTACGCATTTGGAAAACGACGTTGCCACATCACCCGTAAGACCTGGAATTTTTCGTTTCATCGTCCTGCTCGCCATCGGTGTGCCGGCATGGTGGCTGGTTTACCGGAATCTGGCCGCCCTATCAGCTTGGTTCACCTATGGGATTTTGTCGCTAGATAAAGGGACCCGTCTCGCGGCGACCGTGGAGTTCTTCATCTTTGAAACGCCCAAGGTGCTCCTGTTGCTGGCATTGGTCGTATTCGCAGTCGGCATCATCCGGACCTTCTTCACACCCGAACGCACCCGGCGGATTCTGGCCGGAAAAAACGCAGCGCTCGGCAACGTGCTCGCGGCGCTGTTAGGCATCGTGACACCGTTCTGCTCCTGCTCCGCCGTGCCGCTGTTCATCGGGTTTGTCACCACCGGGGTGCCATTGGGTGTGACATTTTCCTTTCTGGTGAGCGCCCCGATGGTCAACGAGGTCGCTTTGGTGCTGTTGTTCGGCTTGTTCGGTTGGAAGGTCGCGGGCTTGTATCTTGCGACCGGCCTGCTGGTCGCCATGGTTTCGGGGTGGATCCTGGGACGTCTGAAAATGGAGCGACATGTCGAGGAATGGGTGTTCGAAATTCCCGGCGGGATGGATGCCGGAAGCGTCGGGATGGCTTGGCCGGGCCGTATCCGCGCGGGTTGGGATGCCGTGAAGGACATTGTCGGCCGGGTGTGGATCTATGTATTGCTAGGCATCGCGGTTGGGGCCGGCATCCATGGTTA
>JBAXOF010000105.1:0-11796 GCA_037133375.1 Verrucomicrobiota bacterium | reverse complement strand
TTGGCACCGCCCATGCGGGCGGACAAGTCGGCGGACCGGGCCGATCCGCCCTACCTGCCCGGTAGGGCGTGGCGGCCTCGCCGCGCCGTGACTGGCCAACGGCTGGGACAGCCCATGTGCGGTCCATCCGCCGCGCCTTGGCACCGCCCATGCGGGCGGACAAGTCGGCGGACCGGGCCGATCCGCCCTACCTGCGATGCCGCCGGGGCTCGGTCAGTCGCGTTTCATGCCGGCGGCGGTTCCTTCACGCGTTCCATATGACGTCGCCTTCCAAGACGGTGCCTGGAGGGAAGTGCGCCGCGCCGGTGACGGTTAGAGACCGGCAGCAAAGCAAGCTAGGCACGCCGAGCGCATCGAGTTGATCGACGAGTTTGTAATTCTCGGAAAGGGTAATGACGGGCGGCACGCCGTGGCGGTCCGGGTGGAGCTGGACGTGCCCGTTGGCGAGGATTTGATAGGCATCGGAGCGTAAGGCTAACAAGTCTGCGGTATTTTTGACGGGTGCGAAGCGGCTGCGTGGCACCTCGATGGCGGTGGCCCCGGCAAAGCACTCGATGGCGGCACCCATGGCGGTTTCGAGCTGGATGACGGCAGGTGATGATTGGTCGCGGGGATCGACGGTCTTGTGATTTTGGATCATCGGCAGCGGCAGGACGCCGGAGTTGGCGGCGACCTGGGTTTTGAGCAAATCCAGCCGCAGCCACAGACTGTTGGTGTTGAAATAGCGGTGGCGGTCGATGTCTTGAAATGCCTCGAGATCGGCTGGCGGGCATTGGGCAACTTCCCGCAATAGGAGTCGGCCATCACTCCTGCGCCTGGCCAGGTGGCCGCCCTTGCGATCGGCGGCGGTGCGGCGGGTCACTTCCATGAGGAACGGGGCCTCGGAAGCGGCAAAGTAGTTGAGCAACGCGGTATCGAGGGTGGCCCCGAGATTGTCGCCATTGGAGACAAAGGCGTAGCGCACGCCCTCGGCTAACAGGCGATCCAACCACCCGCTGCCCACCAGTGCGGGAAACAAATCGCCGTGGCCGGGCGGGCACCATTCCAGTGCTGGATCGGCGGGCCATGTCACAGGAGCCAAGGTGGCGGCATCGATCTTGGGGATTTGATTTTGCAGCAACTCAACTTCTGCGGGATCGGCGAGCCAGGCGGTGGGATGGTGGGCGGCGGGCAGAATGTCCGCGCCGCCGGCGTAGCGCGCGAGGTGGTGCAGAGTGTCGCGGCTGGTGCTGAAGCTATTCATCAGCAACAAGCGCACTTTGGAGCCGCTGCGCTGGCGCAGGTCGAGGATTTGGCGGACCATGAGGTCGAGGAAATTCACGCCGTCGCGGACGGGCAGCAGGCATTTTGGGCCTTGCAGGCCCATGCTGGTGCCAAGCCCTCCGTTGAGCTTGATGATCACCACCCTATCTAGCAAACACGGATCGGCGGCGGTGTCTGCCAGATGCGCGCAGGATGTTAGATCTGCCACAGGTGCGAGGGAGGTCTCCGGGATCATGCCGGATTCATGGCGCAGCAGCGCCTCGTAATTATGGCGGAAGGCCCGGATGGGAGCGTCTCCCATGCCGGCGGCGGTCATTTTGCGTTCAAAAGCGTCGAAGTTAGCCATGGGTTCGATGTCGGTGGTGCGCGCGCAGCATGAGCGAAGACGCCCGCGTCGTCACGCTTGAAAGAACCGTTGCGGCATGTTCGTAAGAGCCAATCACGATGAACCCACCATTGACTTCCGCCACCGCAGCATGCCCGACAAGCCGACTTTTTCCACGCCTAGCGGTTGCGGCCGCGGGGGTTTGCACGTTGTTAGCCGTATCCGGGTTGCCGGCGGCGGCCAGTCCGGCATCGCAGGCGGTGTGGAATGGACCCGCTCTCGCCAAGACGCCGCCAATTCACGCCACCACCGAGCGCCCCGCCAACGGGATGCGGGCGTTTTTCTACGAGGGAGCGGATTACAAGGGCAAGCCGACGTGGGTGTTTGCCTACTATGCGGCACCGCAAGGGACTGCGCCGGCGGGTGGTTGGCCCGCAGTGGTGTGCGCCCATGGCGGTGGCGGCACCGCCTATCCCAACTGGGTCAAATTTTGGAACAGCCATGGCTATGCGGCCATCGCCATGGATTTGGAGGGGCATTTGCCGGGTGGCAATGCCCATGGGCTGGAAGGCAATCCTCCACTGGGTGCCGCCCATCCGAATGCTGGGCCCGCACGCATCGAATGGTTCGGCGACATCGCGCTGCCCGACAAGGAACAATGGTTTTATCATGCGGTGGCAGACGTGATCCGCGCCAATTCCCTGCTGCGTTCATTCCCGGAAATTAACCCGAAAAAAATCGGCCTGACCGGCATCTCCTGGGGCGGCACGGTCGTGAGTGCGGTGGCGGGAGTGGACTCGCGGTTTGCCTTTGTCATTCCTGTCTATGGCTGCGGGTTCATCCACAAACATAACATGACTCCCGAGCAGTATAGTCAATACTTGGCCAAGTGGGATCCCTCGGCGCATTTGCCTTCCGCGAAAATGCCGATGCTCTGGGTCAATGGCGTGGCCGACCCGGTCTTTCACATGGATGTCTTCGCCAAGTCGGCGCAGCTCGCGGGCGGACCTAGCAGCATGTGCTTGCGGCCGTTTTTGGCCCACGGCCATGGCAACGGTTGGGAGGATGCACCGGAAATTGTGACCTTTGCCGACAATATCGTGAAAGGTGGCCCGCCGCTGCCGAAATTGGCCCGCCCGGTGACCAACCCAGGCAACGGCGTGGTGACCACAAAATTCACTGGCGACTTCACGGAAGCCTGGATCTACTTCACGACCTCCGGCGGGTTATGGAAAGACCGCAAATGGAATTTTCTCCAGTGCAACATTAGTAAGGGCGAACTGATCTCCCAGAAACCTCTACCTGCAGGCACCACGGCCTTCTTTGTCTATGGGTTCCGGACCCAGGGCGGCGGCCGTAACAATCACGCCGCTTCCGAACTCGTGGTGGTCAAACAACCGTAAGGCGGGCAGGCGGGATATCTTGGTAAAGTCCATCAGTCATGCCCAACGATACTCAATTCCATCACCTCCACGCGTCTGCTAACCGCGGCCGCCGCGAGTTCCTTGCAACCCTCGGCGCGGCCGCCGCGACGGGTCTGCTGGCCACGCCGGTGTTCGCCCAGAGCCCGGAGCGACGCTTGCGCGTGGGCATCGTCGGCGGTCATTTCGGGCTGAGTTTCCAATTTCACGAGCACCCTAACTGTATTGTCGAAGCCGTCAGCGATTTACGACCCGAGCGGCGGCAGAACCTGAAAAAGACCTACCGCTGTGACAAGGCGTACGCCTCGCTGGAGGAATTGCTGAAGGATCCCAAGGTGGAGGCGGTGGCCTTGTTCACGCCGATGCCCGACCACGCGCGGCATGTGCAACGGTGTTTGGCGGCGGGCAAGCATGTGCTCTGCGCAGTGCCTGCGGCGATGACCTTGGAGGAATGCCAACAACTCGTTGACGCCGTGAAAAAGTCCGGACTGACCTACATGATGGCCGAAACCAGTCATTGGCAGCAACTGACCCAATCGGTGCGCAGGTTCTATCAGGAGGGCGCGTTCGGGCAACTCTATCACACGGAGTCCGAGTATCATCATCCGGGATTGGAGGAGTTGTTTTTCGAGGATGGAAAACGCACCTGGCGCCATGGCATGGCGCCCATGCAGTATCCCACGCATTGCACGTCGCACTTGATCAGCGTCACCGGCGAGCGGCTGACCGAGGTCAATTGCATCGGCTGGGGTGACGGCCATCCCATCCTCAAAGACAACGTTTACAAAAACCCGTTCTGGAATGAGACCGCGTTCTTCAAGACCAACCGGGGCAATTCCATGCGCGTCGCCGTGTGGTGGCGCGGTGCCCAACAAGGCGGTGAACGCGCCCGCTTCTACGGCAACAAAATGAGTTTCTACTTCGGTGGCCCCAACGGCGCGCGACCGTGCATTGTGCGCTCCAAAGCTGACGGGCAAACCGAGCGCGACGCCGGCGGATTTGAGCGTGCGGCGCAAGTGCTGGAACCCTATCAGGAAGTAAAATGGTGGGCCACGGATCTGCTGCCCGCGCCGCTGCGCCATGACAGCGGTCATGAGGGATCCCACTGTTTCATCACCCACGAATTCATCGACTCCATCCTCAGCCAACGCCAGCCGGCCGTGAATATCCACGAGGCGCTCGCCTACACCGCGCCCGGTATTGTCGCCCACCAATCCGCCTTGCAGGGCGGCTCCTTGCTCAAAATCCCGGATTTTGACTGAGCAGAAGCCACGGCGATGTTAGCTTGGAAGCGCAAGCTGCCATGTCCATCCACTTATTTACGCGCCCTTAGCCTTGGTCGCCACCGCTACGGATGCCTGCCCAACCATGCCATCTTTTAACATGGTTGGTAGAAAAAATCCGGGATTTTGTCCTCGCTACCCACGGCGGATTTGCGACTTTCCCCGGTCCTTTCGTCCGCCCGGGAGGATGTCTTCAAAACAACCCAGATCCTCCGCTGCTGTTCCTGCCTAACAGTAGTTCCGCGCCCACCCATCCACCCCCAATGCACAAATCCATCCCATCCCTGGCCCAGTCCCTCCGCTCGCGTCTTCACCGCGCCGCCCGCGCCATCCAACCCGTCGCCTGCGCCTTGACCCTGGGCGCGGCATTGCTGGTTGGCACCGCGCTTGCGGGAACGACTAGTAGAACCTTTGATCTTACAGGCTCGGGAGGTGGTACCATCCTCAATGTGTCCTTTTCAAGAGTTTGGCTCACAAAGGGAATCCTGCCTGCGGGATCCATACTAAGGGGGGTTTCCATCGATGCGACGCAAGGCACCGATGCTGCGGGCGGTGGTGACCAGTCATATGTAGGCAATATCGGCCTAATCTTCGATCCCACGCCAGGCAATCCTCTCGATGGCGACAATTCCCTAACCGTCGGCGATGATTTTTGGGTGACCCCTTTTCCGGGTGCCACCACGCATGTGGGCTGGGGCGGAGACACTGGGGCTTATGGAGTAGGAACCCCCTTAATAAGGACGAAAACGGCTGTCGACGGTGGCATTCCAGCCATCGACCTGAATACAGTTGCCGTCTTTATTGGTAATACTTATGACAATTCGGCAGGAGGAACCATTTATTCGGGCACCATCACGCTGACCTTCGATGAAGTCGGTGGCTCTCCCACCCCAACTATCACCGGTGCGGCTACGGCGGCACCCTTCACGGTGGTTTACGGGAGCGCTTCGACGGCCCAGAGTTTTGGCATTTCAGGAGCCCATCTGACGACCGACATCACCGCCACGGCTCCTCTTGGCTTTGAAGTCTCCATCAATGATTCAAGCTATGCTTCCACCGCCACTTTCACCCAGAGTGGCAGCAGCGCGAGCGGTACGTTGTATGTCCGTCTTGCCGCCAACGCTGCGGCAGGCTCCTACAATTCGCAAAATATCGTGTTGTCCAGCACGGGTGCCACAGATGTCAATATCACCACCTCTGCGAGCGGGAATACGGTCAGCAGTGCATCGTCAGCCATGACGCTGTATGCACAGAATTTCGGGATTGTAGACACCGACAACGTCAATACATCAGGTTTTTCATTTGACTATACACAGGCAGGGCAGGGGGCCTCTGGGGGCGTGAACTATTGGTATTGGTGGGGACCAGGGCTGATTAATTTGAATGGTTCGGACCTCGCGACCAACGGCAAGAAATGGCTTGCAGGCCATTACGTTTTTAATGTCACGGTGGTGGATTCGGGTAATGAATGGGGCAAAGCTCCAACATTATCCATGGCTTCAATTGCCGCAGATGCCGTGTATAACAGCGACATGGTGGTCTTGTCGGGAGGCAGCGGCGCTGTGACAACCGCCAATAAGGCCTACACCTCGTCCGGCGGAACTCCTGCCAGTACCGCAGACTATTCGCATTTCAATGGCGGCGCCGGAGGCACGCAGCCGGTGAGCTATGTGCTTGCCTTTGATGTGCCACAAGGCAGTCCGATCATTAATACCTATATTGGAATCAAGTTTGACAACGAGGACGACTCCGGCATAAGCGCATTGAGTTTGACGTTTGAGGCTGCGAGTAGTTCTCCCACCCCAACCATTACCGGTGCGGCCACGGCGACGCCCTTCACGGCGGTTTACGGGAGCGCTTCGACGGCACAGGCTTTTGCCATTTCAGGAGCCAACCTGTCGGCCAGCATCACCGCCACGGCGCCATTAGGTATTGAAGTCTCCGCCACTGGTTCAAGCTTTGGTCCCACCGCCACCTTCACCCAGAGTGGAGGCAGCGCGAGCGGTACGTTGTATGTCCGTCTTGTCGCCAACGCTGCGGCAGGCTCCTACAATTCGCAAAACATCGTGTTGTCCAGCACGGGTGCCACATCGGTCAACATCATCACCTCTGCGGATGGAAACATGGTTGAAAAGGCCACCCCGGGCGTGACGGTCAACACCGGAAGCTATACCTACAGCGGCGCGTGCCAGGGATCTAACAGTGTTACCACGACCTCGAACGGGGCCGTGAGCTATATCTATGAGGGCACAGGCGGCACAACCTACGGGCCAAGCGCCACCATGCCAACTGCGGCGGGTAGCTACACCGTGACGGCGACCGTGGCCGAGGCTGCCAACTACTACGGGGCATCGTCTACTGCCACAACTTTCTCAATCGCCAAGGCGACACCGAAGTATAAGGCGGCGGTCGGAGTTGGGGAGATGATTACGGTGAATTTTGGTCAGAGTGGCATTACGCCTGCTGCACCATTGAATGGCCCTGCCGGGGGCAGTCCACAGTGGAATGAGGTTGCATCGAAGGATACTGTGGTAAGTCCGTTGAAGAACTCCGCTGGTGCTACGACTTCATCAATTGGTTTTAAAATCAGCCTTTCGGACGGAATCGATGCCTGGGGAACCCCCTCTCTTGACATGCTCAAGTGTGGTGGATTTAACCTATGGAGCGACTGGGGCGGAGGACCAGGTGCTGGTGCAGAGCGTGCGTGCTACATCAACGGGCTTACAATTGGCAAGAAATACAATTTCTACATCGCCAGCGGCCGCATTAACGGTGACTCCGGTAGCCACGGATCGTTTACAACGACCAACACGACATCTAACGGGCAATCCCAGCACGTCGATAATGGTGCTCTGGACAGAAATGGGTCAACGTGGGTTGAGGGAGTGAACTATGTGGTCTTTAAAGACGTGGAGCCGGACACCAACGGAAAAATCAACTTCACTGTGTATGAGCCAGACTCCAAACTCATGGTTAATGGCTTCCAACTGGTGGAGGTGGTCGCTGCCACGCCGGCAGCCACGGACATCACCTACGGCCAACCGCTGAGCGACTCGGTCTTGAGCGGCACGTTTGTCGACGAAACAACAGGTGCGACGGTGAGCGGCGGCATGGCCTTCACCAGTTCGTCCACCGTGCCGCCCGCAGGCACGGTCTCCCACAGTGTGTCCTTCACGCCATCAGGTGCGGAAGCTGACAACTACACCACTGGCACCACCGACGTGAGTGTGACGGTGAACAAGTTGCCGGTGGTCTTTGCGGGAACGCGGAATTACGACGGCACGGCGACTGCTGCAGTTGCGGTCCTCACGGTGTCTAACAAGGTGAGTAGTGACGTCGTGACCGTGATCTCCGGCAGCGCGGGCTTGGAGGGTGCCGGTGTGGGTGCGCGAGCCATCACGTCAACTTCCGGATTGACCCTGGGTGGCACTGCGGCGGGCAATTACACTCTAACTGGTGCCAGCGGATCGGTGACAATCAGCACGTTGCCTGTGGTCTTGTCCGGTGAGCGGTATTACAATGGCACGGCGACCGCCGCAGCCTCGGTGCTCGCGATTTCCAACATCCTTGACAGCGACGACGTGACCGTGGCCTCAGGCAGCGCAGATTTGGCGGACGCCGCAGCGGGTTCGCAGACGGTTACGTCCCCGGGGTCGCTTGCCCTGGGCGGCGCGGCGATGGCCAACTACACTCTAACCGGCGTGAGCGGCGCGGTGACAATCGATCCGGCGCTGCTGACCGTCACGGCTAACAACCGGAGCAAGGCGCAAGGCGCAAGCCTGGCCTTTGGCAGCGGCAGCACGCAATTCACCAGCAGCGGTTTGCAGCACAGCGAAACGATTGGCTCGGTAACCCTGGCCTGCTCGGGTGGCAGCGCGGGTGCGTTGGCGGGAGATTATCCGATCACGCCGAGTGCCCCCAGCTATGGCTCGTTCACGGCCAGCAACTACAGCATCGGTTATGCGGATGGCACGCTCACAGTGGCGGCTGCGGCTAATCCCTTTGGGGATTATATAGCGAATGCGCCATCCGATCAGAGAGGTGCCCTGGATACACCCTATCATGACGGCGTGGTCAACTTGCTCAAGTATGCGTGCAACCTCAGCCCGAGCGGAGCCGACTGCCACACGTTGGCGGAAGGTGGCACGTCCGGACTGCCGCGCGTGATGCATGTGGGCGGGAAGCTGCGGCTTGAGTTCGTGCGCCGCAATGCGACCGGCAACCCAGGCATCACCTACACGCCACAATTTTGCACAGGCCTAGGCGGCTGGGCGGATTTCACCGGTGCCGCGATCAGTGCGACCGCCATAGACACCACATGGGAACGGGTCGTGGTTGAGGATCCGGGGGCCGGGACCACACGTTTCGGTCGGGTGCTGGTCATTCAAACTCAATGAGGCTGGGGAGAGTGGCAACCTGTAGGCGGGGATCCACATTAAATAAAGTGGACAGTTGCCAGGGGGCGCTCCCGCATCCAGACGAATGCGCCCACCGGAGAGGACGCTTCTCTCGTGGGCGCGTTGGTGACACCGCGCTGGGAGTAGTGGATTTTTGCCTGAAAGAACCCTCGCATAACGCCGTATGGGATAAAATGCGCGGGTTTTTACTAACAAGTTTCACGGTGTTGTCCGTCATTACTGGCAACGCCAAGGATTTTTACGTTGCCACAAGCGGAAATGACAACGACCCAGGAACCGCACAACAACCGTTGGCGACGCTGGCACAGGCCCGGGACCGGGTGCGCGAATGGAATCTGACAAACGACCCTGAGGATATCACGGTGTGGTTGGCCGCAGGGGAGTATCCGCTCACTGCAACCGTGGTTTTCGGGGTGGATGATGGCGGTAAACCAGGCCAGAACATCACCTATGCCGCGATGCCAGGAGCACCGCCCATTCTCAGTGGAGGACAACGTGTCACTGGCTGGAATGTCGCGGATGGGCGCTGGACCGTGACGCTGCCCGACGTGGCAAATGGCGAATGGGACTTTGCGCAGCTCTTTGTCGATGGCCAGCGCCGCTCGCGCCCGCGCTTGCCGCGCGAGGGGTATTACTACATCGCCGCCGCCGCTCCGGCGAGTCCCCAGCAACCGCATGGCTTGCATGATCGGTTCCACTTTGCCGGCGAGGAGCTCAAGTCGTCGTGGAATAATCTATCGGATGTGGAGGTGCTGGCCTTTCATGAATGGTCAACCTCGCGGTTGCGGCTGGATGAAGTAAACGAGGAGGGCGGCCTTGCCGACGTCGGCGGTGGCAGTCGTTACCCGCTCGTCCGCGGGACGCGATATTTGGTGGAGAATGTCAAGGAGGCGCAGGTGTCAGGCGAATGGTATCTGGACCGCAAGACCGGTGAGTTGACCTATCTGCCGTTGCCGGGTGAGGTGCCGGAGCGCACCACAGTTATCGCACCACGCGTGAGCCGCTTGCTGGAAATCAAGGGGGACGCGAGTGGCAAGAAATGGCTTGAGAATCTGAGTTTCCGCGGGATCACCTTTGCCCACGGCAACTGGACCACCGACCCGACCGGTAATTGCATTCCGCAGGCGGAATCGACCATGCCAGCAGCACTTCTCGCCGAGAATGCGCGTAACCTCACCTTCAAAGAATGTGTCTTCACCCGGATGGGCGGCTATTGCCTTGAACTCGGCGACGGTTGCCAGCGCAACACCATCGAGAGTTGCGAATTCACCGATATTGGCGGCGGCGGCATCAAGATCGGCCAGACGCGGACCGACGACGAGGATGTTCTATCAAGCCACAACACGGTGCGCGACTGCTTGCTGGCCCACCTGGGCCGGATGCATCCGGGAGCAGTCGGCATTTGGGTCGGTTTTGGCCACCACATCGTGGTCGAGCACAATGAGATCTATGACTTGTATTACAGCGGCATTTCGATGGGTTGGACATGGGGCTATGCCGACACGCCCAATCACGACAATGCCATCAACTACAACCGCGTTCACGACGCGCCGCAGTTGGTGCTCACCGACGGGGCTGGCATCTATACCTTGGGGCGCCAGCCGGACTCGGTGATGCGCGGCAACGTGTTGCATGATCTGCTGGGTCTGCCGTGGGCGGTTGGCATCTATCTGGACGAAGGCAGCAGCGGCTGGACCTGCGAGGACAATCTCGTCTATCATGTGACCACTCATGACTTCAATGTGAACTACGGCCGCGACAACATCGCCCGCAACAACATCTTCGGGCCAATCCTCGATCCCGGTGCGCCGCTCATGCGGTGCGGACGGATTGAGGATTTCCGTTCCATGACCATTGAGAACAACCTGATCTACTTCACCGTGGGCGACCTGGTGGATGAGGTGTGGCCGACGTGGCCGGTGAAGAGTTGTTTGCTGCGCAACAACCTCTACTGGAATGGGGCGGGGTTGCCCGTGAAGTTCCGTGACAAGTCATGGGAGCAATGGCAGACCAGCGGGCAGGATGAAGGTTCGCTCATCGGCGACCCGCTGTTCGTGGATGCGGCCAATGGCGATTTTCGCCTCAAGCCGAACTCGCCCGCCACGCTGATCGGTTTCAAGCCATTTGATTTCACCCAAGCCGGACGCTTGGGTGGCCAGCGCCAAGCCGCTGAGCTTTTCCCAAGGGCCTATCCGAAAGCCCTGTGGAACCCGCCGTATACTCTCGCGTTGCCCGAGGCACCGCGCTACTGATGTGGTGCCGAGGTTTAACGGTCTATCAGATTCCGTCGAGCATGAGGCAGATCGGCGCTTCGAGTGAGGCTTTGACGTGGTTGAGGAAGGTGACGGCTTCGCGGCCATCGACGAGGCGGTGGTCGTAGCTGAGGGCGAGATACATCATCGGGCGGATGACGACCTGGCCGTTGAGGGCGACGGGGCGCTGTTGGATGGTGTGCATGCCGAGGATGCCGCTTTGGGGAGGATTGAGGATGGGGGTGCTGAGCAGGGAGCCAAAGACCCCGCCGTTAGACAGGGTGAAAACGCCACCCTGCAGATCTTCAAGGGTGATCTTGCCGGTGCGGGATTTTTCGGCATAACTGATGATGTCCTGCTCGATGTGGGCCAGGGATTGCTGGTCGCAATCACGCAGCACCGGAACAAACAGCCCCTTGTCGCTGCTGATCGCCACGCCAATGTCGTAGTAATGGTTTTCAATGACATCGGCGCCATCGATGCGGGCATTGAGAACAGGCACCCGTTTGAGGGCGTGAACCACAGCTTTGATGAAAAATGACATGAAGCCGAGTTTGACGCCGTGTTTGCTGAGGAAGCTTTCCTGGAGTTGTTGGCGCAGCTCCATCACCGCGCTCATGTCCACTTCGTTGAATGTGGTTAGAATGGCGGCCGTTTGCTGGGCGGCAACCAGTTGGGTGGCAATCTTGCGCCGCAGCAGCGACATTTTGCGGCGGGTGCTGCGGGCGTCCGGTGGGGCGGCGGCGGACTCTGCGGGATGCGGTTCGCTGGGACTGCTGGGACTGCTGGGACTGCTGGGACTGCTGGGACTGCTGGGAGCTGCCAAGCTGGTGT
>JBAXOF010000104.1:0-11820 GCA_037133375.1 Verrucomicrobiota bacterium | reverse complement strand
AATCCAAGTGGTGGTCGGAGCTGCGGCGGATTTCAGAGATCGAAGTTCAGTTTAGCAGGAGCAAACAGAGCTTTATGCCATTGGTTAAATCCCGTGGTTTCAAGAACGAATCTCGGATTTTGACTTCGGATCTCACCATCAACCGCCCGCCGCGGGCTTCGGGGCGTGCCAGTTGGGAAACTCGGTCTGGAGCTGGCGGCGGTATTTTTCGGCTCCCGTCGGGTCTTTTTCTTGCTCCAAAATGGCGATGAGTTTGTGCAGAGCCAACGGCTTGAGATCCTTGTCATCGTGGAATTCAACGACAATGGTGTATTCGGCGGCGGCACCGGCGAGGTCGTTGTCCAACAATTTCAAGTCGCCGGAAAGCACGCGCAGGCCGGCGTTGGTGCGGCCCTGCGGGCGCAGGGCGAGAGCTTCATCGGTGGCGCCGCGGGCTTCGGCCGGGCGCTTGAGGGCGAGCAGGGCGCGGCCGCTATCTAACAGTCCATCAGCCTTCCAGCCGGGATTATCCTCGACGTTGAGGACGTTGGCGGTGGCGGCGAGGGCTCCTTCGGCATCGCCGGTTTCCAAGCGGGCTTTGGCGAGGTAACGCCAGACTTCCTTGGGGGTTTCGCGAGGTTCTTGCGGGTTGGCGACGAGGTTGAGGAAGCGTGCGGTGGCGGCGAAGTCATCACCGTTGTAAGCCTGCATGCCGGCCCATTGCACGACTTGATCGGGGATGTCACTGGCGTATTTGTCGCGGATGGCCAGATCGATTTCCTTGGCCAGGTTTTTCGAGTCCTGGGCGGCAAAGTAGCCGAGTGTGAGGAGCAGTCCGGCATGCTTGGCGTAGGTTTCAGCACGCAGACTGCGGGCTTTTTCCAGGTAGGGGATGGCCTCCTTGGCGGCATTGGTTTTAGTTAGACCCTGGCCGATCCAGTAGCTGGCCTCCGCCTGCAGTTTGGGATTGAGGTCCTTGACATTTTCCAGCAAGCCTTTGTAACGGACGATCATGTCGGGGAGGTTGCCTGCGGTGCGGCGCATGCGGGCGCTTTCCAGCCAGGCGAAGGAGGCGAGCTCGGGAGGAGTGCCCGGGGCGGTGAGGCGGTCGAAGTCCTGAATGGCCTTGGCCGGTTCCGCACTGGCGGCGTAAGCGCTGGCCCGCTTGGCAATGGCGGATGGTCGGCGCGAATCGTTGGGATACTTGCTGATGAATTCGCTGAGTGAGCGGATGGCACCTTGGGGGTCACCGGCCTCGGCGAGGCACCAGCCACGTTGATAGAACAAGCCGGCACGGTTGGCCTCGCTGATGTGGGACGCCTGGATTTCACTGTACACCTTTGCGGCAGCGGCGATGTCCTTGCCGGAGTAGAGCGCTTCCGCTTTCATCAGGAGGGCGGTATGGATGCGCGGGTCGTCGGGCCGCGATTTCTGATAGAGATGCAGGAAGGCATCGACCTGATCCGGGAGGTGACGGCCTTCAATCTGGAAAAAGCACAGCAAGCGGTAGTAGGACGCTTGGAACGCCAGGTCGTGTTGCGGCTGGACGAGTTGCTCGACTTCGCGGAAGTGGTTGAGCGCCTCCTGTGGTTTTTTGAGGCGCAGGTAGGCGCGGGCGGCGAGCATGAGACGGGTGGCTTCCTTTTCACCTTCCGCCTTGAGCTGGCTACTACGGAAAATCTCGATGACTTTGGAGTAATCTTTTTTGGCGAAGGAGTTGGCCATCAGGGCGCTTTGTGCATCCAGGCGGAATGTTTCCATGCCCGGGGTGGTCATGACCAAGCCCAGGTATTTCTCGGTAAGTTCGGGTTTTTCAAGTTTGGTGGCGGTGAGGGCGGCGTGCAATGCGGCCTCGCCGCGGAGCTTGATGAGGCACGGTGAGGCGATGATTTGTTCGTAAAGGGTCAGTGCTTCCTGCAGCTTGCCGGCCTTGGCGTCGAGGTGCCCGAGGGCGAGTTTGGCTTGAGACGCGAACAAGCCCCCGGCCGGATCCTCGATCACTTTGAGATAGGCGGTGGTGGCTTCGCGATCCTGCCCGAGCATGCGGTAGCAGGTGCCGGTGAAATAGTTGCCGCGCGCGCGGTCCTCGGGTTTGGCGGCGTTTTGTGAGAACCGCTCAAAGAGCGGCGCGGCCAGGTTGTATTCGGCTTTGTTGTAGTGGTCCGCGGCGAGGCTGTAGGCGGCGGCGGCGGCCCATTTGCCCTTGCCATAGCGGTTGAGCAGGGTGTGGAAGCAACGCTTGGCCTCCTCCATGTGGCCGCTTTGATAGTAGCTGTTGCCAAGATACCACCAGCCCATTTCGGCATTCGGGTGGTTGGGAAAATCATTCAGATAGAGGTTGAAGATTTCCGCGGCGCGCTCGAACGTGGTCTGGCGGTTTTGAGCATCGGTGCTGGCTTGGGCGGAATCGTAGAGATTCTTGCCGCGGGCGAACAGATCGACTGAGGCGTCCGCAAGCAACGCGGGGTCCACCGGTTCGGCGCGCGGGGCTTGGGCGTAAAGCGGCGCGCTGGCGCAGATGACGGCAATGAGGAGACGTTTCACGGTTGCGGAGATGATGGCCGGCGGCGGCGTGCCGGGATTACTTGGATGGCTCGGGGCGCTGGGTGGCGAAGGAGATGTTCCAAATGCCGGATTTCTGGCAGGTGTCAATCACTTCGACGATGCGTTGGTAATTCACGCCCCCATCGCCGCGGATGCGGACGGGTTGGTTTTTGAATTGTTTGGCCACGGCAGTGAGCTTTTCGCGCAGTTGGCTAAGATCCACCGCGAGACCTTCGACCTTGAGCGAACCATCGGCCAGCACATTGATGATAATTTCACCCCGCGAGCGGTTTTTTTGCACCCCTTCTTCGGCGGTCGGAACTGACACCGACAACTCGGTCTCCGAGCGGGTGAATTGCCAGGTGATAATGAAAAAACTCAGCAGCAGCAACAGAATGTCAATCATCGGCGCCAGTTGCATGGCGATCGGCGGTGGCTGACGACTGTGGAATTGCATGGGCCTCTTTGGTTAGATCCCGTGCAGATCCGGCCGGTCTCCCTCCAGCGGAGAAGGGATGGGCTGCGTGTAAACCTCACGCGGGCGTTGGCCGTGGGGCGTGTAGGCAGGCACCTGTTGGCGCTCGAATTGGGCGTGAAGCAGGGCGATCAAGTGGGTGGCAGCCGCTTCCATCTCGGAAATGTATTTTTGTACCCGGCCGCGGAAAATCGAGTAAAACGTGAGTGCCAGGATGCTGATGCCGAGACCGCCGGCAGTGGCGATCAAGGCTTTGGAGACCCCCTCGGCCAAACCCATTTGGCGCACCCCCTGAACTTCGCCGGAGGAAATCTCAATGAACGCCTCGATCATGCCCAGCACCGTGCCGAGCAAGCCAACCATTGGGGCGATGGAGCCGATGTCGGCGAGGTAAGCTATGCGGGCGGTGAGCATGCCCGCCTGCCGCGACCCCTCGGTTTGTGCCACTTCGCGAACGTTTTCAAAGGAGTTACCAGGATTATTCGAGATGAAATTGAGGGTTTTCTGGGTGATGCGCGCGATGCATTCATTGCGGCGGCGGCTGAAGGCGATCAGGCCCAGGTAGTCCCGCCGCCGGATCATCGCTTCGGCGGTGTTCATAAAGTGGTCGCTGACAATGGCGTTGCGCCTGATTGTTAGAAGATAGATCAGAATCAGGAGCACGCCCACCACCGAGAGCAAGCCGAGCGGATAGATCATGATGCCGCCGGAGACGACCACATCTAGGAAATTTTTTGCTGGGTGGGGTGTTCCGTTGGCGGCGAGGGGAGTGGAAGCTCCCGCAGCAGATGCGGATAGCACGGAGATAAACATCCCCGCAACAGTCAGGAGGCGGCAATTCATGAGGTTGGGTGCGCGGAGAGTAGCGCACTGCCGCTCCAACGCAAGCCCCGGTTTCAGCGCGACTGTGCCACCACAGGATGACTGGCTTAATCTGCCTCTATTCAAGAAACCGCCGTATGTCGCAAGGCCTTGATTGCCAAGAATGTCGGGAAATTATCCGGGAATTTGCCGGCGAAGCACCCGAGCCAGAATCCCCCGGGATCGGAGGCAGCATGGAAGAATGCCGAATTGACGCCGTAATGATTCCTGCGCGTCCATTCTAACATTTACCCCCCCCCTCATGACTCGTCTTGTTTTTGCCTGGCCACTGTATCCTCCCAGCACCATCAGGACATGGCTCCGCCGCTCCTCGCGGTTTTTCCTGGGCACCCTCCTCATCGGCAGCATCGGCCTGGCCTGCGGCGAGGATCCCTGTGCCAAGTCGGCGGAGATCGTCTCGCGCCACAAGGCTGTGTTTAACTCCCCGTCCAAGCAAGTGCCATCGTTTCACGGGGTTGATAGTCCAATCACCGGCAACGGCGACATCGGCCTGACCGTCAGCGGTCGTCCCGCGCGGCAGCGCTATTGGATCTCCAAGAATGATTTCTGGAAATCCGGGCCGGACTACAAGCAATGCGGGCCGAGCTTGATCGGCGGCATCGATGTTAGCATCGACCAACTTACAGACGCGTCCTATCACGTGGAACAAATCCTCTACGAACCGGTGCTCCGTTCAACCTTTACCACGCCGGACACCACCGTGACTCTGGAAGCCCGGGTGGTGGCCACCGACGGCATAATTCTGCTAGAGTTATCGACGGACAAGCACCCGGTGCAAGTGGAACTCAACCTGTGGGCCAAGGACGGGTTTGGCTCGGAAACAGCAAAGGGACAGGACGGTGATGTTGTGTGGGTCTCCCGCAAGTTCAAGACCCCAGACCTGCTGTTCCCTTCGGAGGCGATGGTGGCCCTGCGCACGGTTCCCGCCCGCGGCAACGCGTTTTCCCTGGAACCCGGACATCCCCTGATCATCGCCGCAGCGGTGATGACCAATCATGACACTAAGAATTACGAGGCCTTGACCATGGAAATGGCCAAACGCGCGGACTCTGCCAACATCACCCGGCTGAAATCCGCACACCAAAAGTGGTGGCAGGATTTCTGGGCCACATCCTACGTCGAACTCGACGACAAGCTGCTGGAGAAATACTACTATGGCTCGCACTATATCATGGCCTGTTGCAGCCGGAACGGACAGTTTCCACCCGGGCTTTACGGGAATTGGATCACTTCCGACCGCACCGCCTGGTCGGGCGACATTCACCTCAACTACAACCATGAGGCACCGTTCTGGGCGCTCTATTCATCCAACCACGTGAGTCTGACGGATTGTTACGACACTCCTTTGTTAGAACATCTGGAAGAATTTCAGACCGATGCGCGCAAGCACCTCAACCAGAAAGGCGCCTATGCGAGTGTCGCGCTCGGGCCCAAAGGTCTGACCTGCAGGTTCCAGGACAAGGCGGGAATGGACGCATCCTATCAGGAGAAATGCGGCGAAAATTCCAGCTATCAGGATCTGGCGGGACAACCCATGTTTCTCGGCCAGAAGAGCAACGCGCTGTTTGCCAGCATGAACATGCTTCTCAGGTATCATTACACTTATGACCAGGATTACGCGACAAAGATTTATCCCTATCTGGCAGCCGTGGCCGCGTTTTGGGAAGGCTATCTCACGCTGGAAAATGGCCGCTATGTCATCCATGATGACAATTTCGACGAGATCGGCCCATGGCAGGGAAAAGACTGGAAACTTGGCTATGGCGACTTCAATTCCTCCCCATCCCTTGGCTTCCTGCGGGTGTTCCTCAAGGCGATCATTGGCATCAGCGAGGATCTGAACCGGGACGCGGACAAGCGCGGCAAGTGGCGCCATATCCTCGCCGGTCTGAGCGATTGGCCGGTCGCCGAGGACAACGGCTGCACGCGGTTCAGGGCCTGCGAGAGTGGCAGCAGCACCGCCGCTAAATCTATCGGACTGGATTACAGCATCATGCACGGGCTCGTGTTCCCCGCCACCAACATCGGACTCAACTCGGCACCTGTTATGTTAGATAGGATCCGCGACGATCTGCGTCGCTGGACTGACAAAGAGTGGCTGCATCACGGCAACGCGTTTCAGAGCGTTTTCATCGGCGCGGCGCGCGTCGGGTATGATCCGGATTTTCTGTTCGCCAAGGCCCGCGCGAAAATTGCCGCCGATGCCTATCCCAATCTGTGGATTTATGCCGGTGGTGGCGGCATCGAGACCTGCAGCGGCATCCCGGGGATGCTCAATGAAATGATGCTGCAGAGCCACGACGATGTGCTGCGGATCTTTCCGGTGTTTCCAGCCAAACAAAAGGCGGCCTTTTTCCGCCTCAGAACCTTCGGAGCCTTCCTGGTGTCCAGTGCGATTGACCATGGAACGATTACGCAAGTGGTGATCGAAAGCGTAAAGGGCCGACCGTGTATCCTGCTGAATCCATGGCCCGGCTGCACCGTGTCCATCCACCGCAACGGCCAGTTGGCGCAACACATGTCTGGCAAGCAATTGCAATTGGCAACCACCGCAGGTGAACACCTGCGGCTCGTCCCGGACAAATAGCGCCGGATAGCCAGGCTGATCCCCATGGCCTTAGCCTTGCTTTAATTTATACAGTATTAAGATTACACGGGATACGAATATACGAAGGTATAGGTAGTCAGCCTGTTGATATTTGATAGCTGTCACATCGCACGGATGCATCCGCAGTCTGTTCTGGGCACTCCCCATATCATGGCTTCGATCCCGAGCCAAACCCATATCTAACACAATAGCCATGCCCACCGCAGCCCTCACCTCCTGCCTCGTTACGTCGCCGCAAGCCCCGTCACACGACGACAGCGATGATCTCGTCGAAGCCTGCATCAACCAAACTGCAGAGGCGATCATCCTTATGGGCGAGGTCAGCCAAACCGAGGTTGATCATGCCATTGATGCCGTGCACGTGGCACAGGCACAAGGGCGGCCCATTGACCTGTTAGAAGCCATTGCCCGCCTATACGGGCCGCAGGAACAAGCCCTCGCGACAACCATTGAAGCATTCGGCGAGCGGCTTGCCACCACCCTCAATCCATCACCGCGGCTCATCCCCTTTGCCGGCAGGCTCATCATTCCCCACGCCTTTTATGAATCCTTCGATTATCTCCGCAACCTTGCCAAGGGGCTGTTGACTCCCGTGATCTACGCGGAAGACGCTGGCTCTATCGGCGTCGGCTCCGCTAATCCCATCGCCGCCACCCTTCTCGCTGCGAGAATTCAAGATCTCGTTTCACGCCGTTTCGGCATCTGGCCGTTTCTCACCATCGCCCGGCTCGATTACAAATCCTGGACCTTTCTCACCCACCGTCATTTCAAACTTTGATAGCGTTCGATGGCATCTGCTTCGATGAACTCACCAGCCGGCACATCATGGCCGAACTGGAGTCACACGACCCGTCCTATGCGGAACTGCCGCAGGACCAGGTGCCCAGGCGGGTCACCCGCCTCAGTTTCATGTCCGCGTTAGCCAAGCTCAACGGCTTGAGTTTTTTTCCGCACGTGGCGGAGCTCTGCGACGACACCTTGCTTGCCAGATGCGATGCCCGGATCCTGTCTCGCGGCGTGTTCCTGCCGCTCTGCCTCGGTGGCCATGACACCCTCATCGTCGCGGTGGCCAACCCGTGGAACCCGCTCCCGCAGACCTATCTTGCCCCGCGCTTCCCCACCCTGACGATTGTTAGAATTGTCACCCTCGTTCCGGAAATCACCCGGGCCATCGCCCTTGGGAGCCGTAAATAAATATTCCTTACTAACATTCGCATTTTGTAAGGTTTATTCCACCAGATGTTTGCCGCGGCGGCGGGGCATCCGTCGGGTGAAACTTGTTTCCATATCGGATGGTTGTCTGGCGGTTACTGCAGCCACCCTGATCCGGTGGCGGCAGCCGCGCCAGCGGCACCAAACCAAGCACCCGCGAAGGATTTATCATAAGAGTCCTTGGCAAGACAGGCTGCAAAGCTACGCTTATGCGCGTTAACCCAGCCCGACGATAAATTTCCTAACAATACCATGCACAACCTGCATTTTCCCGGCTTGACACTCCTCCTATGGCTGACCGGCATGGCCACGCTCCCAGCCCAATCCGATTCAAAACCACCGCCGATTGTCCCGATCACGCAAGGCGCGGCTCATCGCATGCTTGTCGGCGGCAACGGCACCGCTCGCCTCGCCGTGATCGATTTGCAGGGGGGCCTTGAGTGGTTGCTGCGGGTGACCGACGACTGCAATGATGCCTGCCTGACCCACGACGGCCATATCCTCTACACCTACACCCGCGGCGCAAAAATGATCACTCGGCAAGGCGAGCCAGTCTGGCAGTATAGGACTTGCGACGCGCCGGTCGGCGGCGAGATCCATTCGGCGCAACCGCTGCCAAACGGCAACGTCGTGGTCGCCAAAAGCGGCAGCCCACCGCGCATTCTGGAACTCGACCGCCAGGGCAACATCGTCGCCAACATCGTAATCAACACCAAAATCACCAATCCCCATGCCACCTTCCGCCAGGTCCGCAAGACGCCTCAGGGAACCTATCTATACGGCCTGATGGCGGAGACGCGCGACGGCGAGAACAAGCAACTTTACGAGGTCGATGCCACGGGCAAGTTGCTCCGCACTTTCCCGGTGTCGCACCATGCGTTTGTCGGCATCAGGCTGCCCGACGGCAACACCTTGGTCTCCGGCGGCGATGGCCACGAGATCATCGAGTTTGACAAGGATGCCAAGGAGGTCTGGAAGATCACCGAAAACGAACTGCCCGACCGACCGTTGCGCTCTGTTGCGGGCTTGCAGCGTCTGCCTAACGGCAACACCGTGTTTGTCAACTGGCAACCAGGCGGCCGCGGCGTGCCACGCTTGCCGCAAATCACCGAGATCACCAGAGATAAGACAATCGTTTGGGAATATATGAACTACGCCCAACTCAACACGCTGTCGACGGTGCAAATCATCGACGACAACACTCTCAAGGCAGGCCCGGCCTTGCGCTGAGACGCTGATTCCACCGTACTGCTTAACCCCTAACGTAAATCTAACCACTCTAAAGAATATGCTGCGTTTCCACTTATCCGGCATGGTGACATCCATGTTGTTAGCGTGCTGCGGCATGGCGCACGCGGAGCCCGACCGCGCCGACACCGACGTGGTCACCCAACAAGACTTCGACACGCTCTGGAATTTCAAGGAGATGTTCACCTGCCCAAAGCAGGTCACTTGGGGCGAGAAAAAACCGATCACCCGCGACTTCTATCGGATGAAAGGCATTTCGTTTGCCGATCCGCTGACCTCCAATCCGCTTCAGGGATACGTCCAGGACCTATATTTCGACGGCGTGCTATACCGCGGCAAGCCGACGCGCGTCTTTGCCCGTTACGCGCGGCCTGACGGCAAAGGCCCGTTTCCGGCTATGCTCCTGATTCACGGCGGCGGCGGCACCGCGATTCCGGAGTGGGCCGAGCATTGGGCCCGGCGCGGATACGCCGCATTGGTTTTCGATCTCAAGGGCTGCGGGCCCACTGACCAGCGGCTGCCCGACGGCCTGCCCAACCTTGAGGACAACACGATCTTCGGCGCGCCGACCGACGCCACCGAGGGCACCGAGGCCCAAGAGTTCGGCTTCATCTCGCTGAGCTCCTTGCGACCAGGCGCGTCTACCGACGCAACTGCCGACGCCAAGCGCAACCGCAATCCGCGCGACATCTGGGCCTATCAGGCGATCGCGGCGATCGTGCGCGGTCACGCGCTGCTCGAATCCTTCCCGGAAATCGACAAGGAGCGGATCGGTGCCACAGGCATCAGTTGGGGCGGCTACTTGAGCTGTATCAGCGCCGGGTTCGACCCGAAACTCAAAGTCGTGGTCCCGGTCTTTGGTTGCGGATTCTATCAGGAACATGGCGCGTGGGAGGGACTCTTGAAGCAGAAAATGTCCAAGCAAAACATGCAGAAATGGGTCGCCCTGTATGATCCGTCCAGCCACATGAAACATGCGCGGTGCGCCATGCTGTTTGCCAATGGGACCAACGATTCCCACTTCCCGATGAATACCCTGAAGAAAACCGCGCTGCAGTGCCAAGGCCCGGTGGCCATGTGCCTGATCCTCCACATCGTGCACCAACACCGCTGGGACATTCGCGAGGTGGAACCCTATATCGATAGTATCATCGACTTCGGCACCCCGTTCTTGAAGGTCAACCGACTCCAGCGTGCCAATCTAACCGTCAGCGCGACATTCTCCGGTCCGGTCGAAGCCCGCCGCGCGGCGCTTGTCTTCACCTGCGACAGTGGCCCCTGGCGGCCGCGGGTGTGGGATACACTGCCCGCCATGCTCGACACCACCACCCATACAATCTCTGCCACCCTGCCACAGGACAAGAAAGTAACCGCCTATTTCCTCTCGCTCACCGACGAGCGCAATTTTACGGTCAGCACGTTGCATGAAGAAAACGACCCGTAACGCCGACATCTGGCAGCACCACAAACAACAAGAAATTCAACACATCATCCCACCCATGGCCGAGGTTCAAAAACACGGGTTTTCTTTTGAGGAATGGGTCCGCAACATTCTCTTTGGAGATTATAGCGGCAGCTACATGCAGAAATGGGATGTGCCGTTGGAACACAACCGACACAAAGCCATCTCAAAAGAATTGCATAATGTCCCGGTCTCAATCAAGACCGCCAAATTTTGTTCTCCAATTGGCCTTGGCGATGTTCTCAGACAAAGGCACATCAACGAACCCTTCATGATTGCCCGAAATTGTTTGGCTTTTCTTTCAATAATCCGGTTCTTTCAACTCCGCGCTCCTTCAATCGAGAGTGAGTTCAGGGACCGCTAGAATCCCCTCAATTCTCTTGCGAGAGATCTCGACATATCCGGCATCGCTTTCGATGCCGACCCATTTGCGGCCGAGGGACTCCGCGGCTGCCGCAGTGGTCCCACTGCCCAAAAATGGATCAAGCACAGTATCGCCCTTTTTGGTGCTGGAAAGGATCAATTGATTGATCAGGGAAATGGGTTTCTGTGATGGATGTCCAATTTTCTCTTTGGAAGAACCCTTGAGAGATGGCACTCGGAGGATGTTAGTCGCGTATTTGCCCTTTCTCAGATGCAGTTCCCTTGCATCCATGTCCTTGTAGCGTTTATCCCGGAGATAGGATTGAATTTTTTCCTCTTCGTATGGAAGCCGCACGGCATCTTTGTTGAAATACGGAGTGGAATTGGCCGCACGACGCAGCACGAGAATCATCTCGTATTGGGGAGTGAATGAATCATAGCGTTCGTTGTAGCCGACGGCTCTGTCCCAAATGATCATATCGTGGAACTGCATTTCTTTCGCCAGCATGGAACAGGTATGCAACCAGACATGCTCGCGCTTGCCCAGTTGACCAAAAACATAGAGAAGACCATCGGGCCGCAGAACCCGCTTGCATTCCCGAACCCAGCGCAGAGTCCAACCCAAATAGTCATCTGGAGACTTCCAACTATTATCCCAGTCCTGTTCTAACAACACCTGATAATATGGGGGGGTCGGCTATAATGGTTTGAAACCGTCCTGAATCGAGGGATGGCAGAATCTCAAGGGCGTCGCCAGCGATGATCTCTCCGTGGCCAGTTTTGATCACGTGCGCAGAATGAGGGTGTTGTATGACGCAATCTTCATTAACCATTGCGTTTGCGCAATATTATTTGACTAAATCCGATTCGGGACAAGGGCAATATGCCCGCGCTGCAAGATCTTCAACCACGTCCATGGTTCGCCGCCGACACGCCGCCAAGCACATCCCGTTGCACGATCTCGCCCGGGCGGGTGCTGGTGTGAGGCCAGAGCTTGCGGCCCGGATAGATCGCGGTGTGAATGCCGGTGTGGACATGGTCGCCGAT